>DASSUS010000026.1:0-4098 GCA_035706765.1 Gemmatimonadales bacterium
GGGTCGCTCTTGCACCGCGGGCGCGGCAGCTTCGCGACCGCTCGTGAACCAGGGGTAGGAGCTGGTGGGGCTGCGGTGGCTCAAGGAGTTCGAACCTATGTTCGAACTTGAACATCGGCAAGCGGCGCCACAACTTACGCCCCGTGCGAGCGCTGATCTGGATCGTGATTTCGGTGCTGGGCGCGGTCGGCTTCGGCGTCCTGGCGCTGGCCCGTGGTGAGACGATCAGCGCCGCCTGGCTCCTCACCGCCGCCGTCTGCACGTACGTCATCGGCTACCGCTTCTACGCGAAGTTCCTCGCCGACAAAGTCTTTGGACTCGATCCCGGCCGCGCTACACCCGCCGAGCGATTCAATAACGGCCATGACTTTGTCCCGACCAACAAGTGGGTGTTGTTCGGACACCACTTCGCGGCGATCGCCGGCGCGGGGCCGCTGGTGGGTCCGGTGCTCGCCGCGCAGTTCGGATTCCTCCCCGGGACGCTGTGGCTCGTCATCGGCGTCGTGCTGGGCGGCGCAGTGCAGGACTTCACCATCCTGTTCTGCTCGCTGCGCCGCGACGGCAAGTCACTCGGGCAGATGGCGAAGGAGGAGGTCAGCAAGGTCACGGGGGTGACGGCGATGATCGCGGTGCTTGCGATCATGATCATTCTGCTCGCGGTGCTGGCGCTGATCGTGGTGAATGCGCTGCGCGCGTCGCCGTGGGGGCTGTTCACGATCGCGTGTACGGTACCGATCGCGCTCCTCATGGGCTGGTGGATGAAGCGCTGGCGTCCCGGCAAGGTGGCCGAAGCCTCGATCGCCGGCGCGATTCTCCTTCTGATCGCGCTGGTCGCGGGCGGCAGTGTAGCGGGCAATCCGGCGCTCTCGGCCGCGTTCACGCACAGCGGCACGACGATCACCTGGATGATGATCGCCTACGGATTCATCGCGTCGGTGCTGCCGGTGTGGATGCTGCTGTGCCCGCGCGACTATCTCTCGACCTTCCTCAAGATCACGACGGTGGTGGTGCTGGGACTCGCCATCCTGATCATCCTCCCGCCGCTGCGCATGCCCGCGCTGACCCCGTTCGCGACGGCCGGCGAAGGGCCGGTGTTCGCGGGCAAGCTGTTCCCATTTGCGTTCATCACGATCGCGTGTGGCGCGATCTCGGGATTTCACGCGCTGGTCGCGTCAGGAACGACACCCAAGATGATCACGCGCGAGACCGACGCGCGCCTGATCGGCTACGGCGGGATGATCATGGAGTCGTTCGTCGGGATCATGGCGATGATCGCGGCCTGCACGCTCGACCCCGGGGTGTACTTCGCTATGAACACGACGCCCGCGGCGCTCGCGGGCGCGTCCGATGTGCTGAACGCGGCCGGATTCGTCGTCACGCCGGATTACATGCAGTCGCTCGCGGTGCAGATGGGCGAAGGGTCGCTGGTGGGGCGGACGGGAGGTGCGCCGTCCCTCGCGGTCGGTATGGCCCACATCTTCTCGGATCTGACGAGCGCCCTGGGCGGCAAAACGCTGACCGCGCTCTGGTATCACTTCGCGATCATGTTCGAAGCGCTGTTCATTCTCACTACGATCGACACCGGCACGCGCGTCGGCCGCTTCATGCTGCAGGAGATCGTCGGTCACGTCTGGCCGAAGTTCGGGCGAACGTCGTGGTATCCGAGCGTGCTGCTCGCGAGCGCGCTCGTGTGCGCGGGGTGGGGTTACTTCCTGTACCAGGGCGTCGTGGACCCGCTGGGCGGGATCAATTCGCTGTGGCCGCTGTTCGGGATCTCGAACCAGCTGCTTGCCGCGGTGGCGCTCTGCGTTGCGACCACGATCCTGATCAAGATGGGCCGGCAACGCTACATCTGGGTGACCCTCGGGCCGCTGGCCTGGCTGATCATCGTCACGATGACGGCGGGATGGCAGAAGGTATTCTCGGCCGATCCCAAGCTCGGCTTCCTGGCACACGCCGCGTCGCTCGCCGATTCCACGGTCCCGAACGCGGCGCGGCTGATCTTCAACGACCGGCTGAATGCGGTCGTCGCGCTCTTCTTCATGGGCGTGGTGGCGATGCTGGTGGTGACGTCGGCGCGAGAATGGTGGCTCGTGCTGTCGCGCCGCAAGCCCGCGGTGGTGCACGAAGCGCCCTACGTGCCGTCCACCCTGTCCGCGAGCTAAAGCTCGACCTGCGAGCCCACCTCGAATACCTGATTGGTCGGGATTTTGAAAAACGCGGTCGCGCGCAGTGCGTTGCGCGACATGAACGCAAACAGCCGTTCGCGCCACATCGCCATTCCCGGGCGGTCCGACGCGATCAACGTCTCACGGCCCAGGAAGAACGTGGTCCCCTCGAGCGGGATGTCGAGCCCGTTCGCCTTGCACGCCGCGAGCACCTCGTTGATGTCGGGATCCTGCATGAAACCGTAGCGCGCCACCACGCTATGGAAGCCTTTACCGCTGCGCTTCACGGTGACGCGCTGCTCGCCGCCTACGTGCGGAACGTCTTCGGTGATCACGGTCAGAAAGACGATCTTCTCGTGCAGCACCTTGTTGTGGGCGAGGTTGTGCACGAGCGCGGGCGGCGTGCCGTCCGACGTGCCGTACATGAACACGGCCGTGCCGGGAACCCGGATCGGCGGCTCGGCCGCGAGGTCGGCGAGCAGCAGCTTGAGCGGGACCGTCTTTTCCATCATCCGCTTCGCGAGGATTTCGCGGCCCTTCTTCCACGTCATCATCAGCGTGAAGACGATCAGCGCGATCGCGAGCGGCACCCAGCCGCCGGCGGGGATCTTCAAGGCATTGGCGCCGAAGAACAGCCCATCGATCACCATGAACGTCCCGCTAACCAGCCCCGCCTTGAGCGTGGTCCAGCCCCACACCTCGCGACACATGATGAAAAACATCAGAGTCGTGATGACCATCAACGTCGAGAGCGCCACGCCGTAGGCGCCGGCGATGTTGCTCGAGTTCTTGAACCAGAAGACGAGCGCGATGGTGAGCAGCATGAGCGCCCAGTTTACGGACGGAACGTAGATCTGGCCGATCTCGCGCGATGATGTGTGCTCGATCTGCAGGCGCGGCATGTAACCGAGCTGCACCGCCTGCCGGCTCAGCGAGAAGGCGCCCGAGATCACGGCCTGCGAGGCGATGATCGCCGCCGCGGTCGCCACGCCGACCAGCGGAATCAAGAACCAGTCCGGCGCGAGATAGTAGAACGGATTCACAGCCGAGCTCGGATCACTCAAGAGCTCGGCCCCCTGGCCGAAGTAGTTGAGGAGCAATGCGGGGAATGGGACCGTGAACCACGCGAGCTGGATGGCGCGATGGCCAAAGTGGCCTAAATCGGCATACAGCGTTTCACCGCCGGTCACCACCAGAAAGACCGCGCCAAGCACCAGGAATCCCCGCCAGGCATCCTCGCCGAAGAACCGCACGGCGTGCGCGGGCGAAATCGCCGCGAGCACCGACGGGTTCCGCACGATTCCGTGCACCCCGAGCGCCGCGATCGTCACGAACCACACCAGCATGATCGGGCCGAATATCGTCCCTACCTTCGCGGTGCCATGGCGCTGAAACAAGAAGAGCGTCACCAGGAGCACGAGCGTGATGGGAGTGATCCAGTGACTCAGGCCGGGCGCGGCGACGGCGAGTCCTTCAACGGCGCTCATCACCGAGATCGCCGGCGTGAGCGCGCCATCGGCATACATCAGCGCCGCGCCGAAGATGCCGAGCATGATGATCATCATGCGGGGCGTCTGCAGACCACCCGTCGGTCGCCGCCCCTGGATCAGCGCCATCAGCGCCAGCACGCCGCCCTCGCCCTTGTTGTCGGCGCGGATGATCACGACGTGGTACTTGATCGTCACCACGATGACCAGCGACCAGAACACCAGCGACAGCACGCCCAGGATGTTGCCGGGCGTTACGGGAATCGCGTGCGGTCCGTGGAACGCCTCACGCAACGCGTATAGCGGGCTCGTTCCGATGTCCCCGTACACGACACCCAGCGCCGTCAGCGCCAGGAACGCGAGGTAGCGGCCGCGCGGCTCGGCGCCGTGCGGGGCGGAACGGGGCGTCGGGTTGCCGGCTGTAGGTGGAACTGGGGGGACGG
>DASSUS010000027.1:0-2986 GCA_035706765.1 Gemmatimonadales bacterium
GCCTGGGACCGTGCCGCCGGCGATGCCGTGTACGGCGCCCCCGCGCTCGTGAACGACACGCTGTACGTGCTCGCCCGCAACGGCCGGCTCTGGTTGATCCCGGTGAACGCGCCCGACTCGGCGCGCAGTCACACGCTCGACATCGTCGCCACGGCCGGGCCGACGCCGCTCGCGTCGGGCGTGCTCATGGGCAGCGTGAGCGGCGAGGTGTTGCTGGTCGATCCGTCCACGGGAACGATTCGCTGGCGCGCGCAGGTCGCCGGTCCGATCGACGAGCCGCCCCTGGTGCGCGATCGCCAGGTGGTTGTGATCGCGGGCCGCGGCAATATTCATACGTATCGATGATTCGCTCCGCGCGCTTGCTCGTCCTGCTGCTCGTGGCGGCGCCACCCGTGGCGGCGCAGCGCCTCACCGGCGCGCCGCCTCGACGCGATCTCGCGCAGCAACGCGCCTCGTTCCAGCGCACGCTCGTCCACAACGGCAAATGGCTCACGGCGGCGAGCGTGGCGGCTTTCAGCGTGGTCGCTGCGTCGGAGCATCGCCTGTCGCGGCGCGATTGGGATCTGCTGCTCACGATCTGCCGCTCCGATACGACCGCGTGTGAAGTCGGGAGCGACGGACGCTACCGCCGCGCGGACGCCGAGGCGCTGTACCAGCGCTCGCGAGCGTATGATCGAAGGGCGAATCGGTGGCTCGTGGGGGCGCAGCTGAGTCTGATCGCGACGACGGCGCTATTCATCATCGATCTGCATCCGGGGGAAGGGCCGGAGAACATTCCGTTCCCGGCGCAGATCCAGCTGGGGGCTGTGGGTGGCGGTCTGGGTCTAGGTGTCGGCTATCGGCTCTCGGCTATCAGGTAGCTGATAGCCGAGAGCTGATAGCCGATAGCTCTATCCAACCCTGAAGAGCTCAAAGCCTCTTTCGTATCTAGTCACCAGCCGCTCCCTATACGCCATATGCTCCCGCCGCTCCAGCGCAGGATCGACCGAAATCATCGCCGCCGCAGCCCCACGCGCCGCTTCGAGCAGCAGCAGATCCGTCTCGAGATTCGCGTAGCGGAGTAGCACGCCCCCCGATTGCCGCGCCCCGGTCAGCTCGCCCATGCCGCGCTCCTGCAGGTCGAGCTCGGCGATCTTGAAGCCGTCGGCGGTTTCGCAGAACGCCTGGAGACGCGGCGCGGCCTCGGGCGAGTCGGACAGCAGAATGCAGTGCCCCGCCGATTCGCCCCGTCCGATCCGGCCCCGGAGCTGATGCAGCTGCGCGAGCCCGAACCGCTCCGCGTGCTCGATCAGCATCACCGTCGCGTTGGCGACGTCGATGCCCACCTCGATCACCGTCGTCGCGACAAGGATCTGGACCTCGTTGTCGCGAAACGCGCGCATCGTGGCGTCGCGCTCTTCGGCCTTCATGCGCCCGTGCACCAGCCCGACGCGAAACTCGGCGAACGTTTTGGCGAGCTTCTCGGCCATCGTGGTCGCCGCCTTGAGATCGGCCCGCTCCGACTCGTCGATCACCGGATAGATCACGTACGCCTGACGACCGGCGGCGCATTCGCCCCGGATGAATTCGTAGATCCTGGCGCGCGCCTCTTCGGTGCGCAGCGCGGTCTTCACCGCGCCGCGGCCCGGCGGCCGCTCGCGGATCTGCGTGACGTCGAGGTCGCCGTAGAGCGTGAGGGCCAGAGACCGGGGAATCGGAGTCGCAGTGAGCAGCAGGACATCGGGCGCGTCGCCCTTCTCGACCAGCGCGGCGCGCTGCTCGACGCCGAACCGGTGCTGCTCGTCGATTACCGCGAGACCGAGACGCCGGAACGTCACCGACTCCTGAATCAGCGCATGCGTCCCCACCACGATCCGCGGCGCACCGCTCGCGATGCGCGCGCGCGCCGCTGTTTTCTCCGCCGCGCTCATGCGGCCCAGCAGGAGCTCTGGCCGGATCGCGAGCGGCTCGAGCAGGCGGGTCAGCGTGGCCGCGTGCTGCTCGGCGAGCAATTCGGTGGGCGCCATGATCGCGGCCTGGAATTCGTTTTCGGCGGCGAGGAGCATCGCGAACAGCGCCACGACCGTCTTGCCGGTCCCGACGTCGCCCATGAGGAGCCGGTGCATGCGCAGCGGCGCGGTCATGTCGTCGGTGATCTCGCGAACGGCATGGCGCTGATCGGCGGTGAGCTCGAACGGCAGGTGGTCCTTGAGACGCGTCGTCAGCTCGCGCCGCAGCTGGAAGCTGATCCCCGCGCGCGAGCGCTTGGCGAGATGCCGCGCCCGGGCCTGCACGAGCTGCTGATCGAACAGCTCGTCGAACGCGAGGCGACGCCTGCCCAGCTCGGCTTCCTCCACGCGCTTGGGCCGATGCATGACCTCGAGCGCGCGACGCAGTTCGATCAGCTCATGCTGCTGACGAAAGGAGGCGGGATGGGGATCGTGCACGAGGTTGAGGAGCGGGTCCAGGTGCTGGTGCACGAGCGCGCGGATCTGCCGGTGCGTCAGTCCTTCCGTCGCCGGATAAACCGGCAGCACCCGTCCCTCGTCCCCCGTCCCCTCTCCCTCTTCAGCCAGGATGATGAACTCGCGCGGCACCACCTGCTTGCCGTGGTAGTAGCGCACCGGCCCGGTGACGAGCAGCAGCTGGCCCTTCTTGATCTGCCGCTCGAGGAACGGCCGCCCCGGCCAGGCGCACTCGAGCAAGCCGCTCGCGTCACGCAGCACGGCGCGGAATACCCGCAGCCCGCGCCGCGTCGGCAGGATGCCGGTGCTCACCACGCGCCCTACACAAGTGACGTCCTGCCCCACCATGGCGCGCGCGAGGGGCGTCACGGTGGTCGCGTCGAGATAGCGGTGCGGAACGTGGTACAGCAGGTCACCGACGGTGCGGATGCCGAGGCGCAGCAGGGCTTCGGCGCGCTTCGGTCCGACGCCTTTGAGGAATTTGACGGGGCTGGTGAGGGTGAACATCGGCTAGCAGCTATCGGCTAGCGGCTATCGGGAAC
>DASSUS010000028.1:0-20479 GCA_035706765.1 Gemmatimonadales bacterium
GTACTCGCCCGCCCAGTCGCCCGTCAGCGCCGAGACGTCGCTGGAAGCGCCGACGACAGGCACCGGACTTCGAGACGCGGCACACGCAGCCAGCGCCAGCGCCATCAGCACGGGGAGGGTTGGAGAACGAACCATGGATCGCCTCGCGGTATGGGAGTTGATGGTACGCGCGACGGCGGGCGCGCTCACAGACCCCGTAACAATGAACCGGAAAGCGTGAATTGTCACCTCAGAACGCATGAAGCATTTTGAGCCCGTGACCTCACAGCCCGAAGCGGCCCGGATTCGATCGCGGTTCGAGCGCCTCCTGGCGGCCGGCGTCGCGATCTTTTCGCATCACGAGCTCGATCAGGTGCTCCAGGAGATCGTGGACGCGGCGCGTGATGTCGTGGGGGCGCGCTATGCGGCGCTCGGCGTGCTGGGACCGGACGGGACGAGTCTCGTCCAGTTCGTCACGTCGGGCCTGGATGAGGCCACGCGGAAGCGGATCGGAGATCTGCCGCGGGGACGCGGGTTGCTGGGGTTCGTGATTCGAGAGGCGAAGCCGATCCGCAGCGCGGACATCAACAAGCATCCACAGAAGTTCGGCTTCCCGCCGCACCACCCGCCGATGACGTCGTTTCTGGGCGTTCCGGTGAAGGGACGCGCCGGCGTATTCGGCAATTTGTATCTCACGGAGAAAATCGACGCCAACGAGTTCGACGATGAGGACGAAGCGATCGCCGTGTTGCTCGCGTCACAGGCCGCGGTCGCTGTCGAGAACGCGCGGCTGCATGGCGCCAGCGAGGAGCTCGTGGGGCAGATTCGGACGATGCAGCGCCAGCGCGATCTGTTTTTCGCGATGATGAATCACGAGCTGCGCAATGCCCTGACCGGTGTGTACGGTTGGGCCGAACGGCTCGTGCGGCGGAAGACACCGGAGATCCCGGAGCACGCCGCGCGCGAGGTGTATGAGGCGGCCGAACACACGATCACGCTATTGAACAACTTTCTCGATCTGATGCGGCTCGACGCGGGCAAAGTGAAGCCCGTCATGCGTGAGGTGGAGATTCCGGCCGCGGTGCAGCGCGCGCGCAGCGTTTGCGAGCCTGCCGGCGCCGCCAAAGGCTTGCGGGTGGAGACGCGCGTCGACGGGGCGCAGACGGTTCGCACCGATCCGGTGCGGCTCGAGCAGATCCTGGTCAACCTTCTGTCGAACGCCATCCGCCACAGTCCCGACGGCGTTCCGGTGACACTCGCCGTCCGCGCGGATCAGACCGCGACCACCTTTGCCGTCGTCGATCATGGCCCCGGTGTCCCGCTCGAGTTACGTGATCGGATCTTCGAGCCGTTCGAGCGCTTCGACCCGCATTCGGGGCAGGGGACCGGTCTCGGTCTGCCCGTCTCGCGCCGGCTCGCCGAGGCCATGGGTGGCAGTCTTACAGTGGAAGAGACGGAGGGTGGCGGCGCCACGTTCGTCCTGAAGATTCCTTCATGAATCCTTTAGAAACGGTTCAGCGCCGGCCCGCTAGCGTGCCTTTATGAAGATTCTCGTGGTGGAGGACGACCGGAAGGTCGCAGGGTTCATCGAGCAGGGGCTGCGCGAGGAAGGATACGTAGTCGACGTCGCACCGGACGGCGAGCAGGGGACGATGCTCGCGCACGTCTACGACTATGACCTGCTCGTGCTCGACGTGATGCTCCCCAAGAAGACGGGGCTGCAGCTCGCGGCGGAGCTGCGCCGGGAAGGTCGGGTGACGCCGATCCTGATGCTCACCGCTCGCGACACGACCGAAGACGTCGTGCGCGGGCTGGATGCCGGAGCCGACGACTATCTCACGAAGCCGTTCAAGTTCGACGAGCTCCTGGCCCGCGTGCGCGCACTGGTGCGGCGCGGCGGCGCGGCGCGCACGGAGCTGCTGCGGTACGGACCGGTCGAGCTGGATCGGCTGAAGCACAAGGTGCGGATCGACGGCAAGAGCGTCGATCTGACGCCCAAAGAATTTCATCTGCTCCAGCACTTCCTGCTGCATCCGGAAGAGGTCGTGCGCCGCACCGAGCTGCTCGAAAAAGTGTGGGACATGCATTTCGACCCGGAAAGCAACGTGGTCGACGTGCACGTGGGGAATTTGCGGCGCAAGCTGCGCCAGGCGATCGGGCACGAGCTGATCGAGACGGTGCGGGGCGTAGGGTTCCGTCTGCAGACACCCGATCGAGCGGAGGCGTGAAGGGGTCGCTGCGTCGCACGCTGGCGATCCGGTTTGCGGCGACGATGGCGGCGGGTTTGATCCTCGCGACGGGAGCCTTCTATTGGTCCGCATCCCGCGCGCTCCAGGAGCCGGTGCCTCCCGCGGTGCTTCGTTTCGATCTCCTGCTGGTTCTGATTGCCATCGTGGTCGCCGGGACGGCGGCGACCCTGATGGGCGCCTGGCATTTCACCTCGTCGGCCGTCCGGCCGGTCAGCGAGATCACCGCGCAAGCCACACGGATCGAGGCGGGGACGCTGAATCAGCGCATTCTGGCGCACGCGGAGACCGAGGAGTACGAAGGGCTGGTTGCGGTGTTGAACCGCATGCTCGAACGGCTGGAGCGTGGATTCGCCGCGCAACGCCGTCTGACCGCGGACGTCGGCCACGAGCTGCGGACGCCGCTCACCGCGATGCGCGGGGCCATCGAAGTCGCCCTGCGCGCCCCGCGCTCCCAGAGTGAATACGAACGGGTGCTGCGGGGCGAGCTGGAAGAAATCGACCGGCTGACGGAAATGAGTGAGGACCTGCTCCTCATCACGCGCGCCGACTCGGGCGCCGTGTCGGCCAGCCCCACCGTGACCGACCTGTCACCCCTCGTGGGGGACATCCTCGATCGCTTGCAGCGGCGCTTCGAAGAGCGCGGCCTCAGCGTGGAACGCGCGCTGCCTGCGTCCCGATTCGCGTCGGTGGATCCGGGACTGGTGCGGCGCGTAATCGATCACCTGATCGACAACGCGATCCGTTACACGCCCGAGGGCGGCACGATTCGGGTCGCGCTCGATGCGTTGGGAGACGGCGGCGCCCGCCTCGCGGTCGAGAACACAGGGCCCGGCATCGCGGCGGGCGACCTGGCGCACCTGTTCGAGCCGTTCTACCGGACCGATCCGGCGCGCACGCGCTCGCAGGACGGCGGCACGGGCCTTGGTCTCGCGCTGGTGGCTTCGATTGCGCGGCTGCACGGCGGGCAGGCGCGCGTGTCCAGCGTTCCGGGGCGGACCAGATTCGAGGTCGACTTCCCCGCCTGAACGCGCGGCTAGTGCTTCGCTTTCATGTAGGCGACTCCGGGAGCAACGGTCTCCCGCCACGCGGCTTCGACCGCCGATGTGCACTGGCCGTCGTACTGCTTGACCGTGGCGATGAGCGCTTCCACGAACGGGCCGTACAGCGCCGGATCGATGTTCAGATCCCGCCGGCTGTGTCGCTCGGCGAGCCGCGCGAGCAGTGAGGGCTCTTTGGGCGGCTGATTCGGGAAGATCAGCAGCAGCCCGATGGCGTGGCGCAGCAGTTTGATCTGTTGCTCGAAATCGGTCTTCGCGAAGCGAGGCGCGGCTTCGGGGCAGGCCGTGAGAAAGTTGCGGTAGAAGGCCTGGAGGAAATCGGGGGCCCGGCAACAACGATCGTAGCTTGCCTTCGCCAGGGCAGTCACCGCTTTGTCGACCATGGGCGACAAAGCTGTCGCACGCGGGTCCGACGGGCAACCGGCTGTCGCCGGGCTGTCAGCTCGAGGCGATAGCGCGCAGGAAATCGGAGGCGGAGACGATCCCGAGAAGCCGCGCGCCGTCGACCACGAGCACGCGGTGAATGCGGTGATCGACCATGTAGGCCGCCGCCTCGGCGAGCGTCGCGTCCGCTTGCACCGCGTGGACGTTCGGCGACATCACTTCCGAGACGACGTGCTCGGACAGCACGTCCCATTCCGGACTTTCCGCGGTCCGCATGCGCTCGAGCACGTCCGCGCCGGCGTTATCCCACATGTCGGTAAACCAGGCACTCACGGGGCTGGTCTCGTCGCGTTGCGGCTCTTCGGCGCCCACCGCCGGCTCCTGGGCGCGACTGGTGTCCGCGGTGGGGACACCCGATGTGGTGGCCTCGAACGCGAGCAGATCTGTCGCGGACAGGACGCCGAGCAGAGTGCCGTGACTCACGACCGGGGCGCCACTGATGCCCTCGGCATCGAGCACGCCGATCGCCTCGCGCAACGTCATGTCCGGGTCGAGGGTCACGATCTCGTGCGTCATGATCTCGCGCACCGTGGCGGGTAGAGTCGTCGTCGTGGTCGTCATAGGCCTTGCTACACGCGAGCGCCGAAACCGATCAGGGCTTAAGCCCCTTCTCAAGGTTTTTTCATGAATGTCCGGCGAACTTGATATCGAAACTTGCAAGGAGTTGCCATGTCCTGGGGTCCGATCGTCGTTGGCGTGGACGCATCCTCCGAGGCGGCGGGCGCCGCCGCGGTGGGGGAGCGTCTCGCACGTCTTGCCTCCGTGCCGTGCCGGCTGATTCACGCGGTGCGGGACGCCTGGGCGCCGCTGATTGCCGTCAGCGGCGATCCGCAGGTTGTGGAGATGCAGCAGCTGCAGTTGGCGGTCGCGCGTCAGCGTGTGAACGACGCGCTCGCCGGTATGGTGTCCTCTCAGGTTCTTCAGAGCCTGGACGTCACGTTCGGCCCGGCGCCGGTCGTCCTGCAGGAGGTGATGCGCGAACGCCGCCCGGGACTGGTCGTGCTCGGCGGCAAGCATCATTCGGCGCTCGAGCGCTGGCTCGGCGGCAGTACCAGCCTCCACGTGGTGCGCAGCGCCGAGGTCCCCGTGCTCATCACGGCGGGCGCACCCGCGGCGTTCCGGCGCATACTGGTCGCGGCCGATGTATCGAAAGCGGCCGGACCGACGCTCGGCCTGGCGGAACGGTTCGCGCGGCTCGTGGGCGCGCAGCTGCGCGTGCTCACGGTGTTCGAGCCACTCCCCGACCTCACGGGCGTTCCGACTCCTGACCCCACCGTGTACTACGCGCTGGCGCAGGAGAGTCTGGAGCGGGACATCTGGCCACTCGTGAAGTCGGCGGCGGTCGAGAAGCTCGTGCGCCACGGGTCGGTCGTGGACACGCTGTTACGTGAAGCGACGGACTGGAAGGCCGACGTTCTCGTCGTGGGTTCGCACGGAAAAGGGTGGGCCCAGCGGGTGCTGCTCGGCAGCGTGACGGAGCAGTTGATCAATCATCTGCCCACATCGCTGCTGGTCGCGCCGGTAGGCGTCGCGGCGCAAGCCATCCGCAAACGGGAACGGCGGCTAAGCGCGACCCACGCCTAACGCGTCGGCGACGCGGTTGATGTAGTTGAACCACGCGGCGATCAGCGTCATCTGCAGGATCGCGCGGTCATCGAACCCCACTTCACGGAGGCGCGCGTGGTAGTGGGGTCCGATGCGTGTGGCGTCGCGCGTCATCTGCACCACGTAATCGAGCATGGCGCGCTCCGCCTCCGTGACCGGCGCCCTGGCATAGTCGTCCTCGAGCGCGGCCACCAATTCGGCATCCAGAGTCACCCGACGCAGAAACTCTGCGTGCGATTCAATTCAGTATCGGCACCGATTCGCGACGGAGACGACGGTGGTGATCATCTCGTGATGGCGCCGAGTGAGCGGCAGCTCGGGCGACATGAGCGCGCCGAAGGTCGCGAACGCGTGATACAGCGCGTCGGGAATCAGGCTGTGCGACGCGACGATTCCCGACGTGTTCCCGTCCGCGGTCGGATGGACGGGGGTCGCGTACTCGATTGGGTAGAGCTTCTTCTGTTCTTCAATCGCCCAGCGAAGCCTCTCGTCAGCCTCGGGCAGCGGGATCGTGCGAATCCACGTCATGGGTCGGCATCCGGGTAGTAGTTAACCGACGGCGGAACACCAGGAGATACAGCGGTATACCGAGCGCCACGATCGCCACGCCCAGGGCGGCTTGCAGCGGATTGTGGCCGGCCAGGAGCAACAGGAGCACCCCCACGAGCACGAGAAAGATCGCCGGGGTCAGGGGATAGCCCACGGTGCGATACGCGGCTGCTCCTTCACGTCGCCGCAATACGATCAGCCCGACGACGGTCAGCGCGAGAAACGCCACGGTGATGAAAATGAAATACGAGAGCACTTGCTGGAACGTCCCGAGCAGGACAAGGACGGATGCCAGCGTCGCTTGAATCGCGATGGCGCGGGTGGGCGTCCCAAACCTGGGATGGACCTCCCCCACGGCGCGGAAGAAGGCGCCGTCGCGCGCCATGGCGAAGTAGACCCGAGGCAGGGCCATCAACAGTGCCAGCAGACTGCCGGCCACGGCCACGATTACGATCACGGCGAAGACGCGGCCGCCCGCCGGCCCGAACAATGCTTCGCCGGCCTGAGCCGCGAACGTCTCGCCTGACGTAACCCGCTCGAGCGGTACGAGGTAGAGAAAGACGGCGCTCGTCACAATGTAGACCACCGTGATGACGGCGACGCCGAGGGCCAGCGCGCGCGGCACCGTGCGGGCCGGATCGCGCGCCTCGCCGGCGAGCTTTGCGATTTCCCACCAACCCCCGAACGCGAAGAACGCGCCGACGAGCGCGGGCGCAAGCGCGCCGGGGAGCGGATCGGACCCGGCGCGTTGCGCCACGAACGGAATGAAATGCGACCAGCTGCCGGCGCCGAGCACCAGCGCGAGAATCGCGATCAGCGCGAGCGCGCCAAGCTTCAGCGCGGTGAGGAACTGCATCAGCCGCGCGCCCGGGCGGATCCCGGCGATACTCACGCCGGCCATGATGACCACCGCGGCCAGGGCGACGACTTTCAGTATCGGCCCCGACCATCCCATCGCGTATCCGACATATCCGGCCAGGCCCATCGCCAGCAAGGCCGTGATCCCGGGATCCATGACGAGCAGGCATTTCCAGCCGTACAGAAACGAAACCAGAGGTCCAAACGCCTCACGCAAGTACACGTACCCGCCGCCCGCTTCTGGAAAGCGCGCCGCCAGCGCCCCGTAGCAGAGGGCGCCGCTCAGCGCCATCCCGCCCATGATGAGCCAGACGATCAGGAGCCAGAGCGGCGAGCCGACGGAACGGGCCATCGTCGCCGGCGTCAGGAAGATGCCGATCGCGATGACTTCGCCGATGACCAGGGTGGTCACGGCGAGAACGCCGAGCTGGCGGGGAAGGCGGTCCATGGGTGGCCCAAAGGTAGGAGCCGTTGAAGACAGGCTCAAGGAGACCTCAAAGGATCTTCAGAGTCCGCGCCTAGACTTTGTTCCATGACACACATCCTGATTGTCTACGGCACGACCGACGGTCACACGCGCAAGATCGCTCAGGTCATCGCCGAGAACTTGCGCGGGCAGTACTGCAGCGTGGACACGCTCGACGCGGCGGGGATACTGCGGCGGCTCAGCCCCGAGACGTATGACGGCGTGATCGTTCTGGCGTCGGTCCACATCGGCAGCTACCAGCGCGGCGTCGCGGCCTGGGTCCGGGCGCATGCCCCGATGCTGAACCTCATGCCCACCGCCTTCGTCTCCGTGTGCCTCGGCATACTCGAGAAGGGGACGAAACCGCGAGAGGAGTTGCTCCGCATCATGCAGCGCTTCCTGGAAAAGTGCGGTTGGCGGCCGACAATGACGAAGATGGTCGCGGGCGCTCTGCCCTACACGCGCTACGGCTGGCTGAAGCGCCAGATGATGAAGCGGATCGTGGCCAGGGCCGGCGGCGATACCGATACCACGCGCGACTACGAATACACGGACTGGAACGATCTGCGCCGGTTCTGCGACGATTTTGCGGAGCTCACGGCGCAACGACTCGTCGAAGTGGGCGATCTATGAACTGGGCACATGTCCATCTGATGCTGAATCACCTTCCGGTGCTCGGCACGGTTTTCGGAGCCGTGCTGCTGGCGTGGGCGCTTCTGCGCCGCGACCAGACGCTGCAGCGGGCGGCGCTCGCGACGTTCGCGCTCGCGGCGCTCGCCGCAATCCCGGTCTTCCTGACGGGCGAGCCGTCCGAGGACGCGGTGGAGCAGCTGGCGGGCACCGCCGAAGCGGCGATCGAGTCGCATGAAGAGGCGGCCGTCATCGCGCTGATCGCGGTCGAGACGCTGGGCGCGATGGCGCTGGCGGCGCTGCTGCTGTTCCGCGGGCGGGCGATCCCGCGTCCCTTGACGACCGCGGCGCTGGTGTTCGCGTTGGCGACGGCCGGATGGATGGCGCAAACCGCCAATCTCGGCGGCCGGATCCGTCATGCTGAGCTGCGCGCCAACGCGACTTCAACACAGGACGATCACGATGCGCGCGAGATTCGAGGACGAGAGGGACGGTAGCCATGACCACGACGACCTACACCGATCGGGAGCGCCGCGGCGAAACGCGGGCGATCGAGCGGTTCATTCCGGCCTGGGACATCCGCACCTGTCACGAGACGATCGTTCAGGCACCAGCCGATACGGTATTCGGTGTGGCCGAGCACTTCGATCTCCAGTCGATACCGCTGGTGCGCGCGATCTTCTGGCTGCGGGCCAAGCTGATGAGGGCGAGCGCCACGAAGCGGCAGCCTGCCGGATTGGCGGAGGAGACGAAGAGGCTGGGGTGGGGTGAGTTGATGAGGCGAGCGGGCCGTGAGCTCGTGATGGGTGCCGTGACGCAGCCCTGGCAAGGCGACGTGAAGTTCACCGCGCTGCCGCCGAATGATTTCCTGGGATACGCCGAGCGGGATCGGGTGAAGATCGTATGGACGATCGAGGCGGTGCCGATCGAGCCGGCGCTCACGCTGCTGCGCACGGAGACACGCGTCCGGGCAGCGGATCAGGGGGGGCGCGAGAAGTTTCTCCGGTATTGGCGGTTCGCGCGGTTCGGCGTTGTGTTGATTCGCTGGCTACATCTGCCGGCGGTGCGCCGCGCGGCCGAGCTGCAGTACCGGCTGGGTCAGCACGAAACCGATCATGAAGGAATCGTGAAGGTGGTTCGTAGCGGAGCGACGACAGGCGTGTAGTTTTTTCGAAAACAAGACCCTTCGTGTCGGAGGCGCCATGAGAACGCTCGCCATCGTGCTACTTGCTGCATGGAGCCTCTCGGCTTGTCGCCAGGGTTCGTCGTCGCCCCAAACCGATGCGCAGAGCCGCCGTTCGACCGGGTTGAATCGGCAGGATGAGCTGCTCCTCGCCGCCGCGAACGTCGCGTTGCCGCCGCCCGGCACCACCCCCGCCGATTTGCCGGAGCCGAACTCGCGTGGCGCCCAGCTCGTCGCACAATACTGCGCCCAGTGCCACAACATTCCCGCCCCGCAGATGCACAGCGCCACCGACTGGCCCGGGATCGCGCGGCGCATGTGGCTCCGGATGGAGCTGTTGCCCGCCAGCCAACAGGTGCGCGTGCCGAGTGTTGCCGAACGGTTCGCACTGCTCGAGTACTTGAACGGCAACGCCCTCAAGGTCAGCGGCAGCACTCTCCCCGCCGGCGCGGGTCGGGAAGCATTCGCGCAGGTCTGCAGCCGCTGCCACGCACTGCCCGATCCCAGGATTCATTCGCGAGAAGACTGGCCCACCGTGTATGCGCGCATGGAACGAAACATGGAGCGCATGCAGGTCCCCGCGCCCACGCGGGACCAGACGACCGACATCCTGCTGTATTTGCAAATGGTCGCAAGCCGGCAGTAGCCGGCGCAAACAACGAGCTCGTATGAAATGGTGCTTGCCCATCCTGGCTCTGTTCGCCCTCGCCGCGTGCACCGACGAGAAGATCGTCTATCGTGATCGGCCGCTGTTCAATCCACCACCAGACAGCGCCAACGGGTTCCTCGGCTACTTCACCGTTGCCACGAAGCAAACGACGTGCGGCAACTGTCACGTCGGCGTCCAGGCAGAATGGCGCTCCACGCGGCACGCCCAGGCATGGGCCGATCTCCAGGGCTCGGGACACGCGACGGGCGCGTGCAGCGCCTGCCATTCGGTGTCGGAGCTCGGCAACGCCGTGGGCCATGCCGCGGGATACTCCGTCACTCCGGACTCGGCGTATCAGGACGTGCAATGCGAAAGCTGCCACGGTCCTGGTTTCACGCACGTAGACAATCCCGACATCGAAGCCAACCATCCGCTCGCGCGGATTCACGTCGACACCGGGGTCGCCTCGTCGTGCAGCGGCTGTCACTCGGGCGTTCATACGCCGTTCGTCGAGGAGTGGAAGGAATCGGCGCATGGATCGGGGCCCGGCTTTGCGAGCGCCGCGACCAACGCGAGCTGCCAGCCCTGCCATGAAGGTCGCGCCGCGATGGCGATCAAGTTCGGTGAGAACGGCAACTACGTCGAGAAGACGAGCGCGACGCCGGAGCGCATCGGGTGCGTCACCTGTCACAACCCCCACGGCTCGCCGAACGAGTCGCAGCTCCGCGCCCCGCTGTCGACGCCGACGCGCGACCAGCTGTGCGTCACGTGCCACTCGCGCACCGGCGTCCCGCCCTGGTCGACCGCGACAGGGACCGGAACTGCCCGGGGCGCGCACGGTGCCCAGGGACTGCTGGTGCTGGGCGAGAACATCGGCTGGATCCCTCCCAACTTCGCCTACGACACGAGCCAGATGGCGAGCAGTCACGGTACCGCCGCCAATCAGCGGCTGTGCGCCACCTGCCACGTGGTGCGGAGCACCATCACCGATCAGCTCACCGGCGCGTTCCAGTTCCAGAGCGTCGGGCACAACTTCGACGCCATTCCGTGCGCCGGGACCGACGGCATCCCCAAGCCGTGCGGCGACGTCCCCGACACCACCGCGGCGGGCGCGAGCGGTCACAACTTCACGGCCTGCTCGACGGGCAACTGTCACATCGGCGGCCCGCAGGTCGCGCGACTGGCGTATCAGACATTGAAAGGCGAGCTGAACAACTTCCTGGACCAGATCTGGACCGACAATCCGAGCGCCGGGACCGTCGGCACGATCGACTCGGCGGGAATCGACAGCGGGTTGATGCCGCAGCTCGTGGCGCGGGCCATGCGCCCGGGGGCGACCGCCGCCGACTCGGCGCCGATCAACTTCCGCAACAACATCACGTCGGTGGCCAAGGGTACGCTGTGGAACGCGGCGCTTGCGGCGACCGAGGATCGCCGGATCTTCCTGAATGGCCGGCTGCTCGGAAATGGGTTCGCGACCCACATGGCTTCGGGAAACGGCGTGCACAATCCATTCATGCTCAAGGCGCTGTTGACTTCTTCGATCGCCGCGATGCAGTCGACGTACGGACTGTCTCCGCGTCCCGGGACGAACCTCCAGGTGCAGGGCCCGCTGCCGCCTGACGTGCGGCTGCGGGGAACGCGATAACGGCGTTGTTCCTCCAGCAGACCGCGGTCGGCCCGCCGCCCCTCCCGGGCGGCGTGGCGGCCGTGCTGCGCTTCTTCTTCAATCTCCCGCAGTGGCTTCAGATCGGCGGCTTTTTCGTCGGCATCGCCGTCGCCGTGTGGATCGTGGTCTACCTGTGGCGCAACCGGCAACGAATCAGGACGTGGATCGTCACCCGCCAGCGCGGCGTCAAGATCGCGCTGCTGGCAGGCGCCGCGGTGGTGGCGTTGAGCGCGGCGGGCTTCGGCGCCTTGAGCTGGAACTACATGCAGCACGACAACGCCTTCTGCACCGGCTGCCACATCATGAAAGGGCCGTTCCAGCGGTTCACCGGATCGAAGCACGACTCGCTGAGCTGCCACAACTGCCACCAGCAATCGATCTTCGCCAGCGCGCGGCAGCTGTACCTATGGGTGGCCGATCGGCCCGAGCAGATCAGCATGCACTCGAAAGTGCCGACGCGAATCTGCGCGGAGTGCCACGTGCAGGGGGATCAGCAAAAGGAGAAGTGGAAGCGCATTGCCACGACGGCGGGTCACCGCGTCCATCTCGAATCGGATTCGAGCGCCTTGAGAGACGTGGAGTGCACCACCTGCCATGGTCTGGAGGTGCACCGCTTCGTACCGGTCGACTCGACGTGCGGGCAGTCGGGGTGTCACATCGGGACCGAGATCAGGCTCGGCAAGATGGCGAACCAGACCGGTTTTCACTGCATCGCCTGTCATCAGTTCACCGCCGACGTGCCGCTCCTGGCGACGCGCGACTCCGCCGCCGGCACGCTGCGACCCGGCGCGCGCGAGTGTCTCGGCTGTCACGAGATGCGCGCGAAGCTGGCCGATTTCGATCCCGCGCGCGACCCGCACCGCCAGACCTGCGGCCTCTGCCACAATCCGCACGAGCAAACGCGCCCCGCCGACGCGCTCAAGAGCTGCGCGTCAGCCGGCTGCCACTCCGACTGGCGCGCCGAGCCGTTCCATACGGGACTGCGGCACAGGGACGTGGCGCAACGCTGCACCGTGTGCCATCGACCGCACGCCGCGGCCGTCGACGCGAGTGACTGCAGCGGCTGTCACGCCGAGGTGAATCGCCGCAGCGGCGGGCGCTATCACCTGCCCGCGGCCTTTGACACGACCAAAGCGCTCCAGCGCACGTCGTTCCACCTGCCCGACCCTGAATGGAAGGGCAAGGGAGACGCGAACCCGCCCCGCGCGGCACCCGTTCCTTTGTCCCTCGTTACCGCCCCCGCCGATTCGTTCTCGCACGATCGTCACAAACAACTCGCCTGTTTGACCTGCCACGTCACTGGCCGCGGTCACGGCGGCCTCACGTTCGAGGCGCCGCGCGGATGCCAGATTTGCCATCATCAGGCCCCGGCGACGAGCAACTGCAGCTCCTGTCACGCGCGCGATGAGCTCGCGGATAGCGAGGCGACGACCGTCTCGGTGACGGTTCGCGATCGAGCCCCCAGGCCGCGTACCGTTGCGTTCGACCACGGCGCGCATACGAGCATCGCGTGCACGAGCTGTCATACGGCGGCCGTCTCGCTCGATCCGGCGCCGCCGGTCCAGACCTGCGCGGCCTGTCACGACGAGCACCATCAGGCGCGCCGTGCCTGCGCCGTGTGCCACAACGTGGACGTGCGTGCCGCCCATCCGGACACGCTGAACGCGCACGCGGGGTGCGCCGGTTGTCACCGGGAAGCGACGGTACAGCGACTCGTTCCCGATCGCGGACTGTGCCTGACATGCCACGCGCGGCAGCGTGACCACTACGTCGAGAAGCAGTGCACCACTTGCCACTTCCTGGCGACTCCCGACGAGTACCAGGCGCACATCCGGAAGGGTCGCTCGTGAAGCGCGTGCTGGTGCTCGCCTTGCTGCTCGCGCCGCCGCTAGCGGCCCAGGGCTACCGGCTGCGCCTAGACAGCCGGGTGCAAGCCGTCTCTTATCGCGGTGTCCGGCTCGACAGCATCGCGGTTGGCGACACCGTGACGGACCCGGGAGGAGGACCCGCCACCGCGGATGGGTTCGCGGTGCGCTGTCCGAGTGGTGCCGCCTACTGTCTCTTCTTTCGACCCGGCGCTGTACGGCGTGCCGCTCCGTTCGTCACGACCGGCGATCTCACACTCTGGGGACTGGGGATCCGCGGCGTCAGCGTGCATACCACCGCGCGTAGCGCGGTCGATTTCTCCGGGTCTCGCGACTGGCCGGGCGCCGAACCCGCTCTGCAACTCATCAATGCCTACGTGGAATACGGCATCGAGCGCGCGACGCTGCGCGCGGGCCGGCAACAGCTGAGCAACCGGCTCGGGACGATCGGATTCGACGGGGGCCAGCTCGTGGTGCGAGACGCCGCGCGCGGTCTCGAGGCTTCGCTGTACGGCGGCTGGGGTCTTGCTCGTGGTGTGGCGCTGCCGGTCACCAGTCCGGCGGTAAATCCGATAGACGATTTTCAACCCACGCGCCGGCAGCTGATGCTCGGCATGTCGGCCGGATGGTCGGGCGCTCGGGCCGATGTCCGAGCCGAGTACCTGCGCGAGGTCGACCCGCGGTCGGATTACTTCGTCTCCGAGCGCGTTGGATTGGCGGCCGTCGTGCGGCCCGCGCCCGCCTGGTCGCTCATCGGCGGCGCCGATTACGATCTCGCGGCGGGTTGGTGGGGCAGTGCCGAGGCCAACGTGCGCTATGCCACGGAGGCCGTCGCCGCATCGCTCGGTGCGCGCCGCTACCGCCCGCACTTCGATCTGTGGACCATTTGGGGAGCGTTCAGTCCCGTGCCGTATCGCGCGCTCCAGGCACAGGTTTCGGTCCGCGCGCTGCCGCAGGTCCAGGTGCGCGCGCGGGGTGAGCGATACCGGTTCGACGACGCGGAGGCCGCGACGCCTCTGGTCGACGTCGAGCAATCCGGCTGGCGCACCGAGGTTGGGATGACGGCGGCACCGGTAGCGGAATGGACCTTCGACGCGGGGTACCACCGCGAGTTCGGCCCCGGGGCGGCCTCCGTCGGGACAAGCGCGAGCGTCACATATGCGCCGAGTGCTCGACCGTATTCGATCACGCTGCACGGCGCGTCGCTCGATCGCCCGCTGGAGCTTCGCTTCAGCGAATCGGTCCTTCATCTATATGGCTTCGACTCCCGCTTCCAGGCGACTCAGAACCTGCGGCTGGAGCTCGGAGCGGTGCGCTACGAGGAGAAGCGGCAGCGGCCCGATCCCGCCGCGATGGACTGGGGCCAGTGGCGGCTCACGCTGCGTGCCGTCTTCGCGGTCGGCAGCGGTGATGACCTCGAGCGTTTGCCGCCCGCGCGGCGAAGGCTTCCCGGCGGACGGGCGGCGCGATGATCGCTCTCGCCGCGTTGCTCGCTCTCGCCACTCAAGGGCCGTCGCAGACGTTCGATCACCTGCAACATCGGGCGCTGTTTCCATCGTGCACGACCTGTCACGCCGGCGCCGAGACCAGGGGCGCCGCTCTGTGGCCCGATCCTGCCTCGTGCGCGTCGTGCCACGACGGCACGATCGAACGCACCGTCGTCTGGCAGCCGCCGCGCGAAGCCCGCCGCTCCAATCTCCGATTCGACCACATCGAGCATGCGGTCGAGGCGAAGGACAAGGCCCCGGCGTGCGCGGGATGCCATGCGGGGATCGGTACACCGCGCATGGCCGTGCGTGAGCCGGTCGTCCAGCGCTGTCTCGACTGTCATGGCGTCCGCGTCGCTCATCTGGGCGCTCCCGATACGGCCTGCAGCACCTGTCACGTGCCGCTCGCGCGCGCGGTCAGGCTGAACCGGGGGGACATCGCGCGCTTTCGGGCTCCACCGTCCCATTCCGCGCCCGATTTCCTGAGCCGCAGCGGCCACGGCGCCGTATCCCGCCAGACCGTCGCTACCGCGTGCGCGACGTGCCACGCCCGCGAGTTCTGCTATCAGTGTCACGCCGGCTCGAGCCCTCCGCGCGCTACGACGTGGCTGCCCGCCGACCCGCGCTCCACCGCGATCGCGGCGCGGGCCGCTCCGGCAAGTCACGGCGCGAACTTCGCGGATCGGCATGCGACGGAAGCCGCCGCCTCCACCACGCGCTGCGCGGGCTGCCATGTCCGCACCGATTGCCTCGATTGCCACCGGCCCGGCGCGGCGTCCGGGCCGGCGGGCTATCACCCCGACGGCTTTCTCGCGCGTCATCCGGCGGCTGCATATGCCCGCGAGACGTCGTGCAGCGACTGCCACAACGTCGGATCATTCTGCACGATGTGTCACGAGCGCGCGGGGTTGACCGCGGCGAATGTGCTGCGGGCCGGCTATCACGACGCGCGGCGGTTCTTTTTGGCGGGCCACGGCCAGGCGGCGCGCCAGGGTCTCGAGTCGTGCGCCAGCTGCCACGCGGAGCGCGACTGTTTGACGTGTCACTCGTCGATCGGCGGCCGGCGGTTCAATCCGCATGGACCAGGCTTCAACGCCGAGCGGATGCGGCGCAAGAACTTCGAGGTCTGCACGGTCTGCCACGGGACGGCTGTCCCGAATCGCTAGACCATTTTGGTCGAACGGGCGGTGTTGAGACCCAGGAGGGTATAAAGAGGGCACACCCCAAACAACGCTGTGCCAAAGCAGATCAGGGCGATGAACCCGATGCCCAGCGCGATGAACGGCCGATTCTGAAAGACGGCGGACACGATGAGTAGCGTCAGCCCCAAAAACCCGCGCAGTCCCGCGTCACGCCAGCCCACGTTTCGAGTGCTCATGATTCAATCCTTGATGATGGTCTGAGCACAACGTGGCTTCCCGGACGTTAATGACCTTGCAACCCAGCGTGAAGACGCCTTCATCTTCGGCACGGGCATACATCGGCATCAGCGGATACAACTATCCTGGCTGGCGGGGCCGGTTCTATCCCAAGGACCTCGCGGCACGGCGCTGGCTCGAATACGCGAGCCGGCAGTTCAACTCGATCGAGCTGAACGGCACGTTCTACAGTCTCAAGTCGCCCGCGGTGTTTCGAAAATGGGTCGACGAGACTCCGCCGAAATTCGTGTTCGCGGTGAAGGGGAGCCGTTTCATCACGCACAATCTCAAGCTGGCGCGCGCCACCATCCCGCTCGCGAATTTCTACGCCAGCGGAGTGCTCGCGCTGGGCGAGAAGACCGGTCCGTTTCTGTGGCAGCTGCCGCCCACGATCCGCTTCAACGCCGAGCGCGTGAAGGAGTTTCTGGAGCTGCTGCCCCCGGACAGCACCGCGGCGGCGCGGCTCGCGCGGCGCCACGACGCGCGGCTGAAAAAAGGCGCGCTGCTCGAGTCGGCGCGGCGGGTACCGTATCGCCATGCATTCGAGGCGCGCCACCCCTCCTACTTCACGCAGGAGTTCTACGATCTGCTGCGCGCCTGCGACAGCGCGCTCGTCATCGCCGATACCGCGGGGAAGTACCCGTGCGTCGAGCAAATGACGGCGAGCTTCGTGTACGTTCGCCTGCACGGTTCCACCAGGCTGTACGCCAGCGATTACAGCGATCGCGAGCTGGACGACTGGGCAGCCCGCGCGACACGCTGGTTGCGAGACGGTCGGGACGTCTACGTGTACTTCGACAACGACGCGCTCGGCCACGCGCCGCGGAATGCCCTCGCGCTCGCGGCACGGCTCGCGGAGCTAGATTGGTGAAGCGGAGTACCACTACCAATGACTTCGACTGAAACCCGCGCGACGGCCACCGTTGCCTGCCCATTCTGCCAGACGCTGAACCGCGTCGACATGGCGCGCGTCGCGGACAGGCCCAAGTGCGGAAACTGCGGCAAGCCGATTCTGCTCGATCGGCCGATCGCGATAACCGACCAGGTGTTCGATAAGGTGACGAGAGATACGACCGTCCCGGTCGTGGTCGACTTTTACGCAGACTGGTGCGGGCCCTGCAAGATCATGGCGCCGCTGCTCGACGACGCGGCGCACAAGCGCGCCGGACAGATGCTCTTCGCCAAGCTCGACACCGATCGAAATCCCCTCACCGGCCAGCGGTTCGTCATCCGGGGCATTCCGACGCTGATCGCATTTCGCAACGGCAAGGAAGTGGGGCGCAGGGTCGGCGCCATCCCGCCTGCCGACCTGGAAGCATTCCTGAACGGAATCTAGTTCGTCACCGGGCAGCTACTGCTTGCCCGCGAGCTGGCGCAGGACGTACTCGAGAATCCCGCCGTGCCGGTAGTACTGATGCTCCTGCGGCGTGTCGATCCGCACCAGAACCTTGAACGTCGTGACCTCGCCGTCGTCCGCGCGCGCGGTCACCGTCAGCTCTTTGGGCATTTCACTCAAGCCCGGAATATCAAAGCGTTCCTTTCCGCTGAGGCCAAGTGAGGCCGGGTTCTGGCCGGGCATGAACTGCAGCGGCAGCACGCCCATCCCCACCAGGTTCGAGCGGTGAATCCGCTCGAAGCTCTCGGCAATCACGGCGCGCACGCCGAGCAGGCGCGGCCCCTTCGCGGCCCAGTCGCGCGAGGAGCCGGAGCCGTACTCTTTTCCCGCGAGCACGATGAGCGGCGTCGCCTCGGCCGCGTACTTGAGCGAGGCGTCGTAAATCGTCATCGGCTCATTCGTGGGCAAGTGCACCGTAAACGGCCCTTCCGTGCCCGGCGCGAGCTGGTTCTTGAGCCGGACGTTGGCGAACGTGCCGCGCACCATCACTTCATGATTCCCTCGCCGCGCGCCGTAGGAATTGAAGTCGAGCGGGGCGACGCCGTGATGAATCAGGTACTGGCCGGCCGGACTCGTCTTGCGGATCGATCCCGCGGGGGAGATGTGATCCGTCGTGATGCTGTCGGAGAGCAGGCAAAGCACGCGCGCTCCAACAATGTCCTTGACCGCGCCGGGTCGCGCCGGCATGCCGTCGAAGTACGGCGGCCGCCGGATGTAGGTCGACTCGGACTCCCACACGAACCGGTCGCCTTCCGGCACCGGCAACCCGCGCCAGCGCTCGTCGCCTTCGAACACCTTGCCGTAGCTCTTATGGAACATGTTCGACTTGATCGACCGCTCGATCACCTCCGCCACTTCCTTCGACGTCGGCCAGATGTCGCGCAGGAAAACGGGCTTGCCGTCGATGCCTTCGCCGAGCGGCTCGTTGTGGAAGTCGATGTCGATTCGTCCCGCGAGCGCGTACGCCACGACGAGCGGAGGTGAGGCGAGATAGTTCGCGCGCACCTCCTGCTGGATCCGGCCTTCAAAGTTGCGATTGCCCGAGAGCACCGAGCACACGACGAGCTCGCATTCCGCAATCGCGGTGGAAACAGCCTCCGGCAGCGGCCCCGAATTGCCGATGCAGGTCGTGCAGCCATAGCCCACGAGATGGAATCGCAGCTGCTCGAGCGGCTTCATGAGGCCCGCCTGCTCGAGGTAATCGGTGACCACCTTGGAGCCGGGCGCGAGACTCGTCTTGACCCACGGTTTGGAGCGCAGCCCGCGCGCGACGGCCTTCTTCGCCATCAGGCCGGCCGCGACCATCACCGACGGGTTCGACGTGTTGGTGCAGCTCGTGATCGCGGCGATGACCACGGAGCCGTGCCGCAGCACGTGCTCGACGTCGTCGATGCGCAGTGTCGCGTGTGTGGGTCGCGGCGGCGGAGCCACCAGACCGGCCTGGCCGCCCTCACCCTCCCACCGGCCCACCGGAGTGGGACCGGCCGAGACCGCGGCGACGACCGCGGGAGGCGTCGTGGGCTTCAGGAGCGCGGGCAGCGCTTCGGCGAACTTCATGGGGACTTCGCGCAACCCAACGCGATCCTGCGGCCGGCGCGGTCCCGCCATGCTGGGCTCGACGGTCGCGAGGTTGAGCTCGAGCGTATCGGTGTAGACCGGCTCCGGTGCGTCCGGGGTGTGAAACAGCCCCTGTTCCTTCATATAGGCTTCGACCAGCCGCACCTGTTCGGGCGGGCGTCCCGTGAACTCGAGATAGCGCAGCGTTTCGCGGTCGACAGGGAAGATCCCGATCGTGGCACCGTACTCCGGCGCCATGTTGCCGATCGTGGCGCGATCGGCGAGCGGCAGCGTCGAGACTCCCGGCCCGAAGAACTCCACGAACTTCCCGACCACGCCCTTGGCCCGCAGCATCTGCGTGATCGTGAGGACCAGATCGGTCGCGGTGGCGCCTTCAGTGAGGCGTCCGTGCAACCGGAACCCGACGACCTGGGGAATCAGCATCGAGACAGGCTGACCGAGCATGGCCGCTTCCGCCTCGATGCCGCCGACGCCCCAACCCAGCACGCCCAGCCCATTGATCATCGTGGTATGTGAATCAGTTCCCACCAGCGTATCGGGGTATGCCTGAATCAGACCGTCCGCGCGTCCGCCCGCCCGGCCGTCACTCGTGAACACGACCCTCGCGAGGTACTCGAGATTCACCTGGTGCACGATGCCGGTGTCGGGGGGCACTACTTTGAATCCGTCGAACGTCTTCTGCGCCCAGCGCAGCAGGGCATAGCGCTCGCGATTGCGCTGGAACTCGAGATCGGCGTTCACCTGAAATGCGGTCGGCGTACCGAACTCGTCCACGATCACCGAATGGTCGATAACCAGCTCGGCCGGCAAGAGCGGATTCACGCGCCGGGGATCGCCGCCCATTGTCACCATGGCGTCGCGCATCGCGGCTAGATCGACGACCGCCGGCACGCCCGTGAAGTCCTGGAGCAGCACGCGCGCCGGCATGAACGCGATCTCCTCGTCGGGCAGCTTCAGTCGATCCCATTTTGCGAGCTTCTCGATGTCGCGGGGCTGCACGGCCCGGCCATCCTCGAGCCGGAGCAGGTTCTCGAGCAGGATCTTGAGTGAGTAGGGAAGCCGCGCGATCGAGAGCCCGATTTTCTCCAGGGCATCGAGGCGGAAGATCTCGTACGAGCGGTTGCCCACCTTCAGGGTGGCGCGGCTGGCAAAGCTGTTATCGGTCATCGGGGCAACACCGTTTCGCCGAAGCAGGTCGGGGGTAAATGCCGGTCGAAGTTCACGAGTCGGAATCTACCTGGTACGTTTCGGTGCGATAAGGCGTAAATCCGCGCGCCAGGTAATTCGGCAGCGCGTTGGGATGATCCAGCGTGCACGTATGCAACCACACCCGCCTGGGGCCGAGCGCCCAGGCGTCGCGGACTGCGCTCGACAGCAAGTGCTTGCCGAAACCCCG
>DASSUS010000029.1:0-6691 GCA_035706765.1 Gemmatimonadales bacterium
CCTGGCTGGGCCCGGATCAGCTGCGACATCTGCGCGGGCAGGCGCGCGACCGGGTGGTCTGCGTTCGTGGGGCTCGGCAGCAACACGAGCCGCGCGGTCCGCATCGGCGGAGAGTTCGGCGCGTGGCGGCAACGCGACGACAACGTAACGCAGACCCTCATGATCATCGGCGCCGCCGCGTACTGGTATCCGAGTGTCCAGCGCCGGTTTTATCTGCGCGGAGGAGCCAGCCTCACGATGCACCGGGCGAGCGACGGGACCGATGTCGTGACCTCGTCAGGCATCGGCCCGCAGCTGGGCGTGGGATACGAGCACGCCGCGAGCGCGCATTGGTCGGTCGCTCCATTCGTGCACTATTCGATCGGCGTATTCGGCGGGAACGTGAATTTCAACGGCGGCCAGGCCGCCGGCAGCGCGCGGGTCAGCTTCCTGCAGACCGGGGTAAGCCTGACGCGACGCTGAGTGGGCCGACTCGGAATCGAACCGAGAACCTACTGATTAAGAGTCAGTTGCTCTGCCAGTTGAGCTATCGGCCCTGGTGGGGGCGGCGGAAAAATCATCAGGGCTCGTGGCGGAGGCAAGGGAACGACTCGGTAATCCGATGCGGGTTCCCCACTCGTCGGTCAGCTTGAACGTCTCGCTCATCGGAAACCGCAGCACCCAGAGTCGCCGCGCCAGGTCTTTCAAGGACCAGATGACCGTCCGTTGGACCTCGACCGACGACCACTGGCCGAATTCGTTGTGGGCCAGGTCGGTCCTGAGGGCCTCGGCGATGTGTGCCGCTAACTCCTCATGTTCGTGCTGCTGTGCCCTATTTGGGACCTTTTTGGTTCCCTTTTTGGGACCTTGTCCTTCGCCCCAAAGTACCCATTCGAGGGTGACATCGGGGATCCCGAGCTCCTTCGCCTTCGTCACGATGAGCCGCGCCACATCGGCGGGGAATTTCTCTCTATGAGGCCATTTCTTTATTGCTGCTTCAGTTACGCCACCGCCCAGCGCCGCGGCGAACTGCCGGTAGCTCAATGAAATACCTTCCCACGGACTGAAGACATCGAGCAGAACGCCAAGGCGGGTCGCGACGGGGACTCTCTTCGGGCCTGTTTCGGGCTTGACGGGTGACAAAATGTACCTACTTTCGTGTCGTTCCAGTGGACGCTGCGGGACCGATCGGTCTCTACACTGCGCTCACTGGCCACTGCAGTCAAGTCGCCCACAGGTAGCCCTTGGAGATTCTATGATGGTTCGCCGCTCCCTCTTCGTGTTCGCGCTGGCGCTGTCCGTTGCGCGCTGCGCGGACCAACCCACAGCGGTGAAAGCTCCCGCGGGTCCCCAGTTCCTGCGGTGGTCCGGGGCGACTCCCGAGTTCTCAGCCCAAACGAAGGCTCGCGCGCGCCGCTCAGGAGCATTGGCGCTGACACCTCCCCTGAGCCTCGATCAATACACCGTCTCCTTCTGGGCGGTGCGTGGCGAGTCCCGCTCGATTCGAATCAACTACACCAGCTCGATCGACACCGAGACGCACCCCTTCCTGGAGCTGACCACGACCGACCCCGTGTTCGCCCCGGGAATCGGCGACATCGCGGTCGGTGACTCTGTCCTGATTACGGTGACGGTCGATACGAGCAAGATCGGCGTTCGGTTCGAGCCGACCGGGCTCCAATTCGGCGACAATTCAGAGCTCAAAATCTGGTACGGCGGCGCCAACGGCGACCTGAATGGTGACGGCATCGCCGACGTCGCGGATGCGCAGCTCGAGCAGCAGCTGCTCGGCCTGTGGTATCGCGAGTATTCCAACGATGCGTGGACGCCGCTCGCGGCCTCGCAGTCGGTCGAAGACAAGTCGTTCACGTATGCGTTGCCACACTTTTGCGAGTACGCGGTTGCGTTGCTGGAGTGGGCGGTTCAGCTCTAGTCGATAGGGGATAAGAGCCCAATGAGCAACGACAAAAACCGCGACCAACGCCTCCTCGAGGCGTCTCCCGTCGTCGCCAAAGCCCGCTCGCTCGCGGCCGCCGGCCACCATGCCGCCGTCGTCGAGTACCTGGGCGCCCGCTCGGCGAGCGAGCTCGAAGAGCCCACGCTCGCGCTGTTGTACGGGATCGCTCAGGCCCGCATGGGCCGCCATAAGCAGGGTCTCGAGTGGATCGATCGAGCCCTCGCCGGTGCCCGGCAGCGCCGTGAGCACGGGGTCGAGCGTCATGCGCTGAACGCGCGCGGCGCTATCGCCCTCCTGACCGGGAACCTGACCGAAGCCGCCGACTACTGCACGCAGGCGCTGATGGCCGCGAGCCGCGATGGCGACCACGCCACCACGGGTCGCGCGTCGAACAACCTGGGCGTCGTCAGTCACCTGCGCGGCCGTCACGCCGAAGCCATCTCATCGTGGGAAATCGCCGCCGCCGCCTGGCACCGCGCCGGCGTGCCCGCGGGTGTCGCCGACTGTCACCACAACCTCGCGAACGCCTATCGCGAGCAGGGCGCGCTCGACAAGGCGCTCGCGACCGCCGATCAGGCCGTCGCCGAAGCCGAAGCGACCCACGACGAAACCCTCTATGCCATGACGCTGCGCGGCCGCGCCGAAATCCGCGCGATCCGCAGCGAGCCCGAATTGGCCCGCCGCGACCTGGACCGGATCCGCGTGATCCGCAGCCAGATGCCCGACCCCGTTGCCGAAGCCGAAGACCTGCGAATCCAGGCCATGGTCATGATTGCCGAAGACCAGACGCCGCGCGCCGAGAAGGCGCTGCGCGAGGTCGTCGGCCGCGCCGAGCTCCACGAGCGCCTGCTGCTCCAGGGCGAAGCGACGCGAGACCTCGCCAACCTGCTGCGTCGCGCCAACCGCACCACCGAGGCGCAGGCCGCCGCCCAGTCCGCGCGCGGCATCTTCGCCCGCATGGGCGCCGAGAGTGAAATTCGCAAGCTCGCCGCGCAGGGTTGGGACGATGCCTTCGCCGCCCAGCTCCGCGGCTCGCTCGCGCCGGTGCACGTCGCGCAGCAGTACGCCGACGCCGGCCGCTACGCCGAGCTGCTCGGCTACCTCGAGCAGCGCCCGCGCGATGAGCTGGAAGAGTCGGCGATCCTCACGCTGCTGCTCGGCATCGCACACAGCCGCCTGGGCCGGCTCGAAGTCGGCCAGCAGTGGGCGATGGTCGCCCAGCTGCGGGCCCGCTCCCTCAAGGACCGTATGATGGAAGTGCGCGCCCTGAACGTGTGCGGCGCGATCGCGCTCGAGCGCGGCGGTATCGACGAAGCCACCTACTTCTTCACCCGCGCGCAGGAAGAGGCGTCGGACGACAACGATCAGGCCACCGTCGGCCGCTGCTCCAACAACCTGGGCATCATCGCGAACATGCAGGGCGACTACAAGCGCGCCGTCATCGCCTATACCCGCGCGATTGCCGCCTACGAGCAGGCGAACTTTGGCCGCGGCATCGCCGAAGCGCGCCACAATCTCGGCATCGCGTGCCGCGCGCAGGGCAAGCTGGACCGCGCGCTCGAAATCGCCAATCAGGCGATCGCCGAAGCGCAGAAGCTGGGTGACGCGCAGCTGACCGCCCAGGCCGTCGCGGGCCTCGCCGAGATCCATGTGGCTCGCGGCGAAGCCGACCCGGCCCTGACCGCGGTCGATCGCGCCGTGGCGACGCACCGCGAGCTGAAGGACCCGGTGCGGGAAGCGGAAGACCTGCGGATCAAGGCCGGCGCCGTCGCGTTGACAGGCCGCCACGATGAAGCCGAGTCGCTGCTGCGTGACGTGATCAACCGCGCGACCGAGCACGGCCGTCCGCTGCTCCTCGCGATGGCCGAGCGCGACCTGGCGCACCTGCTGCTCAAGACCGGCGATACGGCCGGCGGCAAGGCGGCGGCCCAGCGTGCCCGCTCCACGTTCCAGCGCCTGTCCGCACGCGCCGAAATCGACAGACTCGACGAGCTGTTGGAGACGCCATGAAGATTCGGAATGGCCGCCACCAGCTCTCGAACTACGCGATCGGCTGGTAGGCATGGAAGAGCGTCGCAGCGGCGTCGAGCGCCGCACGGGCATCGAGAGGCGTTCCGGCGAAGCGACGGCGGTGGAAGCGGCGTTGCCGCTCCAGCGCGTCTTCCCCCACGCGCACCTGAGCGAGACCGAAGCGGCGCAGCGCGCCGCCGCGATCGAAGCACACCGGCGCGAGCTCGGCTCGCGCCTGGGCCGTAACGTCGGCGCCGTCGTCGCGGCGGTCGACTACATGCTCAACATCAGCGGCGATCTCGTGGCCCCCACGATTGTGGAGCACGAGGCGCTCGAGCTGCTCGAGCACCGCTCCGTCACCGATCCGCTCACCGGCCTGTTCAACCGCTACCACTTCGACGCCACGATGTCGCGCGAGATCGCGCGCTGCCGCCGCTATGGCGCGCCGCTCTCGCTGCTCCTGATCGACGTCGATCGGTTGAAGCTGCTGAACGACCGCTGGGGCCATCACGCCGGCGACCAGGCGCTGACTCGCGTCGCGGTCGCGATTCAGAAGAGTCTGCGCGGCACCGATATCGCGGCCCGGCTTGGCGGCGACGAGTTCGCGATCATCCTGCCCGATACCGACGCCGTCGCCGGCCTGATCGTGGCGACCAGAATCCGGCGCAGCCTCGTGGAAGGCTCGTCGCAGATGGTGACCGTGAGCGGCGGGCTCGTGGAGCTCCCCCGTCACGCGATGCAGGCGTCGGCGGCTCAGATGATGCTGGTGGCCGATCACGCCCTGTACGCGGCGAAAAACTCCGGTGGTAACTGCGTTGTGCAGCGCGAATACCAGGTGGAACAATGACGAATTACTCGGGGAGACCTTCGATCATGCTGGCACGCCGCTCCTTCGTTCTTGCTGCGCTCGCGATCGCGGTCGCCGGCTGCACCGACCAACCCACCGCGGTGCGACCCGCGGAACCCGAGCTCCTCGACTGGGCCGCCGCGCCGCTCTTCAGCGCAGACGGCAATTCCGCGACGGTCTCCGAAACCGGTCCCGGGACGATCTACCTCGGACCTCGCGACAACGTGAACCTCGAGCAGACCCGCGTCTCGTTTTGGGCCGTGCGGGGACAGTCCCGCTCCGTACAGATCAACTACAAGACCGGCCGTCATGAGGAGCCGCGGCCCTTCCTCCTCCTGACCACGACCGATCCCCGGTTCGTGCCGGGCATCGGCGAGCTCGCCATGGGCGACTCGGTGCGCATCACCATCAAGGTGAATGAAAAGAAGCTGTTGGTGTCGCTGGAACCGACCGGGCTCCAGTTCGGCGAGCCGGGCCAGCTGACGATCTGGTATGAGGGGGCCGATCAGAGCAGCGCTAACAACGGTGAGTACGGCGAGATCGTCGACGACGCCAACCTGGCCCTCTTCTACCGCGAAGACCAGAAGCATCCCTGGTCGCAGCTCGCGGCGACGCAGTCCATCACCAACCACTCGTTCACGTACGCGATACCGCACTTCAGCGACTACGCGGTCGCGAGACTGAGGGAGTGGGCGATCCAGTATTAGGGATCAGGGATAGGGACTGGGGCAACCCCATCCCCAGTCCCGGTCCCCTGCAGTGTGCCCCCAAGGAGAATCGAACTCCTGTTCCCACCTTGAAAGAGTGGTGTCCTAACCGTTAGACGATGGGGGCGGTTGGAGTAGCGGTAACGGGATTCGAACCCGTGTTTGAGCCTTGAGAGGGCTCCGTCCTAGTCCCCTAGACGATACCGCCGTGGGCGGCTGAATATCGCCAGCCCGCGCGGGGGCGGTCAACCCGCCGCACAGTTGACCTTCTGAGTCGAATACATACCGTTACTGCCCGGATGAAACGCGTCTTCTCGAAATTGGTGCCCGAAGCGGCGATCCTCGTCGCTGTTTTTTTGCTGCTGACCCTCCCCGCGCTGAGCGGCGCCGCTTCCACCCTCGCCACCGTCTTTCCCTTCACCGTCGTCGCCGCGGCGCTCCTGCTCGGCTGGCGCTTCAACCGCTCGCGACTCGTCTTCGCCGTCGCGCTGCTCGCGCTCACCGAGTACGTGCTGCTCCAAGGGCTCGACTCACCGCGCGACGTCGTGTTCTTCCACGCGCTGACGTTCCTGCTGCCGATCAATCTCGCGCTCGTCGCCTTGCTGCCCGAGCGCGGAACGCTGACGGCGGCGGGACTGCTGCGCTGGGTGCTGCTCGCCGTGCAGGTCGTCATCGTGGTCTTCGTCGCGCAGTCATTCGCCCGCCCGGCACTCGCATTCCTCACGGCGCGGGTGCTGCCCGGTCGGCTGTTCGACTGGACGCCGATGGAGCAACCGTCGATCATCGCGTTCGCCGCGATCGGCGTGCTGCTCGTCATGGCGTGGCTGCGCGAGCCGCAGTCTCCCGTGCGCGGCTACTTCTACGCTTTGATCGCCGTGTTCGTCGGCATTTCGTGGCGCGCCGAGGGGCCCGGCCAGGAGCTGTGGCTCGCCACGGCCGGGCTGCTACTCGTCGTGGCGGTGATCGAAGCGTCGTATCTCATGGCGTATCGCGACGGGCTCACCGAGCTGCCCGGACGACGCGCGCTCAACGAAGCGCTCCCCCGCTTGAGCGGCCAGTTCACGGTCGCCATGGTGGACGTCGATCACTTCAAGCGCTTCAACGACACCTACGGACATGATGCCGGCGATCACGTGCTGCGGCTCGTGGCGGCGCGGCTCGCGCAGGCCCCGGGCGGCGGAACGGCCTACC
>DASSUS010000030.1:0-34274 GCA_035706765.1 Gemmatimonadales bacterium
GGCGACCACAACGTTGAGCGCGCGACGCGCCCCCTCGCTCGGCTCCCGGGTCCAGCGTAGTTGTGCTTCGATGAGCGTGCTCATGTCGGCCACGCGACGTGCAGGGGCTATGCCTGAAAAAAGTGGCCTGAATCACGCACAAAAATGGCCGGCTGTCGCAGCCGGCCACATGACAACTGCCGAAACGCTGCTACAGCTACGCCTCGGGTTCCGGCTCGCCCTCCTCCTCCGACGCCTTGAGCGGCTTGCGGTACAGGCCGTGCCGCTCCATCAGCCGGTACAATGTCGTGCGATCGACCGCGGCGGTCCGCGCCGCGCGCGACATGTTGCCGCCGGCGCGCGTCACGAGCTGGGTCAGATAGCGCAACTCGAATTCCGCGACCAGGCGATCGCGCGCCGCGTAGTACGGCTCGTCGGTCGAGATCTCACCTGGGGCCCAACTGGCGCTCTCCGCCGCGACCTGATCGCCGACGGACGGGATGTCTTCCGGCGTGATTTCGGCGCCCGGCTCGAGCAGCACCACCATGTGCTCGATCACGTTTTGGAGCTCGCGCACGTTGCCCTTCCACGGCCGCGCCCGCAGGGCGCGCACCGTCGCGTCACTGAACTTCGGCAGGGGCGCACCGGTGTCGCGATGCTTCGACCAGTACCGGGCCAGGAAGTGCTCGGCCAGAAGCTTGATGTCGCCGGGGCGCTCGCGCAGGGGCGGCACGTGAATCGGAACGACCCGCAGGCGATAGTAGAGGTCTTCGCGCAGCACTCCCGCGGCGACGGCCTCTTCCGGATTCCGGTTCGTGCTCGCGATGAAGCGGACGTTCACCACCGCATCGGTCTTTTCGCTGCCCACGCGCCGCACCACGCCGTCCTGAATCACGCGCAGCAGCTTTGCCTGGATCGATTTCGGCATTTCGACCAGCTCGTCGAGCAGCAGCGTCCCGCCATTGGCGGTCTCGAGCAGGCCGGGTTTGTCCCGCACCGCGCCCGTAAACGCGCCCTTGCAGTGGCCGAACATCTCCGATTCGAGCAGGGGCTCGGGGAGCGCCGCGCAGTTCACGGCCACGAGGGGCCGGCTGCTGCGACGGCTGTGGTGGTGGATGAACTGCGCGATCAGCTCCTTGCCACAGCCGCTTTCGCCGGTGATGAACGCCGAGGCGTTCGTCGCGGCGACGCGCCGAGCCAGCGCCATCGTCTGCCGGAAGGCCGGCGCCGTGCCCAGTACCGTGACGCGGTCCGAATTGCCGTGCTCGCGCTCGAACGCCGCCTGGAGCACGTGGGATTCGCGGCCCACGATCACCGCGTGCGCCGCCCGTCCGATCAGAATTTGTAAGTGACTGCCGGAGAACGGCTTCGGCAGGTAGTCCCAGGCTCCCGCGCGCAGCGCCTCGAGGCTCGAGTCGATGCTCGGATTCCCGGTGATCATGATGACGATCGTCTCGGGATGGGTGTCGAGACAGGTCTGGAGCAGCCGCATCCCGGAGATTTCGGGGAGGTACAGATCGAGCAGCGCGATGTCGAACGCGGTGCGCTTGAGCAGCTCGCGCGCCTCTTCGCCGCGACTGCAGGTGCTGACCTGGTAGCCTTCGTACTGCAGCACGCTGGCGCAGCTCTCCCGCAGCGTGCGGTCATCATCCACGATCAGGATGCGAATGCCGGATTTCAGCTCCGGCGTGAGCTGGGGTAGGCCGATCACTTCCGCTGCCTTGGTAACGCGGCGGTTGCCGTTCTTGTGGTTCCGACCGTTTGCAATTGGCGACGACATCGTGCTGAGCTCCTCTGATCGTTGGGAACGCCGGAGGCGCCCTAAGGCACGGATCGAGCCGGATCGGGAAAGTCGAGGTCCGTTCAGAACCTCCGCATTTACAGGCACTTCGGAAACATGTCAAGAGTACCTGTAGCGCCCACGCCACACTGTGGGTCTATGCGTCTCACCCTATGTTGCGTTGATACCACAGTCGCGCGCGTTGTTCCAGCTCACATGCGAGGCGCAGCGGGCGCACATCCGGTATCACCCTTGCTGTAGCGGCCGGTGTGCCAGAGCTCCCCTCGACAGCCCTGATTCCGCGTAACGGCCATTCGCCGGTTCCGGCGCCCGTCTCTCCCGCCGAGGGCGGGCTCGACTGGCAGCGCTATCTCACCGCGGTCGTGCGCTACCGCTGGTGGATCGCCGCCGCGACCGTGTTGGGCATTCTCGGCGGCATTGGCGCGTCCAAGGTTTTGCCTCCCCGCTACTTCGTGCAGGCCACGATCTGGATTCAGTCGGGCGACTCGCGCGGCCCCGACCGCGGCCAGCCGATCGGCGCGAATCACCTGCTCGCCGCTTCGGCCTGGACCGATCTGATGCGGTCCTACGTCGTGCTGGACGCCGTCGTCCGGGACCGGCGGCTCTATTTGCAGGCCCGCCAGCGCGATCAGGCCGCGCTCGGAACCTTCTCGGTGGCAGACCGGTTTCAGCCCGGCCGCTACCGCATGCAGGTCGACAAGGCGGGGGCGAGCTACACGCTGGAGGATGCCGAGGGGGCAACGGTGGAGCAGGGCAAGGTCGGCGCTCCCGTGGGACGGACGCTGGGCTTCGTGTGGACGCCCACACCCGCCGATTTGCCCCCCGGCGCCGACATTCAGTTTCGCGTCACGACACTGCGTGACGCCGCGAAGAGCCTGATCGACCAGCTGCGGATCACGACCGATCCGAGCGGCAACTTCCTCCGCATCTCACTCACCGGACCCAGCGCGACGGCGGCCGCGAACATTCTCAACGCCCTCGCCGATCGCTATGTCGCGGTCGCGACCGACTTGAAGCGCGCGAAGCTCACCGAGCTCACGGGGCTGCTGGGCGAACAGCTGCAGGCGGCCGAGGCCAACATGCACCGGGCGGAGCGGGCGCTGGAAGACTTCCGCGTGCGCACGATCACGCTCCCGTCCGACCTGGCCGGGCCCGGTGGCGCCGCGGTGGGGGCACGCGCGTCGTCGGTGAACGACTTTTTCGAGCTGCGCATCGAGCAGGATCAGCTCGCCCGCGACCAGCAGGCGCTGGCCAACGCGCTCGCGCAGCTGCGGGACGCCTCGGGCTCAGCGGAAGGCCTCGCCACGATCGGGGCCGTTCAGCGCTCGCCCGATCTCGCGCAGGCGCTGCGCGAGCTGACCACCAAGCGGGCGGAGCAGCGCGCGCTCGCGTACCGCTACACCCCCGAGCATCCCACCTTGCGCCGCGTGACCGGCGAGATCGAGCAGCTCGAGCGCCGCACGATTCCCGATCTCGCGCGCACGCTGGAAGCCGAGCTGGCCGCGCGCCAGCGCGTGCTGGGCCAGCAGATCGCGAGCGGCGGGCGCGAGCTGCGCGCCATTCCGCAGCGCGCGATCGAAGAGGCGCGGTTGCGCCGCGACGTGAGCATCGCCGAAAACCTCTTCACCGCCGTGCAGCAGCGCCACAGTGAAGCGCGGCTCGCCGAGGCCAGCAGCATCGCCGACGTGCGCCTGCTCGACGCGGCGGTGGCTCCGCAGACGCCGGTACGCGATACGGGCGCGCGCCTGCTCGTGCTCGGCCTGCTGGCCGGCCTCGGATTCGGCGTCGTCGGCGCCGTTCTGGTCGACCGGTTCGATCCCCGCGTGCGCTATCCGGACCAGGTCACGGGTGGGATGGGGCTGCGGATCCTCGGCGCGCTGCCGCATGTGAAGCACAAGGACGCGGGTCCGGATGATGAGCAGGTGCTTCAGGTCATCGAGACGATGCGCAGCCTGCGACTGAGCCTGATGCACGCCTACGGCAGTGCCGGTCCGTTGGTCGTGACGGTCACGAGTCCCGCGGTGGGAGACGGAAAGTCGTTCGTCTCGACCAATCTCGCGCTGGCGTGCGCGCAGGCGGGACAGCGCACGCTGTTGCTGGATGGCGACACGCGCCGCGGCTCGCTGCATCGCGTGCTGCAGGCAATGCGCAAACCGGGGCTCACCGACTACCTGGCGGGACGCGCGTCGCTCGACACGGTCACGCAATCGGTTCGCTTCCCGTCGCTGCACTTCATCGGGGCGGGGAGCCGGCTGCGCGAATCGCCGGAGCTCCTCGGATCCCCGCAGATGATCGACCTGCTCGTGAAGCTGCGCCAGCAATACCAGGTCATCATCGTGGACAGCCCACCCCTGGGCGCGGGCGTCGACGCGTACACACTCGGAACCCTGACCGGGGCGCTGATTCTCGTGCTGCGCACCGGATCCACCAATCTCGCGCTCACGCGCACGCGCCTCACGATGCTCGAGCAGCTCCCCATTCGCCTGCTCGGAGTGCTGCTGAACGACGTGCAGCGCGGCGATCTGTACGGTTATTACAACTACAACTACTTCCCGGGTTACGGCGCGGTCGATGAGGATCACGGGGCGAAGATCACGCGCGAACGGATGCGGGTGGCTACGGCCGACCGCGGGAAGGCACGGGAGTGGAGCAGAGGCTGAAGACCGTGCTCATCTGCCACCACGACGCGCCGTTGCACCGCGTCGCGATGGCACGATGGCTCGGTTCGTTTTCCGATCTCACCGGCATCGTCGAGATTCACGAGCCACGCGCGCGCCTGTGGCGCCGCGTGCGGCGCGAGCTGCGGCGTGTCGGCGCGCTCCGGTTTCTCGATGTCCTCGCGTATCGTGCCTGGGACCGGCTGACGCTGGCGGCTGCGGATCGGCGCTGGGAAGCGGGCCTGCTGGCGCGTCTCGGCCGGCTGTACGGCGCCGTGCCCGTTTCGACGCCGGTTCATGTGACGACCGATCCCAACAGCGCGGCGACTGTGGCGTTCATCCGGGAGCGCGCGCCCGACCTCGCGCTCGCGGCCTGCAAGATCATCCTGCGCCCGGCGCTGTTCTCGATCCCGCCGCGCGGGACGTTCGTCGTCCATCCCGGCATCTGTCCCGAATACCGCAACGCGCACGGCTGCTTCTGGGCTCTGGCGCGCGATGATGGCCACAACGTCGGCGCTACGCTGCTCAAGGTGGATGCCGGCGTCGATACGGGGCCGGTGTACGGCTACTTCCGCTACCCCTACGACGCGTCACGCGAGTCGCCGTTCATGATTCAGTCGCGCGTGGTGTTCGACAATCTGGATCAGATTCGCGCCACGCTGCTCGCGATCGGCGCGGGGCGGGCATCCCCGCTCGATACGAGCACCCGTCGCTCGGCGACGTGGGGGCAGCCGCGGCTCAGCGCCTACATCGGTTGGAAACGGCTGGCTCGGAGAAGGCGTGCGGGCGCTTACGCTGCTGTATCATGACGTCGTCGCGAACGGCGACTGGCGCTCCAGCGGGTTTCCCGGTGGCGCGGCCGACAGCTACAAGCTCGACCGGGAGCACTTCGCTCAGCACCTGAGCGCGGTCTCGGGAGTCATGGGGCGGCGTGCTACGGTGCATGACCTTTTGTCCTCGCTTTCCCGAAGGGAGAGCGGGTCAGGGGGTGAGGACGTACTGCTGGCCTTCGATGACGGCGGCGCGAGCGCCGCTGCCGTCGCCGATCTCCTGGAAGACGCCGGATGGCGCGGCCACTTCTTCATTACCACCGACTACATCGACACTCCGGGCTTCGTGACACGCGCCGAAATCCGCGATCTGCACCAGCGGGGGCACGTGATCGGCTCGCACTCCTGCTCGCACCCCGAGCGCATGGCGTCGTGCGCGTGGCCGGTGCTGGTGGACGAGTGGCGTCGCAGTACCGACGTGCTGACCCAGATTCTCGGCACGCCGGTGCGGGTCGCGTCCGTTCCCAACGGCTCGTTTACACGCCGCGTGGCCGGCGCCGCGACGGCTGGTGGCGTGACTGCTCTGTTCACCTCAGAGCCTACGGTCGAGTGCCGGGTGGTCGATGGGTGCCTGGTGATCGGGAGATTCGGCATGAAACGGGACACGCCGGCGCGGACCGCGGCCGCGCTCTGCGAGGGGGCCCGCGGCGTGCGGCTGCGCCAGCAGGTCTTCTGGAACCTGAAGAAGGTCGCCAAACGACTCGGCGGCGGCGCGTACACGGCGCTGCGCCGGGCCGTCTATTCCTAGTGGTACTGCTGCAGCCAGGCGTCGGGCTGGTCGGTGCGCGCCTTCTGCAAGGCTGACGTCGCCCGCAGCATCAGCTCGGCGGAGTCGATGGAGGCGCCATGAAAGTCTTCCACGCCGTGACAGCCGACCCGTACGCGGACCCCGGGTCCCAGCCCGCCGCGCTCGTCGAGAATCGCCGCGGCGACGCGCTCGGCCAAGCGGCGCGCCTGGGATGCGTCGGTATCGACCGCCACCACGGCGAAGGCATTCGAGCCCACCCGCCCGATCACATCCGAATGCCGCGTGGTGGAGCGCAGCGCCGCGGCCATGCGCCGCAGCGTTGCGAGCGATGGCTCGCCTTCGAGCGAGTCCGGCGAGATCAGGACGCAACAGAGCGCGGAGTGATTGCGCGCGGCATGGGCGCCCAGCTCTTCGGCCCGCTTGGTGAGCCCGCGCGCGTTGTACACGCCGGTCATTTCGTCGATCAGGCCGGTCATGCGCGCGTGGTCGGCGTCGAGCTTGGCGGGGACGTAGGCGCCGAGCGACGCAATCAGCTCCTCGGCGTCGAGCGGATCTCCCAGGCATGCCCACGCGCCGGCTCGCAGCGCCGCGAGCCGGTCCCGGCGGGTCGGCGTGCGCGGCAGCGCGAGGAAAACCGGCGTGCTGGGCGGGATCATGTTCTGATCGTACAGATCGCGGCACAGCGCGTGACCATCGCCATCCGGCAGCTGCTCGTCGATGATCACCGCGTCCGGGGGATCCCGGCGTACGTGTGCCACCGTCTGGGCACGCGTGAACGTCTTCAGCACGACGTACCCGTAAGGCGCGAGGATGCTCGCGAGCGAACGACTGGTCCATTCCTGCTGGCTGGCAATGAGGACGCCGACGGGGCGCGCCGACGGCGGTGTTTTTCGCATCAAGCTCCTCGTGGGCTCGAGAGCCGGAGGTCCGGGGGCGCGAGGGCGTGCGATCGCCCGAACGCGCGACGATGGGTGCAGCAGGAACGGGACGGTCGGAATCTCGCTGCAGGACTCGTGCGCGTCGAGTCGTGCTGCAAGTGCGGTGGCCACAGCGGTTACGCGCGCGAGCGGGCGTTTCGAGCGGCCGGAACTGATGCACCAAAACCACAGCACTGCCGCACTTCCCGGACGCCGTGCATCACCGCGACCGCGTGCGGCATGGGCCGGAACGCGTAAGTGCGGCGCTGTCGGCGAGTTGGGGCGCGAAACCGTGGCGGTCTGGTGGCGGCCCGGATTTTGACTATCCCGGCGGCATGTACTGCCGCAGCTGTGAGAACCCGCGCACGCCGGCGCATCCCGGGCCCGTCTGGGGGGCCGACCGCATCAGCGGCTTGCGCTGCGCTCGCTGCGGCGCGCTGCTCGGCGCCGAGGACGTCGCTCGGCTGCTGCTCGCGAAGCAGTCACAGCTGGAGCAGTTCGGGATGCTGAAGCCTCCTGCCCTCCACCCTTTGCGCTTGGAGTGCGACTGAGATGTGCGGCATCATCGGTTACACCGGCAGCGGCAGGCGGGAAGCGCCGCCGATCCTCCTGCGCGGCCTGGGCCGGCTCGAGTATCGCGGGTACGATTCCGCCGGAATCGCGATTCAGACCGGCCGCGGCATCGTCACGCGCAAGCTCGCGGGCCGCGTGCCCGATCTGCGCGAGCTCGTCGACCGCATGCCCGTGCACGGGGCCACGGGCATCGCGCACACCCGCTGGGCCACGCACGGCGCGCCGACTTCGCGCAACGCGCATCCGCACGTCGATTGCGACGAGCGCTTCGCGGTGGTGCACAACGGCATCATCGAAAACGCCGACACGCTGCGGGCGGCGCTCGAGCGCGCCGGCCATACCTTCTGGACGCAAACCGACACCGAGACGCTCGCGCACTTGATCGAGGACGCGCCGGGCGAGACGCTGGAAGAGAAGGTGATCGCGGCACTCGAGCCCGTGGTGGGGACGTACGGTCTCGCCGTCATTTCGGCCGATGAGCCGGAAAAGATCGTCGTCGCCCGCCAGGGCTCGCCTGTCCTGCTCGGCGTCGGCGACGGCGAGTACTTCGTCGCCTCGGACGCCGCCGCCATTCTCGAGTACACGCGCTCCATCGTCCACCTCGACGACGGCGACATCGCCGTCCTCACGCCGTCCGGCTATCACGTGCTCGACCGCGAGTCGCACGTGCAGCTGCGCGCCGTCGACGACGTCACGTGGGATCTCGAGGCGATCGAGCTGAACGGCTATTCGCACTTCATGCAGAAGGAAATCGCCGAGCAGCCCGAGACCATCAAGAGCACGCTGCGCGGCCACTTGGTGTTCGACAACGGCACCGCCCGGCTCAACGGGCTCAATCTCACGCCCGAGGACTGCCAGGCGATCCGCCATATCAACATCGTCGCCTGCGGCACGTCGTGGCACTCCGGCCTCGTCGGCCGGCACATCCTCGAGTCGCTCGCCCAGATCCCGGTCACGGTCGAGTACGCCTCGGAGTACCGCTACCGCCGGCTGATTCCGAGTCCCGGAACGCTGACGATCGCGATTTCGCAGTCGGGGGAAACCGCGGACACGCTCGAAGCCATGCGTGCCGCGAGGGCCTCGGGGTCGCGAGTCGTCGGCCTGGTCAACGTCGTCGGCAGCACGATCGCGCGCGAATCCGACGGCGGGATCTACCTGCACGCGGGACCTGAAATCGGCGTCGCTTCCACCAAGGCCTTCACCTCGCAGATCGCGGCGCTCGCGCTGCTCGGCATCTACCTCGGCACGGAACGGGGGCTGCCGCTCGAAGAGCGCCAGGACCTGCTGTGCCGGCTCGCGCAGCTGCCGGCGCTGGTGGCGCGCACGCTGGCGCTCGAGCCCGAAGTCAAAATGCTCGCCGAGCAGTTCGCGCAGTCGAACAACGCGCTGTACCTGGGGCGCGGCGTGAACTTCCCGGTCGCGCTCGAAGGGGCGTTGAAGCTGAAGGAGATCAGCTACATCCACGCGGAAGGCTATCCCGCCGCCGAGATGAAGCACGGGCCGATCGCGCTGATCGATGCCGAAATGCCGGTCGTGTTCGTGGCGCCGCACGACGAGGTGTACGCGAAGGTCCTGTCCAACATGCAGGAAGTGAAGGCACGCGGCGGCCGAATCGTCGCCGTGACCACCGAGGGCAACGGCGACCTCGGGACCCTCGCCGACTATCAGCTGCGCGTGCCGGCGACGGCCCCGCTGCTGTCGCCGATCATCACCGTGATCCCGCTGCAACTCCTCGCGTACCACATCGCGGTGCTGCGTGGCTGCGACGTGGACCGTCCTCGCAATCTCGCCAAGAGCGTAACGGTGGAATGACCATGAAGACATCCGCAACGATCGCCCGCACCCTGTTCGCCATTCCCTTCGCCGCCTCGCTGCTCGCGGCGCAGCAGCCGCGCGACTTCGGCCCCGCGCTCGCCAGCCGCGACCGGCTCAGCGCCGAGCTGAGCCGCTTCGAGATCGCCAACGATGCCGGCGCGCGCGCGCAGGCCGCGCTGATCCGCTCCCGGCTGACGGACGGCGATTTCCAGGTCGGCGATCGGATCGTGATCAGGGTCGAAGGGGAGCCGCAGCTGTCCGACACCTTCACGGTCCACGATGGCCCGGTGCTCGACTTGCCTCAGGTAGGGACGGTGGAGCTGCGCGGGGTGCTTCGCTCGGAGTTAATGGGCGCGCTCCAGTCGCATCTCGCGCAGTACCTCCGTAATCCGGTGATCCAGGTGCGGCCGCTCGTGCGCATCCTGGTCGAAGGGGACGTGGCCCATCCCGGCTACTACTCGGCCGGCCCGCAGCAGGCGCTGGCCGACGTCATCACGATGGCCGGCGGCCTCACCCCGCGGGCCAAAGCCAGCTCCATGCGGGTGGAGCGGGGCACGGAGCGGATCTGGAGCGGCCAGCAGCTGCAGGAAGCGGTGGGTCGCGGCTATTCGCTCGATCAGCTCAGCCTGCGCGCGGGCGACCGCGTGCTCATCCCGACGCGCGGCGACGCGGAGCGCACCTGGCGGATCCTCGGGATCGCCGTGACGATCCCGGTGGCCGTCTTCACCATGACGCGGATCTTTTAGTGCGGACGATCGTCTCCGTCGTCGGAGCGCGTCCTAACTTCATGAAGCTGGCGCCGCTCGCCCACGTCCTCGCCGGGCGCGCGGACGTGAAGCACCTGATCGTCCACACCGGGCAGCACTACGACGAAGGAATGTCGGAGAGCTTCATCCGTACCCTCAGGATCCCGCGGCCCGACTTCAACCTCGGCGCGGGCTCCGCCTCGCACGCGCAGCAGACCGCGACGATCATGCAGCGCTTCGAGCCCGTCTGCCTCGAGACCAAACCCGATCTCGTGCTCGTCTATGGCGACGTCAACTCGACGGTCGCCGCGGCGCTCGTCGCGTCGAAGCTGGGCATCAAGGTCGGCCATGTGGAAGCGGGTTTGCGCAGTCGCGATTGGTCGATGCCCGAGGAGATCAATCGGGTGGTCACCGACCGGCTCTCGGATCTGTTGTTCACGCCGTCGCGCGACGCGGGCGACAACCTGCGCGCCGAAGGCGTCCCGGCCGAGCGCGTGCATTTCGTGGGCAACATCATGATCGATTCGCTCCTGTCGCTGCTGCCCGAGGCGCGTAACGGGAACGGCAACGGGAACGGTAACGGCAAGCACGCTCCGTACGCGGTCGTGACGTTGCACCGGCCTTCCAACGTGGACGACCCGGCCGCACTCATGGAGCTGCTCCGGGCCCTCACGGAAGTCAGCCGCGAACGGCGCATTCTGTTTCCGGTGCATCCGCGCACCCGCGCGCGCATCGCCGACCTCGCGTGGCAACCGCCCTCCGAACGGATCACGCTGCTCGAGCCGCTTCCTTATATAGAGATGCTGCGCCTCGTGCTGCACAGCGACGTCGTGATTACCGATTCGGGTGGATTGCAGGAAGAAACGTCGTACCTCGGCATCCCCTGTCTCACGGTTCGGGAAAACACGGAGCGTCCGATCACCTGCACGGAGGGGACGAATCGTCTCGTCGCCGCGCGCAGCGAGACGATTGGCGCCGCCGTCCGCGCCGTCGTAGGGACGCGCCGTCGGCAACCTCCGACGATCGAGCTGTGGGATGGACGCACAGCCCAGCGCATCGCCGAGGTGGTTGCCCCCTAGCAAATCCAGGTATTACCTAGGTTTTTAGCGGTTCTAGCGAGTGACCCACCTGGGTGTGATATTAGGCCCCGCCCTAGCCACCCAAACGGGATGCCACTCCAACAAGTCAACTCCGTAGGGATTCCCTCTCACGCTGCACCCAGGTCGGAACGGGGTGCGCGCGTCGGCAGTTGGGCACCCATTCTCCAGGCGGCGGCACACAGCGTCTCACAACGTTGGCGCCACGATGTCGGCGGGACCCTACCCGCCGCCGAAATGGTCGAGCTGATGGTCGCGTTGGCGACCCGGATCCTTGAGACGCAGATCACCGGCGAGACGGTCATCGATGAACGACTCCGCTCGGTGCTGGGACGCAGGCTCCTGGACCAGCTGCGCACGGAAGTCATCCGCAACTGGGTGGCCGGCGACGCGCCCGACACCGAGCTCGCGCCCCTCATGCTCGCGATGGAAAAGATTCGCGAGGCGATCGAGCGGCCGCTCGATCAGTCGTTCGCGGCGCATTTGCGCGGTGTTGACGGCATGGAGCTGCTGGTGAACGTCGCGCACGACCTGCGCTCGCCGCTCACGTCGATTCTGTTCCTCGCCGAGGCGCTGCAGCGCGGGCAAAGCGGGCCGGTCAACGACGTACAGCGCCGCCAGCTCGGCCTGATCTACACCGCCGCGCTCGGACTCAACGCGGTCGCGAGCGACATCATCGACGTGACGCGCAGCGATCAATTCGTGGAGCCCGCGCCGATTCCGTTCTCCGTGGAAGCCGCGCTGGAAGCGGTGCGCGACATCGTGCGGCCGATGGCGGAAGAGAAGCAGCTGTCGCTGCGCATGCAGCCGTCGCGGATGGACCAGCGCCTGGGGCACCCCATCGCGCTGAGCCGCGTCCTGCTGAATCTCACGACCAACGCGCTGAAGTTCACCGACCAGGGCTACGTCGAAGTGACCGCGCTCGATGTGGATGTGAACCGCATCGAATTCGCGGTGCGCGACTCGGGTCGCGGCATCGATCCCGCGACCGTGGCGACGCTGTTCGATCCGATGCGCAAGGTCGCGGGGCGCGCGGGCCGGCTGTTCTCACAGACCGGGCTCGGGCTTTCGATTTGCCGCAAGCTCGTCGAAGCGATGGGGTCCGAGCTGCGCGTCGAAACGCGCGTGGGCTGGGGCACCCGGTTCTCGTTCGTGCTCGAGCTGCCGCCCTGTCCGCCGCGGCGCACGCCGATCCCGCAGCTCACGTCGATCCCGAATCGCAAAGAGCGGCGTTCGCGGTCGAGGAGCGAAAGCTGAGGTGGTGACTATGAGGGGGGTCACGCAGAAGAACCGGGGCTGGTGGAAGTCGCCGGCGACCAGACGATTGCAGAAGTCGGGCCGGGGTGAAACTATTAAGGCAATGACCCCGGTGCGGTTGGTGCTCGCGGATGATCATCTCGTGCTCCGGCAGGCGCTGCGCGCGCTGCTGGAGCGGCGGGGCCTGCATATCGTTGCAGAAGCTGCAGATGGCCGCTCGGCCATCGACGAGGTCGTGCGTCACGCTCCCGATGTGGTGGTGCTCGATGTCGCGATGCCCGTGCTCAACGGCGTGGACGCGGCGCGGGAAATCACGAAAATCGCCCCAAATTGCTCGATTATCCTGCTCTCGGGCGTCGACGATGCCCGCTTCGTGAAGGACGCCCTGCGCGTGGGTGTGCGCGGCTTCGTTCAGAAAAGCCAGGGTTGTGACGATCTGGTGCAGGCGATCGAAGAGGTCCGCGCCGGCCGGCTGTATGTCAGCCCGGGCGCGTCTCAGGCGATCGTCGACGCGGCCACGGACGAAGAGAGCGCCGGATCGCATCTGACCCCGCGCGAACGGCAGGTGCTACAGCTCGTCGGTGAAGGGAAGTCCACGAAGCAGATCGCCGAGGTCCTGCGCATCAGCGTGAAAACCGCCGAGTTTCATCGCGGACGTCTGATGAAAAAGCTCAACGTCCACGACACCGCCAATCTCGTCCGCTACGCCATCCGAGAAGGTTTCATCACTCCATAGCTGCACGCGCCCGCGACAACAAATCAGGCGGTGACATTCGCTGCGGGGCCGTGTACGCGGCAGAGGTGCGCGGCGGTTTCGGCGCGCCCGCGTCGGTGCTCACCCCCGCGCGCAGCCGCACGCCGGCGGTGCTCGACACCGCGTCGGTAATGCGCTGCACCAGCCCCTCCGCGCCCGCCTCGTCGGTCGCCGGCGCGAACACCGTGAACTCGGCGGTCCCGGTGCGACCGATCGCGTCGGACACGCGCCCGGCGCGCTTGAAGGCGACGGCGAGCCGGTCGGCGGCGCCGGGACTGAGAGAGCCGTTCGTCTGCTCGGGCCGGAACACGGCGCACGCGAGCGGCAGCCCCTCGCGCGCCGTGAATGCCGCCAGCTCGCTCGAGCGGCGCGAGACCCCTTCCATGTTGTACAGACCGCTCACGCGGTCGATCATTCCCTCGGTGCTGATACGGTCGAGCTCGATCTTGCCCTGAACATAGACGCCGAGGCGTAGTACCAAATCTTCGAGGTCGAGCGGATCGCCGCGCAGCTCCCAGGCGCCCGCCCGCAACGCCTCGAGCTGCTGCTGGCGCAACGCGGGACCGGCGGTGGTCAGGATGATGGGTGTGGCGCGCGAGACGGACGGGTCGGCACGGAGCGCGCGGCACACGGCGAGGTTGTCACTGGCGCGCTGGTCCAAAGCCAGATCGACGATCACGGCGTCGGGCAGCTGGCGCCGCGCCATCTCCAGCACCTGAGGACGCTTGGTGGTGGTGATGACGCGAAACCCGCCCTGCGTGAGCACGCTTTCCAGTGACTCGGTGAGCCACTTGTCGGCGTTTGCCAGTAAAACCAGCGGTTCTACGGCCATGGACGCCATGCGGGGGTTATGTTACGGGCTATGATAAGGACCGCAAGGACTGTGACGCTGCTCATCATCACGCTGGGCGCGTGCGCGACATTACAGAACGTGCTCAAGTTCGAGCAGCCCCAGGTCGAACTGCAGGAGATCAACATCACGGGACTCGGCCTGTCGGGCGGAACACTCGACCTCGTGTTCGACGTGTACAATCCCAATGACTACCGGCTGCGCAGCACGAGGCTGGAAGTTGGCCTCGAACTGGCCGGGACGGATTTCGGGGAAGCCCTTATAGACAAACCCCTGGATCTGTCCCCGGAAAACCACAGCAGAGTCGTCATGCCGGTGCGATTCACCTGGTCGGGCGTCGGCGCCGCCGCGCGCTCGATGCTCGAGTCGCAGGAGCTGCCGTATGGTCTCACGGGTGCCGTCCTGGTCGAGACGCCCATCGGTGAAAGAAGAGTCGAGCTGAAAGGCAAGGGTAACGTTCCGTTGAGGAAGCTCATTAATTGAAGAAGCTGATCGAGATTCAGGCGCCGATCGAGCGCGCCTTTCTGGTGGGAGCACCACGCAAGGGTTCCGAAGAAGCGCTGCACGTCGACGAGCACCTGGAAGAGCTCGAGCGTCTGGCGGACACCGCGGGCGCGCAGGTCATCGGCAAGACCGTCCAGCGCATCGACGCCCCCACGCCCAACTTCTACCTCGGCCAGGGCAAGGTCGAATCGCTGAAGGGCGAGATGGCATCGGCCGGCGCCACGCTGATGCTGTTCGACGAACCACTCACCCCCGTGCAGGGCGTCAAACTCGAAAAGACCCTCGGCGTGCGCGTCATGGACCGCACCGAGGTCATTCTCGACATTTTCGCGACCCGCGCACGCAGCCACGAAGCCAAGCTCCAGGTCGAGCTGGCGCAGCTCGAGTATCTGCTGCCGCGGCTGACCCGCATGTGGACGCACTTGTCGCGTATTCGCGGCGGTATCGGCCTCAGGGGACCCGGCGAAACGCAGCTCGAAACGGACCGCCGCGTCATCCGGCGCAAGATTTCGATGCTCAAAAAGCGGCTCAAGGACGTGGCCGAGCATCGCGCCAACCAGCGCCAGAGCCGGCGCGACCTGCCCACAGCGGCGCTCGTGGGCTATACCAACGCCGGCAAGTCGAGCCTGCTCAAGGCGCTGTCGGGGCAGGAGGTGTTCGTCGAAGATCGCCTGTTCGCCACGCTCGATACGCTGGCGCGCGAGGTCGACGTCGGCGAAGGCTATCGCTACCGGCTCACCGACACGGTCGGATTCATTCGCAAGCTGCCGCACCATCTCGTCGCGTCGTTCCGCGCCACGCTGGAAGAGGCGGAGGATGCCGACCTGCTGCTGCACGTGATCGACGCCAGTCATCCGGGATGGGAAGAACAGGTCGACGTGGTGGAGGCCGAACTGCGTGCGGCGTGGGGCGTGCGTCGCACCAAGGGCAGCGCCGAGCGTAAACGCGAGATCTACGTCTTCAACAAGGCGGATTTGTTACCTGATCCCGACGCATTTCTCGCACTGGTCAAGGAGCGGTATCCGCACGCGATTCTTACCTCCGCCGCGCCACCCGCCGCACGCGACACGCTCGGAATCGAGGATCTGCGCCGGGGTTTGCGCACGTCCGCCCAGGCGCTGAGACCTGTCGCCGAGATCCGCGTCCCGGTGGCCGACGGCAAGCTGCTGGCGACGCTGCATCGCGATGCCGAGATTCTTCACCAGGAACAGACGAACGGAGTCGTGCTGCTGCGCGCGCGCATCGAGGCGCGGCTGCTCGGCCGGCTCAGACAACAGGGGGTGGAGGTGGTGCTCGGATGAGATATCTCCCGCTGCTCGTGCTGCTCGCGGGGTGTGCCAGCTGGTTCGACGATCCCACTGGGCCACCCCCGCCGCCGCCGCCCCCGCCTCCGCCGCCACCGCCCGTCGCCACCTATCAACTGATCGGAAATTTTTCGCAGCCGACGTACCTGACCGCTCCACCGGGCGACACATCGCGCCTGGTGGTGACGGAGCGATTCGGCCGCGTCGTCCTGTTCAAGAACGGGACGCAGCAGCCGAGGCCGTTCCTCGACCTGCGCGGGAAAATCGGCGGGACCTCGTCCGACGAAGACGGTCTCTACAGCCTCGCGTTCGATCCGCGCTACGCGACCAACGGGCGCGTGTACGCGTTCTACACGAACCCGAACGGCGACATCCGGATCGTGCGCTACGTCGCCTTCCCGGGCGCCGACAGCGTGGACCAGACGCAGGCCGACACGATCATGGCGATCCCGCATCCCCTGGCCGGAACGTCGCTCGCGTTCGGCAATCACCATGGAGGCCAGCTCCAGTTCGGCCCGCTCGACAGCATGCTCTACGTCTCGCTCGGCGACGGCGGCTGCTGCGGCGACCCGCTCCGCAACGGCCAGCGCAAGAAGACGGTGAACGGCAAGCTGCTCCGGATCGACGTGAGCGGCGCGACCGGCTACACCGTTCCGGCCGACAACCCGTTCGTGAGCGACACCGCCTACGTGCCCGAGACGTGGTCGATGGGGTTCCGCAATCCGTGGCGGTTCTCGTTCGACCGCCAGACGGGCGATCTCTACATCGGCGAGATCGGCGACGCGGCGTGGGAAGAGGTCAACGCCGCCGCCGCGCCCAACGCCGGCAAGGGGCTCAATTTCGGCTGGAGCATGTACGAGGGGACGCACTGCTTCATCGCGCCGTGCAGCCCCACCGGCATCACAATGGCGGTGGTCGAATACGCGCACGCGGGCGGCGCCTGCTCGGTCACCGGCGGATACGTGTACCGCGGCACTCGTGTGACCCAGCTCATAGGCCACTACCTGTACGCCGACTTATGTACCGGCTTCGTGGGATCGTTCGTGCTGTCGGGCGGCGCGGCGACGCAAAGCATGAACCGGACCACCGAGCTGTCGCCGGGTGGCTCGATCGTATCGTTCGGGGAGGATGCGCGCGGCGAGCTCTACATCGTCACGTATAGTGGAGGAGTGTATCGGATCGTGCCGGCTTCGTAGACTCTGGCTGCTGGCAGCACTCGCGGCCTGCAACGACTTTCTGGAAGGCGGAGGCGAGCCGCCGCCCGTTCCGGGGATGCCGATGCTCGCCGCCGTCGACACCTTCGTTCATCCCGTCTATCTCACCTACCCGCCGGGCGACTCGGCCCGGCTCTTCGTCGTGGAGCAGGACGGACGCATCATGATCATCCGCCGCGACACGACGCTCGCGCGACCGTTCCTCGACATCCGCGGCAAGATCAACAACGGCGGTGAAGAAGGGCTGCTCAGCCTCGCGTTTCACCCCGATTACGCGAGCAACAACCGGTTCTACGTCTACTTCACGAGCGACGCGGGCGACCTGCGGGTGGTGCGCTATCTCGTCTCGAGCGATCCCGACAGCGCGATCGAAACGAGCGCCGACACGATTCTCAAGGTCGCGCATCCGGGCCAGAGCAATCACAACGGAGGCCAGCTCCAGTTCGGCCCCGACGGGAAGCTGTGGGTCTCCCTGGGCGACGGGGGCGGCGGCGGCGATCCGGACGACAACGGCCAGGACACGCACGCGCTGCTCGGCAAGCTGCTGCGGCTCGATGTCGACGGGGCGACCGGTTACACGATTCCGACCGATAACCCCGGCGCGAGCGACACGAGCTTCGCGCCTGAGATCTGGGCCTACGGGCTGCGCAATCCGTGGCGGTTTTCATTCGATCGTCAAACCGGTGATCTGTACATCGGCGACGTGGGGCAGGGGGCCTGGGAAGAGGTGAACGTCGCGACTGCCGCGGCGCAGCGCGGCAAGGGCGCGAACTACGGCTGGAATATTATGGAAGGGAGCCACTGCTATCCCGCCGATCCCTGCACGAGCGTCGGCACGCTGCCGACGATCGAATATCCGCACACGAACGGCGCCTGCTCGATCAGCGGGGGCTACGTCTATCGCGGCAGCGCCGTCCCGATCCTCGCGGGGCATTTTTTGTACGCCGATTACTGCACGGGCAACGTCGGCAGCTTCAAGTATCCCGGTACCTCGAAGGTCGATTGGTCGCCCCAGCTGCGGCCCGGTACCGGCGTGAGCTCGTTCGGTCAGGACATCCGCGGCGAGCTATACATCCTGCAGCTCAACGGTCCCGTGTGGAGGATCGTCCCGACCCCGGCGACTCCCTAGCGTCAGGCCGAGCTCGAGCCCGAGCAACGCGCCGATCCATTCGATCAGCGACGCACCCTTGAGATGCGTCGTCGCCGGCACGAGGATCATGCCGAGTAGAACTATCCCGACCGCATATTTCGCCGCTTTCCCGCCGCCGCCTTTCGACGTCCTCCCCGCCCAATACCCCACCCCCACCGTCCACCCCGCCACCCAGCACGCGTTGATCAATCGCAACAGCCACACCGGCCAGCCCTCCGGATAGAAGATCAGCTTCCATCCGTCGCCGATCGTGTAGCCCAGGTCGCAGCGCCAGTCGCGATCCACGCCAAGGCAGAGGCGTCCCGACTCGTGGCCGGTGGTGGCGATGAACGTGTCGGCCGGCGCGATGTGCGCCAGTGCGTTGTGCCAGATCAGATCGGGTTGCTCGAGCGTGAGTGCGGCCGCGGGCATGTGATAGCGCATCGCCAGATCACGGCCGTTCACGCTCAGAATGACCGCTTTCGTGCCGCGCGCATCGAGCACGGCGGCGAGGGGTGACGGCCGTCCCGGCGGACGGCGCGGGAAGATCGCTTTGGCGTACAGCAGGCCGGCCTGCAAACGCGCCTCGATCACCTCGCCGTTGTAGCGTCCCCAGTTGGGGAAGTCGGGTCGTGTGACCACGCGCAGCGGCGACGGCGGGAACGCGGGCCGCAGCGCCGCGGCGGTGCCGAACCAGATCAGCCACGCGAGCAGCGCGGCGCCGAGGGCGTGCCGGCCGGCGCGCGCCGGCGCCACGGTGAGCCAATGCGGGGCGAACCGGACCAGCGCCACGCCGATCGCGGTGCTCGCGGTGTTGCAAATGATGTCGCCCACGCTCGGATCGCGGCCTGGAATCCACTGCTGCGCGAATTCGACGGAAAAAGAAAGCACTGTCCCGAGCGCGACGGCCAGGAGCGGCCGGCGCGGGATCAAGGTGGCCACGGCGGCGCCGAACGGGATGAACAGAATCAGGTTCTGCAACAGCTCGGCGAGTGCCGCGTCGCCCGAGGTGATCGCCCAGTTCCAGCCGGGCGACGTGGTGCGGCCGCCGCCGTGCAGCGTCGCAAGCAGAATCGCCGCGACCGCGCCACAAGTCATAATCCATCGGGCATCAAGTCTCGCGACTCGCGGCACTAGATCGACCTTTCGTGAATCACGGACCAACCATCGCGCAGTGGGGTCTTGAAGTTGTCTGCGAAAGTTTGTGTCTGCATCCCCCGATGTAGCCGGAAGGAACTAGATCGTTCCGGCTAGAAAGACGTCGCGTCATCGCGCGCCGGTCGGGTATTACAGTAGCCGGCTCTCGCGGTTCGTGGTGCCCCGCAGTGGAGGTTGCGTGCATTACCTGATCACCGGTGGAGCAGGGTTTGTCGGCTCGCATCTGGCCGACGCTCTGATGCAGCGCGGCGACGAGGTCACCGTGCTCGACGACCTGTCCACCGGCGCCATGCGAAATATTCGCCATCTCAAGGACCGGCCAGGGTTCGCCTACGTCATCGACACGGTGCTGAACGCGCCGCTGCTCGCCGAGCTGGTCGACGGCGCCGATCAGATCTTCCACCTGGCCGCGGCCGTGGGCGTGCGGCTGATCGTGGAAAGCCCGGTCCGGACGATCGAAACCAACGTGAAGACGACCGAGATGGTGCTGGCCGCGGCGTGCAAAAAGAAGAAGAAAGTATTCGTCGCGTCAACCTCGGAAGTCTACGGCAAGAGTACCGCGGTGCCGTTCCGGGAAGACGGCGACCTCGTGCTCGGCGCGACGAGCCGCGGCCGCTGGAGCTACGCCAGCTCGAAAGCGATCGACGAGTTTCTCGCGATCGCCTACTGGCGCGAGCGCCGCTGTCCCACCGTGATCGGCCGCTGCTTCAATACCGTCGGCCCGCGCCAGACGGGACACTACGGCATGGTCGTGCCGCGGTTCGTGCAGCAGGCGCTGCGCGACGAGCCGCTCACCGTGTACGGCGACGGCCGCCAGACGCGCTGCTTCACGCACGTGCACGACGCCGTGCGCGCGATGATCGGCCTGATGGACTCCGACCGGACGGTGGGTGAGGTCTACAACCTTGGCGGCGAGCTGGAAACGCCGATCCTCGAGCTCGCGGAACGGGTGAAGCAGCTCACCGAGTCGTCTTCGGCGGTCACGTTCGTGCCGTACCGCGAAGCCTACGGCGACAACTTCGAGGACATGCCGCGGCGCGTGCCCTCGCTCGACAAGATTCGCTCGACGATCGGCTGGGAGCCGCTGATCGGTCTCGACGACATCCTCGTCTCCGTGATTGAATACGAGCGCTCGCTGACTCCTCAGGTCGCATGACCTCCGCCGCGGCGGCAGGGGTCGTCGCGGCACTCTCGGGCGGCGTCGCGCTGTTTCTCACGCCCGTGGTCCGTTCCGTCGCGCGCCGGCGCGAGCTGATCGCGCGGCCGAGCGCCGACCGCTGGCACCAGCGGCCCACGGCGCTGCTCGGCGGCCTCGCGATCGCCGCGGCGACGCTCGCCGGAGTCCTCGCCTGGCTCGCGCTCGGCGCGCTGGGAGTGATGGATGCTCCAGGCACCCGCCTGCTGCTGCCGGCCGTGGCGGTCGGATGCAGCGCGCTGTTCATGTGCGCGGTGGGACTCGTCGACGATCTCACCCGGCTGCGCCCGCAGCTCAAGTTCAATCTCCAGCTGCTCGCCGGCATCGTCGTCGTGGCGGCCGGCGGGACGATGGCGCTGACGCCGTGGCATCTCGTCAACGTGCTCGCGTCGCTGTTCTGGTTCGTGGCGCTGACCAACGCGTTCAATCTGCTCGACAACATGGACGGCGTGGCAGCGGGCGTCGGCGCCATCGCCGCAACGTTCCTCGGCGTCACGTTCGCGCTGCAGGATGCGTGGCTGCACGCGGCGGCGGCATGGGCGCTCGCGGGCGCGGCGCTCGGATTTCTCCGCTACAACTTTTCTCCGGCGAGCATCTTCATGGGCGATACCGGCAGCCTGTTCATCGGATCGCTCCTTGCCGGACTGGTCATGACGTCGCCGGCGTCGGTCTCGGGGCACCTCGTGGCGGTGTTGTTCGTGCCGATCGCGATCATGGCGGTGCCGATCGTCGATACGGCGCTGGTGACGGTGACCCGGATGCTCGCGTCGCGGGCGATTTCGCAGGGCGGGCGCGACCACAGCGCGCACCGCCTGGTGGCGCTCGGGCTGCACGAGCGCGACGTCGCGCTGCTGCTGTACGCGTTCGCCACGATCGGCGGCGCCGTGGGACTGCTGCTGACGCGCACCGATCCCGCGCTCGGTCTCATGCTCGGCACGATTTTCCTCATCGCGCTCACATTGCTCGCGGCGTATCTGGGACGGCTCAAGGTCGGCTACCCGGACAAGCCCGCGGGGTGGAAGCCGGCGACGGTGGTCGCCAACGCGCTGCTCTACAAGCGCCGGCTCGCGCTCATGCTGCTCGACGTCGCGCTGGTGGCGGCGGCCTACTACGGCGCGTTCCGGCTGCGCTTCGACGGCGCGCCGCCGTTCGGGGTGATGGACGCCTATCGCGACACGCTGTGGCTCGTGATCGCGGTGCAGCTCATCGCGTTCCAGCTGTCAGGGATGTATTCCGGCGCGTGGCGCTACGTCAGCCTCTCCGACCTGTATCGCATGCTGGCGGCGATCGCCGGCGCGGCGGCGCTGGTGTTCGGGTACGCGCTGTGGCGCGAGCCGGTGCTCGCGGCGACGAACATTTTCTGGATCTACGCGCTGCTGGCGGCGGCGCTCGTGCTCGCGACGCGCGCGTCGTTCCGGTCGCTCGAGCTGCTGCGGCGGCGCCTCAGCCGGCGCGGCGAGCCGGTCGCGATCTACGGGGCTGGTGACGGCGGCGAGCTGGCGGTGCGCGAGCTGCTGAACAACGCGTCACTCGGGCTCACGCCGGTCTGTTTTCTCGACGACGATCCCCACAAGCGCGGCGAGCGGATTCACGGCGTGCGGGTCGTAGGCGGGCTGGGGCAGGTGACCGATCTCGTGGTGCGCCACGGCGTGCGCCGGGTGCTGATCGCGACCAGGAAGCTGCCGCCGCACGTGCTGCGCGCGCTCCACACCGTCGGCACGCTGCACGAGGTTGAGCTGCTCGAGCTCGACATCAGTGTGCGTCCGGTGCCGAACGGCGCCAGGGCGACCGTCCACCTTCACGCACAAGGCGACTAATGAGAGTCCTCGTCACCGGCGCCGCCGGGTTCATCGGGTTCCACGTGGCCAACCGGCTGCTCGACGACGGCCACGAGGTGGTCGGTCTCGACTCGGTGAACCAGTACTACGACGTGCGGATCAAGGAGGCGCGACTCGCGCTGCTGCAGGCGCACCGCAAATTCGAGTTCGTCCGCGCCGCGCTCACGGACCCGGAAGCGATGAACCAGTTGTTCGATCGGTGCGAGTTTGAGCGGGTCATTCACCTCGCCGCGCAGGCCGGCGTGCGTTATTCGCTCGAGCGGCCCGACGCCTACATCACCTCGAACATTCTCGGCTTCCTCCAGGTGCTCGAGGAGTGCCGCTACCGCAAGGTTCCGCACCTCGTATACGCGAGCTCGAGCTCGGTGTACGGCGCGAGCACGCAGATGCCGTTCTCCACGCGGCGCGGCGCCGATCATCCGCTCTCGATGTACGGTGCCACCAAGCGCTCCAATGAGCTGATGGCACACAGCTATTCGTATCTGTTCGGTTTACCCACCACCGGGCTGCGGTTCTTTACCGTGTACGGCCCGTGGGGCCGGCCCGATATGGTGCTGTTCAAATTCACGAAGGCGATCCTCGAGGGGCGGCCGATCAACGTCTTCAACCACGGCCACATGCGGCGCGACTTCACCTACATCGACGACGTGGTCGAGTCCGTCGTGCGCATCATGGATGTGGTTCCGGCGCCCGACGAGGGGTGGGACAGCGGCAATCCCGACCCGAGCACCAGCCTGGCGCCATACCGCCTGTACAATGTGGGCAATCAGGAACCCGTGGATCTGCTGGAAATCATCTCGTTGCTGGAGGAGCAGCTCGGCCGGACGACGCACAAGAATCTGCTCCCGATGCAGCCCGGCGACGTCGCCGCCACCCACGCCGACGTGACCACGCTGCAGCAGGTCACCGGATTCACGCCGCGCACGTCGATCCGCGACGGCGTTCTGCGCTTCGTGGAGTGGTACTCGAGCTTCTACGGAATTGGCCGCGCTACGACGGCGCGCCCGCGAGCCGCGTCGCCCTCGCTCCAGAGAATGTGACCCAGGTCCGCGTCATTCGAGCCATCGCGCGGCTCAACATCGGCGGCCCCGCGTGGCACGCGGTACTGCTCACCGCCGGCACACGGGCGCGCTATCCCACGCTCCTCGCCATTGGGCAGGCCCGAGCTCACGAAGGCGATGGCTCGGACTTGGTCGAGCGGCACGGCGCGGGGGATCGGGTGGTCCGCGTTCCCGGCCTGGGCCGCGACATCCGCCTCCTCGGCGACCTGCGCGCTTTCTGGACGCTGTGGCGGCTGTGCCGGCGCTACAAGCCCGACATCGTCCATACCCACACCGCCAAAGCGGGAGCACTCGGACGCCTCGCCGCCTGGCTCGCGGGCGTACCGGTGCGCGTGCACACGTTTCATGGCCACGTGTTTCACGGATACTTCGCGCGCTGGAAAAGCAGCCTCTACATCCGCATCGAGCGCGCGCTGGCCCGGATCACGACGCGGATCGTCGCGATCAGCGCGCGCCAGGCGCGTGAGCTGGGCGACTACCTCCGCCTCGCGGCCGATCGGATCAGCATCATCCCGTTGGGGTTCGATCTGCGCCGGTTTCAGATCGCGGAAAGGCAGCCGGCTCGCGTGCGATTCCGCGCCGCGATCGCCGCTCGGCCCGAGCAGACGGTGATTACGATGGTCGGGCGCCTCACGGCAATCAAAAATCACGCCCTCGCATTTGCGGCGCTCGCCGCGCTCGGTCGGCCCGACGTGCTGCTGGCCCTGGTCGGCGGCGGAGAAGAAGCGGAGCGGTTGCGTGCGCTCGCCCGCTCGCTCGGAATCGAGCGGCAGGTCCGGTTCGCGGGGTGGTGGCACGATCTGGAAGCGGTCTACTACGGCTCCGACATCGTGGCCTTGAGCTCCGATAACGAAGGAACGCCGGTGTGCCTCATCGAGGCGCTGGCATGCGGTCGCGCAGTCGTGGCGACGGACGTAGGCGGAGTGGCCGACGTGCTCGAAGAGGGACGCCGTGGCGTCCTCGTGCCGCCGGCCCGGGTCGACGCGTTCGCGGAGGCGCTGCGCCGCCTGCTCGATCCCGCGGAACGGGCCCGCTACGAAAGCGCGGACCCCTCCGCCGTCGTCGAACGCTACAGCATCACGCGGCTCGTGGGGGATGTGGAAGCACTCTACGACGAGCTTCTCGCGCGGCATCCCTCGCGCAAGAAGATCTCCAGCATGAGCAGCGCCCAGACTGTCTGAGCGCGATTGCCGGCGAAGCCGTCCGCGCCGCGCACCAGATCGGTGATCGCGCGCGCGTCGCCCAGCGCGGCGACGCGACTGTCACCCCCAAGCAGCAGGTCGCCGGCCAGCGGTTTCAGCTCGTGCGCGAGCCAGCGCGCCACCGGCACTTCGAATCCGCGTTTCCTGGCCCGCGCGAGCTCGGGCGGCAGTCTGCGCGCGGCGAGCGCGCGCAGCAGCGGCTTGGTCCGGGCGGCACTGAGCAGCCAGCGCTCCGGCAACGACCACGCGAGCTCCACCAGCGGAATGTCGAGAAAGGGCGATCGCGCCTCGATCGAGTTGGCCATCGTGGCGATATCCATTTTGACGAGGAGATCGTCGGGAAGGATGTGCCGGAAATCGGAGCGCATGAAGGCTCGAACGCCGCGCGCCGAGAGCGATCCTGCTGCCACCCCGCCCGGGGTTGCCTGTGCGGCCAGATCGGGAAAGTAGTGGCGCAGATCGGCGTCGCCGAAGAGGTCGGTGGTCCAAGCGAGATACTGGGCCGTCTCGTCGAGGCCGAGGCCGCGCAGCGTGCGGGCCACAAACCCCAGAGCGCTGCGGCGCGGGCGGCCGCGCGCCAGCAGTCGGGCCGCGGTCTTACCCCACGCTCCGAGTCCCGAGAGCCCAGCTCCAAGCCACCCGGCCCAATAGCGCCGATAGCCGGCAAAAATCTCATCGCCCCCATCGCCGTTCAGCACGACCTTGCGGTGCCGGCTCGCAGCCTGTGCGACGAGGTAGCTCGGGATCGCGCTCGAGTCGGCGAACGGTTGCCCATAGAGGCTCGGGATTCGCTGTGCGATGTCGATCGGCGCGATCTCCAGCGGGATGACTTCGGTGGGCAGACCGAGTCGGCGCGCGGTTGCCAGCGCCGCAGGCGCCTCGTTCAACTCCGCGTCCGCGACCTGGACCACGAAGCACAGCAGATCGCGAGCGCCGGCATCCGCCGCATAGGCGGCAACCAGTCCGCTGTCGATCCCGCCCGAGAGGAACAGCCCGACCGGGACGTCGCTGCGCAGCCGCAACGCGACCGCCTCGCGCAGCTCCCGATCGATCTCTTCCAGCGCGTCGGCTCGGGACCCGCGGAATGGCCGCGCGTCGAGCGCCGGCGGCGACCAGTAGGGCGCGATCTCGGGCTCACCACCGGGTTCGTACACGAGCGTGGCGCCGGGCGGGAGAGCGAATACGCCGGAGTAGACGGTCTCCGGATGTGGCACGCAGCCCAGTCGCAGGTAGTCGGCGATGGCCGGCGGATGCAGTGGGGGGCACTCGCCGAGCAGCGCGAGCAGCGCCGGAATCTCCGACGCGAACGCCAGCCCTCCAGCGGAGAGCGCGTAGTAGAGCGGCTTCTTACCCGCGCGATCGCGGGCGAGCGTCAGCCGGCGCCGCGGCGCGTCCCAGATCGCCGCGGCGAACATGCCACGAATCTCCTCGAATGCCTCGCGGCCTCTTTCTTCATAGTAGTGCGGGAGCAGGTTCACATCGGACTGCGACTGCAGCCGGTGCCCGCGGGCCGTCAGGTCCCGGAAGCGCTCCGGATACTCGTACAGCTCGCCATTGCACACGACGGCGATGGTGCGGTCTTCGTTGTAGATCGGTTGATCGCCGCATTCGAGATCGATGATCGCGAGGCGGCGCATGCCGATGGCGGCGTAGTCGTCGCTATGCCATCCTTCGCCGTCCGGACCGCGATGCCGCAGCCGCTCGAGCGCGCAGCGGACCTGCGGAGCGAGACGCTCTGCGCTCGCCCCGACAAAACCGGCTATGCCACACATTCAGACAATTTCCCAGAACAAAGCGGACGGCACGATGAACATGATCCACTCGCTCCACTCGGTGCTCAGCGGATGGAAGAGACCCGACAGCGCGAACGCGGCGAGCAGAAAGATCGCGTTGAAGTAGAGCGCGCGGGAGCTGGGACTCTCGATCCGGCGAATGTTGCGCCACGCCCGCGGCAGCCACGCCACCCAGCCCAGCACCAGCCACAGATAGGCCATCAAGCCGAGCACACCCAGGTCGCCGATGATTTGCAGATACGTCATGTGCACGACCATCAGGCCAAAGTCGGTGTCGGCCTGCGTCGTGCCGACGCCGTGGCCGATGAGCGAAGCGTTCCGCAAGGCGTCCATGCCCGTCTCGATCATGCGGACGCGCACAGGGTCGGCGAGCGCGAGTCCCGCGGCGCCGTTGAGCTTGACCGACACCGCGAACTGCGCGATGCGCGCGACGGCCCCCGTCCCTTCGGGCACCGACGTCTGCGCCTGCAGCCAGCGCCATCCCGCAAATCCGAGCAGCGCCGCGGCGCACGCCACGCCGATGGTCGCGAATCGGCTGAGGCGCGCAAAGCGCCGCGGGCCGCCCTCGGTCAGGCGGATAACGAGCAGGTAGGGCACGAGGACCGCGATGACGAGAAGCGCGGTGCGCGAGCCGTCGAAGTAGATGAGCATGCCGCACGCGGCGAGCAGCGCCAAATGGCGCAGCGGTTGCTTCCAGACGAGCACCATGTACCCGGCGTAACACAGGCCCAAAAACCCGAGCCGCGCGAGCGAGCCGGGATAGTTGAGCAGCGTGCCCCAACGGCTCGGTCCCAGCTCCGCCGCCGTTCCGGCGCCGAGCAGGCCGAAGAGCAGCAACGCGAGGTTGACGCCGATCGCCCACACAAAGCCGCGCACGGCATGATGCGCGAGTGCCGGCTCGCTCGTGAACAGCCCGCGGGCGACGATCAAAATGATCGCGAGCTTGGCTGCTTCGGCGATCGCGTACAGCGGAGTGTCGCTGCGGATCCCGGCGAGCAGCACCGCGAGCGCGAGCAGGCACGACGGGATGAGCCCGGGCAGCACCAGGCGCAGCGGCAGACGGAGCCGCAGCAGGTACGGCAGCGCGCACGTGACGGCGACGGCCGTGACGAGCCAGTGGATGTTCGGATGAATCGCCGTCTTGAGGTCGGCGCCGAGGACCAGGAACGTCCACGCGGAGACCACCACACCGACCCAGCGGGGCGGGGCTACCTTATTCGCCAATGCGCGTCTTCCTGAAGAACGTCTCGGCCGTCTGGGTGATGAATCTCGTGAACGGCGTGCTCGGGATCGTCTTCGTCCCCATCGCCGTGCACCGGCTCGGCGCCAGTGGCTACGGACTCTTCTCCATTTATACCGTGCTGGCCAGCTATGTGGCACTGACCGATCTCGGCATCGGCACGAATCTGCAGCGGATACTGGCGGGACGAGGGAAGGGGGACGGGGGAGGGGACGACGCGTGGCGGCGTGAGCAGGTCCAGACCGCCTGGGGTTTCTACCTGCTGCTGTGCGCCGCGCTCCTGCTGCTGCTGATCGCCCTCGTCCGCGTCGTTCCCGACTACCTGTTTCCCGTCTCCGCGGACAGCCGCCGCGCCGTCCAGTGGATCACGGTCCTCGCTGTCCTGGACTTCGTGCTCGGCGTGCCTGCGCTGCTGATGCAGAACACCGCCGCCGCCGCGGAGCGCTTCGACCGTTACTCGCGCTTCGGCCTGACTTCGGGGCTCGTGCGCTACACGCTGATGTTCGCCGGCGTCCTGCTCACCCGTCGCCCCGAAGTCCTGGTCGCCGTCATCACCGCGCGCCGGCTCATCGACGTGCCGCTCGCGCTCGCCATCACCGGCGGCCTGCCGCCCGGCGCCTGGCGGCCGCGTTTTGCCAAAGCCCCGTTTCTCGAATTTCTCCGCGGCACCTCGCTGCTCTCGCTGGCGCAGCTGCTCCAGGTCTCGATCATCGCGCTGCCCGCCATGCTGGTGAACTGGTTCTTCGGCATCCGCCCGCTCGGCGTCTACCGCGCCACGTTCGATCTGGCGAGCCGCGTCTGGTTCTTCTCGAATACGATCGGCCTGGTGCTGTTCCCCAAATTCGTGCGCATGCTGGCCGCCGAGCGGGAACGGTTGCAGGGCATGCTGCCGCGCCTGTTGTCGTTCAGCTGGATGGCATACGCGGCGCTCGGACTGCTCGGCGCGCTGGCCGGCCCCACCGTGCTGCGCCTCTTTGGACTGCGGGGGCCGGAATTCGCGGCGCTGTTCGTCGTGCTGATCGCGGCGTTGAGCTGGAACGCGCATGCGACGACCGCATACGCGTTCACGCTCGCCGCCGGACGCTCGGCACGCGCGGTCGTGCTCGGTGCGCTCGGGCTGACGTTGCTGGTCGCCACGTTCTTTGTGACCCGCAGCGCGGGCGCGGGCTTGCTCGCCATCGCGTGGTCGTGGGCCGTGAGTCAGCTCATCTACGCGTTCGTGGCCGACATCAGCGCGCTCCGGATCCTCGGCGTCCCCGTGCGGCCGGTCGAGGATCTCGTCATGCGTGTCGCCGCAGCCGCGGCCGTGAGCCTCGTCGTCCTGCGCCCGTATGTCTGACCGCGAGCTCTCGGTCCTGCGCTTCATTGGCCGGCGCCTGCCACGGATCCCGCACGCGTCGGGCATCGCCAACCGGCTGCTGAAGCCGCTGTATCTCCGCAAGCGGCGCGCGCCGGTCGTGTGCGACGTGCTCGGCATTCAGATGGAGCTCGATCCCAGCGAGGCGGTGGACGGCAATCTGCTGTTCTGCCCGCAGCTCTATGACACGGCCGAGATCGCCTATCTCCAGAGCGCGCTGCAGGACGGCGACACGTTCGTCGATATCGGCGCGCACATCGGCTTCTACGCACTCATGGCGGCGCGTCGCATGCCGCGTGGCACGGTCGTGGCGATCGAAGCGTCGCCATTCACGTACCGCACGCTCGAGCGCAATGTCAGGCTCAACGATGCGCCGGTTATTGCACTGCAGTGCGGCGTGAGCGACCGCAATGAGACGCTCGCGCTCCATCTGCAGGAGCGCGGCAATCGCGGCGGCAATTCGTTCGTGGCGCGCGAGGGGCAGGGAAGCACGGTGGCGGTGCCGTGTCGCCCGCTGCTCGATATTCTGCGGCAGGTCGGCGTCGCGCGTGTGGACGGCATGAAGATCGACGTGGAAGGGTTCGAGGACAAAGTGCTGCGCCACTTTTTCACGCACGCGCCGCGCGCGCTGTGGCCGCGCTTTATCATCACCGAGTTCTACGGCGGCACGCACCTCGAGCTGCTGGCGGGCCTCGGTTATCGCGAGGAGCGCCGCACTCCGACCAACCGGATCTTGTCTTCGGACGGTAGCTGGTCGACGTAATCGGTGACAAAGACCCAGCCGAGCGCGATGACCCCGCCGATCACAAAGCCGAGCACGGCAAGGCGCAAGGGTTTTGGCTTGGAGCGCTCGCGCGGCACCACGGGAGGATCGATGATCGTGATCACGGGCGTGTCGTTCACTTCTTCGATCTTGGCCGTCTCCAGCTCGCGGCTCAGCGTCAGGTAGACTTCCTGGCGGATATCCACCTGGCGACGCAATTGCCCTTCCTGCGACGTGAGCGTCGGCGACTCCTGCCACGAGCGGTTGCGCTCGTGAAACGACCGGAGCTGTGCCTCGGCGGCGCGCAGGTCCGCGCCGGCCGTAGTGATCCGCTGCTCCACAAACGCCCGGCGCGCGCGCCCCTGCGACTGCCGGGTTTGCGAGTTGAACTCGTCGAGATAGGTGAGCAGCCGGCCGGCGACCGTCGCCGCCAGCTCCGGGTAGCCCAGACCAACGCTCAAGCGCACCATGTTCGTTTGTGTGTTCACTTGCGTGCCGATGCGCGCCTGCAGCTCCTTCACGCCGCGCGCCAGGCGCACGCCTTGATCCGCGCCGCGCACGCCGAGGATGTCGAGCAGCGACGCGGAATCGGCGCCCCCCCCGGTGCCTCTCGGATCGGCGTAGCGGGCAAGGAGCACGCGCTCGAGGAGCGCCCGGCCCTTCAGCACGTCGGCATAGAAGCGCGGCGAACGCGCGGCGTCGAGGCTCAAGGGCAGGCCGAGCTGACCGACGAGCCCCGCGAGCCCGGTCGGCAGGCGCGAGCTGTTGGACGACTCGGGAACAAACACCGCCGTGGCGGTAAAAGTCGGGGGCAGGATCAGCGCGATCACCAGCGCGAGGACGGCCGCAATGACCGGAATCGCGATCATGAGCCGGCGACGGCGGAGCAGCAGGGCCGTAACCCCCACCACCGAGAGATCGTTGCTCATTGTTCGTTGACGCCTTGAAGGGAGCCCTGCGTCGCCTCGCGCCAAGCGTCTTTGAACGCCTCAGGCTGCAGACCAAACGGCGCCGGACGCTGCGACGGATTCTCGAGGATCGCGATCCCGTCGTCCGCGACGGTCCCTTTGCCGGCATGCGCTTCGTGTACCTCGGCACCAGCTCGGGCGAGCTGCCGATGGTCGTGGGCTGTTTCGAGGCCGAGCTGCACGAACATCTGGAAGCGCTCCTCGCGCTCGATCCGCGCGTGGTGGTGAACATCGGGTGCGCCGAAGGCTACTACGCGGTCGGTTTGGCGCGACGGCTGCCGCGCGCGACGATTGTGGCGATCGATACCGACCCCGCGGCGCTGCGGCTGTGCGCCGCCGTCGCGTCGCTGAACGGCGTCAGTGATCGCGTACGTCTCGAGGCTCATGCGGACCTCGGCGCCCGCGATCTGCGCGGCGCCCTCATCGTGTGCGACTGCGAAGGCTGCGAATACACGCTCCTCGATCCGGCACGTGTGCCGGGGCTTGCCCACAGCAACCTCATCATCGAGCTCCATCACACCGCTGATCCGGCACAGCCGGAGAAGCTGCTCGCGCCGTTCCGCGCGACCCACGACGTCGCCATCGTGCCGTTCACGCCGACGTGCGCAGCGCGCGAGCGCATCCTCGCCGCGCTCGCCCTGGAAGAAGATCGCGCGCTCGTCCGCGCCGAGCGCACGATGCCGGACCAAGCCTGGGCGGTGCTGAAGAGTCGCGCGCTCTAGGCACGATACATCCGCAGCATCCCCGCCAGTAGTCGCCGGGGGACGCCGCAGGCGAGCAGCAGCGCCGCGCCGCGGATGGCATCGTGCTTGAGGAGCGTCCGCGCCCGGGCCAGGGCGGTCCGGCGCTCGCCGGCCAGTAGATAATAGAAGCCCGCGGCGAGCAGGCGGCGGGCAGTCAGGCGTTGTACGCTGGGCGTCGGCGCGCGCGCTCTCAGGAACTCGACATAGCGGTCCTGCACGCGGGCATGCTCGGCGGCATTGCGGAGCTGGGCGCGCGTGCCGGTGAGCCGGTCGCCCGCATCGTCGTGCACGATGCCCACGCAGTCGGCCCAGGTGGGGACGCCAAAGCGGTCGGCAATCTCCAGCCACATGAGCCCCTCGGCGCCGATGCGAACCTCGGGATAGCGGCACGCCGCGGCCCGCGCGACCTCGCGGTTCCAGACGGGCAGGAAATCGCCGCCCAGCCCACCGTTGGAGAGCTGCTCCGGACCGAGGATCTGAAACGCTGTGGGCATCCGGCCGTTGCCGTGCCGGAACAGGAAGGCGGGGAAGTGGTCGCGGCGATCGAGCTCCGCCAGCCGCCCGGCAATCGTGCGCAGCGCATCGGGCCGCAGCTCGTCGTCATCGTCGAGCACGATCGCCCACCGGCCCTCAGCCTGCGCGAGTCCGGCGTTGCGCGCGGGACCCGGCCCACCGTGCGCCACCTGGAACAGCCGCACCGTCGGAAACGTCTCGCGCACGTACTCGGCCGTGCCGTCGGTCGAGCCGTCGTCCACGACGATGATTTCCGCATCCTGCGCCAACGCCGAGCGGATCGCGCGGCCGAGCAGCGCGCGGCGATTGCGCGTGGCGATGACGACGCTGAACTCAGTGGCCATTGTCGACGGTGCGGTAGAGCGCCTCGAACCGGTTGACCATCGCGCGCACAGAGAACTGCGTGCTCACGCGCCGGCGCGCGGTTTCGCCGCGATTGCGGCGTTCGGCGGGGTCGGTATCGAGCAGCGCCGCCCACGCGCCGGCCAGGGCATCGGGATCTTCGGGAGCCACCACGGCGCCCGTCTGGCCGACGAGCTCGGGCAACGGCGGCACGTTCGACACGACGCAGGGGACGCCGCACGCCATCGCCTCGACGACGGCGTTCGAAAAGCTCTCGCCAAACGAGCACATGGTGGCGACGTCGAGCGCCGTGGTGACCGCGGCGACGTCGTTGCGGATGCCGAGCAAGTGGATCGTACTGCGCGGCGCGTAGCGGCGCACCAGGTCCCGCATCAGCGCATCGTCGGTGCCCAGACCGGCGAGCAGGAACTGGACGTCTGGTTTGCGCTCTGTGAGCCGCGCCGCGGCGCGCAGAAACGTGACGTGGTCCTTCTGCGGATCGCGCCGCGCGATGAAGCCGATCAGCCACGTGCCCTCCGCCATGCCGAGCGACGCGCGGATGTCGCGCCGACGCCCCGCGTCGGGCCGGAATGCATCGGTGTCGATGCCGTTGGGGATCAGCTCCCACTGCCTGGGCTTGTAGCCGCGGTCGCGGTGATAGTCGCGCGTCGTGGCGGAGTTGACGACGATCGCGTGGGGCACCCGCGACAGCATGCGGCAGGCCGCCGTCGCGAGTGTGGTCGAGAGTGGATAGCGCGACAAGTCGAGGTTGGCGGCGTGCAGCCCCCACAACATCCGGCGCGGCCGCGTGAGCGCGGCCGCAAAGCAGGCGTGATACATCCAGGCGTGCACCAGCGCCGGCCGCGCGTCGCGCACGATGCGCCGCAGCTGCAGCAGCGCGCTGAGCGAAGGGCGCGCATGCCGCATCCCGAGGTCGGTCACGGGAATACCTGCGTGCTCGAGCCGGCGGCGCACGACACCATCCGGGAGCAGAGATACCACGCGATGCCGGAACGACGATTGATCAGAGCGGGTCACGAGATCGGCGAGCAATACCTCGGCTCCGCCGAGATCGAGACCGGTGGTCACGTGCACGACGTCGATCATGGCGTGAACCGGAGCTCGAGCGTGGTCGTGGTTCTCGTCTTGTCGGTCTCATAAAACGGATTCAGCCGCCGCCCCACCGTCACCGATCCCCCCACCTGCCGCCATTGCCCTCGCACCCCGACGAACAGCGACACGTCGTGCCGCAGCCGCGGCTCGGTGGAGTCGGCGAGCATGAACAGCGCGTCGTCATCCCAGCGGATCCGGCCGGCGAACAACCCGGCACGCCAGCGCCCCGAGACATAGTCGCCCGCGACCCATTGACTCGACGCACCGGGGCCGATGCTTGCGCCGATCGCCTGGCCGCGCTGCGTGTACCCCTGCGGCGCCGCCCCGCCCGCGTACCACGTCTGCTCGGGAAGATTGCGGTAGGCCGGCGACTTCTGGAGATAGGTCAGCTCGGCCTCGGTATGGACTGCGCCGCGCTCCCACTCGAGCCCCAGCGTGTACCCTTGCGTGTGATTGGGACTGACCAGCAGCTCGCGCAGCGAACCGGGCAGGCGATAGCGCGCCCACTCGCCGTGTACGGCAAAGCCGTCGGCGGGAAAACGCCAGCGCCCGAACAGCGAGAACAGCTGGTCGCGGCCGGGGCCCCCGCGCGCGATGTCGAACGCGTGGCTCCCGATGTTGGACCAGGCGCCGAGCGGTGCGTACACCGCGCGCGCCGCACCGAGGGTGAGCGTCGGCGTGCTCCACGTGACCTGCGCGGCGCTGATCGCGCGGCGATCGTTCGCCGCGCTCGTGTCGAAGTACGGCGACTCGAACAGCCCACCCAGAAACCAGCGCGCCGAGAAATTTCCGCGACGAAATCGCACAAACCCG
>DASSUS010000031.1:0-13717 GCA_035706765.1 Gemmatimonadales bacterium
CAGCGCACCTTGCACCGCGTCACCGGCACGGCGGAGAGCGCGTGAGCCTGCACCGGTTCGCGCAGTGGGTCTGGTGGAGCACGGCGGCGCCGGCGCGCGTCACGCGGGGCGTGCTGCTGCCGCTGGCGATGGCGTACCGCACCCTCATGACGACGCGCGCGCGCGCCTACGCGCGCGGCTGGCTGCGGCAGCGGCCGCTCCCGCTGCCCGCCGTCGCGATCGGCAACCTCGCGGTTGGTGGAGCGGGAAAAACGCCGTTCGCGGCGTGGACCGCCGCGTACTTCGCGCGCCACGGCCTGAAGCCGGGAATTCTCCTTCGCGGCTACCGCGGCGACGAGCAGGCGGTGCATCAGCGCCTGGTGCCCGAGGCGGTGGTCGTTCCCAACCCGGACCGGTTGAAGGGGGCGGAGCAGGCGCGCGCGCAGGGCGCCCAGGTGCTCGTCCTCGACGACGCCTACCAGCGCCTCGACGTGGGCCGGGACGTGAACGTCGCGATCGTCAGCACCGAGAGCTCGCCGCAACGTCACGTCGCCTGGCCGCTTCCCGCCGGCCCGTGGCGCGAGGACTGGAGCGCGCTCGGCCGCGCGAACGTGATCGTGGTGACGCGGCGCCGCGCCGCGGTCGCCGAGTCGCGCCGGCTCGTGGCGCGGATCGGGGAGCGCTGGCCCGCGGCGGTCGTCGCAAGCGTGCAGTTCGCGCTCGATCGTCTGACAGGACTGCGATCGGGCCGGCAGCTCGAGCTGGCGGCGCTGGCGCGCAAGCAAGTGGTGGTCGCCGCGGGGATCGCGGATCCGGCGAGCTTCGCGGCCCAGGTGCGGGGCGCGGGCGCGGTCGTGCAACTCGTGGCGTATCAAGACCATCACGATTTCCCCGCGAGCGACATCGCCCGGCTCGCGCAGGCCGCCAAAGAGGCCGATTATGTTGTAGTCACCGAGAAGGACGCGGTGAAGCTGCGGGATCGATGGCCCGCACCCGCTCCGGAGCCGCTCGTAGCCGAGCTCGCGCTCCGCTGGGAATTGAACGGCGACGCGGTCGAACGCGTCCTTGACGGAGTCCTCAAAAGGCTCGTATGAGCGAACCAGCGATCATTCGACCGGATAAACAGACCTTCCTCGCCGAGGAGAATCCGTTCGAGGCGATGATGGAGCGCTTCGATCACGCCGCCAAGCTGCTCAATCTCGACCGCGGTCTCTACAAGGTCCTCCGCAATCCTGAAAAACAGATCATCACCTCGGTTCCGATCGTGCGCGATTCGGGCGAGGTCGAGGTGTACACCGGCTATCGCGTGCTGTACAACACGTCGCGCGGACCCGCCAAGGGCGGCATCCGGTTCGACCTGAACGTGACGCTCGAGGAAGTCAAAGCGCTCGCGGCGTGGATGACGTGGAAGTGCGCGCTCGTCAACATTCCGTTCGGCGGCGCGAAGGGCGGCGTCGTCTGCGATCCGACGACGATGTCGGTGGGGGAGCTGGAGCGCGTCACGCGGCGATACACGTCGAGCATCATCGAGATTCTCGGTCCCGATTCCGACGTCCCCGCGCCCGACGTGAACACGAACGAGCGCGTGATGGCGTGGATCATGGACACCTACTCCATGCACAAGCGCCACACCGTGACGGCGGTGGTTACCGGCAAGCCGGTCGAAATGGGCGGCTCGCTGGGCCGGCGCGAGGCGACAGGGCGCGGCTGCATGATCGTCACGCGCGAGGCGCTCGCGGCGCTGGGGCTGACGCTCAAGGGCGCGCGGATCGCGGTGCAGGGGTTCGGCAACGTCGGCTCGATCGCCGCCGACCTGATGGCGAAGGAAGGGGCGATCATCGTCGCGGTCTCGGATAAATCGACCGCGCTGCACAATCCGAAGGGGCTCGACGTGCCGGACCTGGTCAAGTGGGCGAAGGAGCATCGCCAGCTCGCCGGCTACACCCGCGCCGAGACGATCCAGCACGCCGAGCTGCTCACGGTCGACTGCGACGTGCTCGTACCCGCCGCAACCGAGAACGTGATCACGAGCAAGAACGCGCGCCAGATCAAGGCGAAGATCATCTGCGAAGGCGCGAACGGTCCCACGAGCGCGAACGCCGACAAGATCCTCGAAGACAAGGGGATCTTCGTGATCCCCGACATTCTGGCGAACGCGGGCGGGGTCACCGTCAGCTACTTCGAGTGGGTGCAGGACCGCGGCGGCTATTTCTGGGACGAGGAAACGGTGAACCGGCGGCTCGAGGCGATCCTGGTGCGCTCGTTCCACGAGGTGAAGTCGACCGCCGCCAAGTACAAGGTCGCCAACCGCATCGCGTCCTACATCGTGGCGGTGGATCGCGTCGCGGCCATGCACCGCCTGCGCGGCATGTATGCCTGATGCGCTATCGCGTCGTCGCGCTCGGCGGCAGCCGAATGAAGAGCGCGCCGCTCCGGGCGGCCTGTGACGACTACCTGAGCCGATTGCGCCACTACGCCAAGGTCGAAGAAAAGGAAGTCGCCGAGACGCGAGTCCTGGAGGGGACGCTCAAGGATTCGCGTCTCATCGCATTGGCCCTCGACGGCGAAGCGTGGACGTCGGAACAGCTCGCCGAGCTGACCGGTCGCTGGGAAATGGAGGGGCGCGACGTGACATTCGCGATCGGCGGCCCCGACGGCCTGCCGGACGACCTGCTGCGGCGCGCCGAGCGGCGCTGGAGCCTGGGGCCGTTGACGCTGCCGCACGAGCTGGCGCGCGTGATCGTGTACGAGCAGCTGTACCGCGCCTACACCATTCGCCGCGGCGAGAAATACCATCGCGGCTCGGCTCCTGACGCATGATCGATCACATCCTGACGACCGTCGGCCCGCTCGAGCTCGGGAAGATCCCGGCCGGCACGCCGCGACGGGTCCACCCCGACGTGCTCGCGGCCACGTTGCCCGGGCCCGGGCGCGACCGTCTGGCGCAGAGCGACGTTCTCGCCGTGACGACCGGCCAGCAGCCGGGACTGTTCACCGGCCCGCTGTACACGATTCACAAGGCCCTGTCGGCGATCGTCGTGGCGCGATGTCTGGAGCGCGCGCGCGGCATTCCCGTCGTGCCGGTGTTCTGGGTGGCCGGCGACGATCACGACTTTGCCGAAGCCAATCACACCTGGGTCCTGGGGCGCGAAGGTGAGCCGGTGCGCATCATGCTGCGCGAGCGCCCGCATGAGGCGCCGCAGCTTCCGCTGTTTCGCGAGCCCTGCGAGCCCGGGAGCGCGGCGGCGCTCGAGGCGCTCCAGGCGGCGCTGCCCGATTCCGAGTTCAAGGCCAAGGTCGTGGGATGGCTCGAGGCGGCCTACCGCGGCGACACCAATCTCGCCGACGCGGCCGCGAACGCGCTCAACGCGCTCCTGGCGGGCCGCGGGCTCGCGGTGTTCCGCGCGTACGACCGCGCCGCCAAGCGCGCGGCGGCGCCGTGGCTGCTACGCGGATTGGGCGAAACGCTCGACGACGGCCTGTCGCCGGTATTGATCGAAGGCGCGCTCGGCCGCGACCGGCTCAAGCAGGAGGGCGCGGCGTTCGTCACCAGGCGCAGCAACGAGCGCTTCGGCCGCGCTGAGCTGGAGCAGGTCGCGGCGGAAGCGCCCGAGCGGCTCTCGCCCAACGTGCTGCTCCGTCCCGTCATCGAGGCCGCGCTATTCCCGACCGTCGCCTACCTGGGCGGGCCGGGAGAGATGGAGTACCTCCCGGAATCCGCGCCGCTGTTTGCGCGGCTCGGCGTCACGCCGCAGGCGCCGGTACGGCGCTGGTCGGGACTGATCATCGAGTCGCGCGTGCAGAAAGTGCTGAAGAAGTACAATCTCACCCCGGAAGACTTCCGCGAGGCCCCGGGGGCTCTCGAAACCCGGCTCGCGCGCGCCGATCTGCCGACAGACCTCGCTGCCGCGCTGGAGCAGCTGCGGGCGGACGTGACGACGCGGTTCCAGCGAATCAGCGGCGAGGTGGAGCAGATCGATCCCACGCTCGAGCGGACCGTGGAATCGGCGCGCAACGCCGCGCTGGCGGGCGCGAACGAGATCGAGAAGAAGCTGATCGCGAGCCTGAAGCGCGCCTCCGGCACCGTCACGGCACAGCTCGCGCGGGCGCGGGCGGCGCTGTTTCCCACCGGCAAGCCGCAGGAGCGCGTGCTCACCGTGGCGTCCTTCATGGCGCGCTACGGGACGGCGCTGCTGGACGAGGTCGAAGCCGAAATTTCCCGCTGGGCCGGAGCAAGGTCTTGACGGGCGGCGGCGGCCGCAGCGCCGCCCGCGTCGCCGCCGGCATCCTCGTCACCCGCGTGCTCGGCTATGTGCGCGAGCGCGTGTTCGCGCATTACTTCGGCAACGGCGCCGCCGCGGACGCGTTTCGCGCCGCGCTCCGGATCCCGAACGCGCTGCGCAATCTGCTCGGCGAAGGCACCCTGTCCGCATCGTTCATTCCCGTCTACGCCCGGCTGAACGAGCAGAACAAGGAAGGAGCGCGCGCGCTGGCCGGCGCGATCCTCGGCCTGCTGCTGCTCGCGAGCGGGCTGCTCGCCGTCATCGGGATCGCGTTCGCTCCCGCGATCACCGCGCTGGTCGCCCAGGGCTTCGACGGCCCGCGCCGCGAGCTGACCACCGTGCTGGTTCGGATCTTGTTTCCGATGACCGGCCTCATGGTGGTGTCGGCCTGGTGCCTCGGCATTCTCAACACGCACCGGCGCTTCTTCCTGCCGTACGCGGCGCCCGCGCTCTGGAACATCGCAGGGATCGCGGCGATGGTGGGCGGCGCGGCGTGGCTCCAGGGCGAAGGGCTGTACGGACTTTCACTCGCGCTCGCGTGGGGCACCGTGCTGGGCAGCGTGCTCCAGGTCGGGATTCAGCTCCCGGCATGCTGGCGCCTGCTGGGCGGGATTCCGCTGCGCGCGAGTCTCGCGCCCGACGGGGTGCGCTCGGTCATCAGCGCCTGGGTCCCGCTCGTGATCGGCGCGGGGGTGGCGCAGATCTCCGGCCTCGTCGATACGTTCCTCGGCTCCTATACCGGCGTGGGCGGGCTCGCGAGCATCGGCTATGCGCAGCTCGTGCAGGTGCTGCCGATCAGCCTGTTTGGGGTCGCGGTGACCGCGGTGGCGCTGCCCGAGCTCTCCCGCGACGCGATCGCCGAGCGGGCGCACGATCAGCTGCGCGCGCGGATCGCGCTCGGATTCCGGCGCATCGCCTACTTCGTGATTCCCTCAGCGTTCGCGTTCGTCGCACTGGGGCCCACGATCATCGGCCTGTTGTTTCAGACCGGCCGATTCGACGCCGACGACACGCAGCTCGTGGGCGGCGTGCTCGCGGCGTACGGGCTGGGACTCCTGGGGCAGGCGACGGTCAAGCTGTTCGCCTCGGGGTTCTACGCGTTGCGCGACACGCGCACACCGGTGCGGATCGCGATCGTCTCGCTCGTAGTGTCCGGGTTGCTGTCCTGGTTCTTCATGCGCCGGTTCGGCCCGGCGGGGATCGCGCTCGGCTCATCGATCGGCGGCACGCTGAACACCGTGCTGAACCTCTGGAACCTGGACAGCCGGATCGGCACCGTGCTGCAGCGCCCCGACTGGCGCGCGCTGGCGCTCGTGGTGCTGGCCGGGCTCGTCGCCGCCGGCCTCGCGTACGGGGCGGAGCTGCTGATTCCCGGGTGGCGCCCGATCCCGCGTGGCATTGCCGTGCTGGGTATCTTTGGTGTGGCATACGGGGCGCTCACACTGGCGTTCCGCCACCCCGACGCGATGCGCGCATGGCAATCTCTGAGAGGCTCGCCCGCCAACTAGCGGCTCTTCCCGCTCGCCCCGGCGTTTACATCTGGAAAAACGCCGCCGGGGAGATTTTGTATGTCGGCAAGGCGGCCAACCTGCGCTCGCGCGTGCCGGCCTACTTTGCCGACGAGCAGGGAAGCACCGAACGGGAGTACCTGCGCGAGCAGATCGCCGACCTCGAAACGATCATCGTGCCCAACGAGGCGCAGGCGCTGCTGCTCGAGAACACGCTGATCAAGGAGAACCAGCCGAAGTTCAACATCCGGCTGCGCGACGACAAGAGCTATCCGCAGATCGCCGTGACGCTGGCCGAGCCGTTCCCGCGGGTGCTGGTGGTGCGGCGCGTGACGATTCCCGGCGCCCGCTACTTCGGGCCGTACACCGACGTGGCGACGCTGCGCCAGACCCTGAAGATCATTCGCCGCATCTTCACGGTGCGGTCGTGCTCCTGGCACCTGCCGGAGGACGCGCCCGACCGGCCCTGTCTCGACTTCCACATCGAGCGCTGCAAGGCGCCGTGCGTCAACTATCAGAGCGTCGCCGAGTACCGGCGCATGATCGACGACGTGCTGCTGTTTCTCTCCGGCAAGACGCTCGAGGTGCGGGGCCGGCTGCGCGAGCGGATGCACGAAGCGAGCAACGCCCAGGATTACGAGCGCGCGGCGCAGCTGCGTGACGCGCTCAAGTGGCTCGATCAGCTCGAGCAGCCGCAGACGGTCGAAGTCGTGGGCGGCGGCGACGCGGATGCAATCAGCCTGGCGCGCGACGGCGACGACGCGGTCGGCGTGATCCTGCGCATCCGCGACGGCCGGCTCGTGGCGCGGGAGCACCGCTTCCTGGAGCACGTGGAGCATGCGCCCGAGGGCGATGTGCTGCGCACCTTCCTCGTGGGCTACTATCTGCCGCTCGAGCAGCGCGCCCAGCGCGTCGTGGTTCCGTTCGCGCCGACTGACCTGGACGCACTGCGCGAGCTGGCGCCCGGCGTCGATTTCGTCGTGCCGCAGCGCGGCTCGGCGGCCAAACTGGTGGAGCTGGCCGACCAGAACGCGCGCCATCTGCTGGACAGCTTCAAGATCGAAGCGTTCGACATCGACGAGCGGGCCGCGGATCCGGTGTTCGCGCTGGGCCGGGACCTCGGGCTTCCCGTCGTCCCGCGCGCGATGGTGTGCATCGACATCTCCCACAACCAGGGCCGCGACACGGTCGGCTCGCTCGTCTGGTTCGAGGGCGGACGGCCGCGCAAGGCCGAGTACCGCCGCTACCGGATCAAGAGTGTAGAAGGGATCGACGACTTTGCGGCGATGAAGGAAGTCGTGAGCCGCTTTCTCGCGCGGCGCATCGCCGAGCACAAACAGCTGCCCGATCTCATCGTGATCGACGGCGGCAAGGGGCAGCTCTCGGCGGCGGTGGAGGCGGCGCATGCGCAGGGGCAGGACCGGTTGCCGATCGTGAGCCTCGCGAAGCGCGAAGAGGAGGTGTTCTTGCCGGGCTACGACGAGCCGCTCAGGTTGTCGCGGCGCAGCCCGTCACTCAAGCTGCTGCAGCGGGCGCGCGACGAGGCGCACCGGTTTGCGGTCACCTACAGTCGCAAGCGCCGCTCCAAGCGCACGCTCACCTCCGAACTGCTGCGGATTCCTGGCGTCGGTCCCGCGCGCCGACGCGTGCTGCTCGAGCGCTTCGGCTCGCTCGCGGGTGTCCGCACCGCCACGCCGGCCGAGATCGCCTCGCTGCCCGGCTTCTCCACCACGCTCGCGGACCGGATTCTCGACCGGCTGCACCAGCGCGCGTGACCACCTGGACCCTGGAGTGCTCGGCGTGCGATCCCGTGCGCACGCGCGACGCGGACGGGTTTCCGGGCGTGTGTGAAGTCTGCGGCGCGCCGTATCTCGTGCGCTACGCCACGCTCCCTTCGCCCGAGCTCAAGTCGCGGCTGCGCGGCCAGCGCTGGACGATGTGGCGCTACGACATGTGGCTGCCGCTCGGCGACGGCGAGCATCCGATCACGCTGGGCGAAGGCGGCACGCCGTTGCTGCGCACCGATCGCCTGGGCGCGCGGCACGGGCTCGAGCAGCTCTGGGTCAAGGACGAGAGCAAGAATCCGACCGGCTCGTTCAAGGCGCGCGGTCTCGCCGCCGCGGTCACGCGCGCCGTGCGCGCTGGAGCCACGTCGTTCGTCGTACCGACCGCCGGGAATGCGGGGATCGCGCTTGCTGCCTACGCCACTCGCGCCGGCGTCCCCGCCAGGATCTACGCGCCCGCGAGCACGCCGCGGCCGATTCTCGAGCAGATCAGAATTTTCGGCGGCGAGCTGATGCTCATCGATGGCCATATCGGCGACTGCGGCATCGCGGCCCGGCTACACGCGGCGAACACCGGGGCGGTGGACGTCTCCACGCTGCGCGAGCCGTACCGGATCGAAGGGAAGAAGACGCTGGGCCTCGAATTGGCGGAACAGCTGGGGTGGACGTTGCCCGATGCGATCATCTATCCCACCGGCGGCGGGACCGGCCTGATCGGGATGTGGAAGGCGTTCGGGGAGCTGCGCGCGAGCGGCTGGCTGCGTGGCCCGCTGCCGCGCATGTACACCGTGCAGGCGACCGGCTGCGCGCCGATCGTCGACGCTTTCGCCGCCGGCGCCGAGCGCGCGACGCCGTGTCTCAATCCGCAGACCGTGGCGGCGGGGCTCCGGGTGCCCGCGCCCCTCGGCGACCGGCTGATGCTCCAGGCGCTGCGCGACAGCGGCGGCGGGGCTGTGGCGGTGAGCGACGAGGCGCTCTCCGGCGCCGCCCGCGAGCTGCAGACCGCCGAGGGGATCGATGCGTCGCCCGAAGGCGGGGCGACGCTGGCCGCGGCGCTCGAGCTGAAGCAGCGCGGCGCGCTCAAAGCCGGTGATCGCACGGTGCTGTTCAATACCGGCGCCGGGTGGCTGTACCGAACTTAAGCCGTTTATATTTCGCAACTTCGACCCATGCGCATCGCGATTCTCGATCCAGCAGCCGGTATCAGCGGCGATATGACGCTTGGAGCGTTACTCTCGCTCGGCGTTCCCGCGAGCTGGCTCGAGGAGCTACCGCGGCGCCTCGGGGTAGGTGACGTGGGCGTTACGGTCCGAGACGTCCGGCGGTCCGGTATCACCTGCAAGCAGGTGGAATTCGCGATCCCCGAGCAGCCGCATGGGCGGCACGTGGGCGAGCTGCTGAAGCTGGTCGAGCGGGCCCCCGTGTCGGATTGGGTAAAGGAGCGCGCGCTGAAGGCGTTCCGGCTGGTGGGCGAGGCCGAGGGGCGCGTGCACGGCGTGCCGCCCGAGAAGGTGCATCTCCACGAGGTCGGCGCGGTGGACGCGGTGCTCGACATCGTCGGCGCGATCGAAGGATTCGAGCGGCTCGGCGTCGAGGGGGTGCACAATTTTCCGGTGGCGCTGGGGAGCGGCTGGGTCGAGGCGGCGCACGGGCGGCTCCCGGTGCCTGCGCCCGCGACCACGATATTGCTCGAGGGGCTGGAGGTGAGCGGTTCGGGTCCGGTCGAGGGCGAAGCGACGACCCCCACGGGCGCCGCGCTGCTGCGGGTGCTGTCGGCCGGTCCGCCGCCCGAGCGCTGGCGCATGGCGGCGAGCGGGTGGGGTGCCGGTCAGCGCGATCCGAAGCACTATCCCAACGCGCTCCGGATCCTCGTCGCCGAAACGGCGGCCGAAGCGGGGCGCGTGGTGCTGCTCGCGACGGATGTGGACGACATGAGTCCCGAATACGTCGAGCCGTTGCGCCAGGCGTTGGTGGGAGCGGGCGCGCTCGATGTGCAGACGTGGCCCGTGCAGATGAAGAAAGGGCGGGCGGGGTTCCGGGTGGAGGTCATGGCGCCCGAATCGCTCGCCGACGCCGTGACGGCGGAGCTGTTCCGCCACAGTACCACCGCCGGCGTGCGGCGCTGGGTGGCGGAGCGGGCGACGCTGCCGCGCCATCAGCTCACGGTGCGATTGGACGGCGTGGCGGTGCGTGTGAAGGTGCTGGACGGCGGCAACGTGCGGGTGAAGCCGGAATATGACGATGTGTTGGCGGCGGCCAAGGCATTGGGCCGTCCGCCGATCGACGTGGCGCGCGCCGTGGAGCGCGACGCCGAAGCTCTCATCGCGAAAGCCAAGGAGTGAACGTGCGTACGGTTCGGACTCTCGGGGTGCTGCTGCTGACCGCGCTGGTGGCGACGCCGCTGGCGGCGCAGTCGGGCCGGTGGGCGGAAGCCAAGTGCGACATCAAGCCCGGCCATTTTCTCGTGAACAGCGGACTGCTCTATCTGAAGAGCGCGAGCAACTCGCGGTTCGAGGATCAGAAGCAGAAGGATCTGCGCGACGCGCAGCGCGTGCTCACCCAGGCGCTGACGACGGGCGGCCAGGAGAAGAATCCCGCGGCGTGGTACTACCTCGGTCGCTACTACATCCTGATGAACGATCCGGTGGGGGTCGACTCGGCGTTCAACCGCGCGGAGTCGCTCAAGGCCGAGTGCAAGGACGACATCGCGGGGTGGCGCCGCGTGCTGTGGGTGCCGGTGTTCAATGCCGGTGTCGCGGCCTGGCAGGCGAACAACAGCGATTCCGCGATCGCCTCGTTCCGCCGCGCCGCTTCGCTGCTCCCGACTGAGCCGACGAGCACGAAGTATCTCGCGACGCTCTTCTTCAACGCGGGCCAGACCGACTCGGCGGTCGCCTACTTCCGCCGCACGGCCGATATCGCGTCCAAGGATCCGAAGTTCGCCCAGGATCGCAAGGACGCCCTGTTCAATCTGGCGCGCATCGAGCAGAGCCAGGAGCACTGGGACAAGGCGGGTGCCGCGTACCAGGAGTATCTGGCGCTGTATCCGAACGACCCCGAAGTGCTGGCGGCGATGGGCACCGTCTACATGCAGACCGGCAAGAAGGACAGCGCCTTCGCGATCTATCGCCAGGTGGTGGGGAAGGGTGATTCGATGGGGTACTACACCCTGTACCGCGTGGGGGCGGCGATTGCGACCAGCGTGCCCGATGAGCCCGACACGAACGCCGCGGGCACGAGCTGTCGTCAGACGGCACGCTCGAGCCGTCCGCCGCTGACGGCGGCGCGGATTCGCGCCCGGTGCGACTCGGTGACCAAGGGGATGGCGAGCGAGTACTTCACCAATTCGCGCGACGCGTACACGCTGTCGGCGCAGGCGCTCGACGCGAGCCTCAGGCTGAACCCGTACTACCGCGAAGCGCTGATTCACCGCGCCAACACGGCGCTGGGGATGCGCGATTCGGTGACGGCGCTCGAGATGTCGCGCCGGTTGCTCGCGGTCGATCCGATGAACAAGCAGTCGATCAAGATGATGGCGTACGCGCAGCAGGCGAACGGCAAGGTCGATTCGACGCTGCATTATCTGCGGCTGCACGATTCGACGTTGATCGCCGACGTCACGATCAGCCAGTTCGATTCGACCGAGACGGGGCGCGAGCTGCGGGGCCTGGTGACCAACCTGCGCTCGCGGCCGACGCCGCCGCTCACGTTCGTGTTCGAGTTCCTGGACAACAAGGGCACGGTCGTGACGACGCAGAACGTGCAGGTGCCGCCGATCCAGCCGGAGCAGAGCTCGCCGATCGAGATCCAGGCGCAGGGGGCCGGGATCGTGGCGTGGCGGTATCGACGGGAGCAGTAAGTCAGTCCCGCAGGAGTTTCTGAATCGGGCGCCAGCCGATGAGAATCACGTGGTTGTCGGCGAGCGCCCGGCGAAACTCGGGACTCGAAATGACGTCGAGATCGCGCTGGCGCCAGGCGGCATCCCACACCGGGTAGTTGATGGTGACGGCGCGCATCTCGGCGTCATCGTGCGCGAGGTGCACGAACAGCTCGGTGACGCCGGGCTGCAGATTCTCGATCACATTGACGTAGTACTCCCGCCACGCCGGCATATTCAGCGGTACCTCGCCGAGCGGCGAGAAGATGGCGTCCGGGTACGGCGGGTCGGTGGCGTTCATGTAGGGGAGCAGGTCGCGAAACGTCTGCTCGTTGCGCGCCATGCGGATTGGCAGGCGGTACTCGCGCGCCACTTTCTTCAGGACGGCGAACAGCGCCGGGGTCGCATACAGCGAATGCATGTGGGCGTCGAGATGTGTCGGCTCGAGACCCATCGCTTTCGAGCGCTCGATTTGCGCGCGGACTTCCGTTTCGACTTCATCCACTTTTGCGTGCTGCACGAATTCGTCGGTGGTCGCGTAGAAGAACCCGTCGGGTCCCACGAGGCTGGGCACGAGGTTGCGCGGCGTCACCGGTCCCCAGCGGAACGTCTGCCACTCGGCGGTCAGCGTCAGGTGCAGGCCGAGGTCGGCATCGGGATGGGTGCGGGCGTAGGCCGCCACTTCGCCGAACCAGGGTGCAGGCACCATCACGGTGGCGGAGGTGACGAGGTTCTGGTCGAGCGCGGCGAGGCTGGCGGCGTTTTCCGAGTGTGACATCGCCAGATCGTCGGCGTTGATGATGAGGAGCTTGGCGCTGGCGGGGTAGCCCAGGCGGACGTTGAGGGGCTGGTCGACTCGAGTGCCGGTGGGGAGTGCGGTGAGGAGCGTGGCACAGAGTCCGGCGATGTAGCGAGAGTGCATCGGTTCGGCTCCCGAGTGGATCTGGAAGGTGGATTGCGAGAGTGCCCCTAAGGTTGCAGCGTTTTGCCTCTCCCGGCGAATGGCGCCGGTCCGCCATGCGCGGCCCGATCCATTGCGCGTTTTTGTGGCACCTCTTCCCAGCTCTTCGGCGCTACAGTTTTCCATGGACATCGCTGCCACTCCGTCGCTTCTCACGCAGGTGCGTCGCGCGTTGCGCCTGCGGCATTACAGTCAGCGCACGGAAGACGCATACGTGAGTTGGATCCGGCGTTTCGTTCGGTTCAGCGGCATGCGCCATCCGCGCGAGCTCGGAGTGGGTGATGTGACGCGGTATTTGACGAGCCTGGCGACGGAGCGGCGGGTGAGTGCGTCGACGCAGAATCAGGCGCTCAGCGCGATCCTGTTTTTGTACAAGGATGTTCTCGACCTGCCGGTAGGGTGGCTCTCGGGGGTTCTGCGGGCGAAGCGCACGCCGCGGGTGCCGGTCGTGTTCACGCCGCGGGAGGTGCGCCGGGTGTTGGCGCGCGTACGGGGCGGTGGCGGGATGGGTCTGGTGGTCGCGCTGCTGTATGGGACGGGGATGCGGTTGCTGGAGCTGTTACGGTTGCGGGTGAAGGACGTCGATTTCGAGCGCCACGAGGTGACCGTGCGTGGCGGGAAGGGGGATCGCGACCGGGTGACGATGTTGCCGGAGCGCCTGGCGGGCCCGTTGCTTCGGCATCTGGCCGAGGTGCGGAGTCAGCATGAGCGGGACGTTGCGGCGGGGGCGGGGTGGGTGGAGCTGCCGGGTGCGCTGGCGGGCAAGTATCCGAATGCGGGTCGAGAGTGGGGGTGGCAGTGGGTATTTCCGGCGACGCGGACGTATGAGGATGGGGTGAGCGGCGAGCGCCGGCGCCATCATTTGCATGAGACGGTGGTGCAGCGCGCGTTCAAGGAGGCGGTGCGGGGTGCGGGGATTGCGAAGCAGGGGAGTTGTCACACCTTGCGCCATTCGTTTGCCACGCATCTCCTCGCTGCCGGCTACGATATTCGCACGGTGCAGGAGTTATTGGGCCACCGGGACGTTTCGACGACGATGATCTATACTCACGTCCTGAACCGAGGTGGCCGCGGGGTGCGCAGTCCCGCGGACATGTTATGATATTGCAACTAGGCTGACCGGCCTATTTCGTTCATTCGTGCTCACCAAACTGGCCCAAGTGGATGGAGTTGGCATGCGAGCCGTTATACAATCTCAGTCGAATTCTCGTTAGGCGGCGGATCGTGGTCACGGGAGTTGTGACACAGCGCGTATGGCGATTTGTTCGCTATGGCCTGTACATGGCCGCGGGTTTTAGTCTCCTCCTCATCCCTTGGTTCCTGCT
>DASSUS010000032.1:0-5365 GCA_035706765.1 Gemmatimonadales bacterium
GGAAGGTCACCCGGAACGGCTTCAGGATGCCGTCGGGAGCGTCAGAGTGACCCGTGTCCCTTTGCCCGGATCGCTGTCCAGCGAGATGACGCCGCCCCAGCTCTCGACCAGGCGGCGCGCGATCGCCAGCCCGAGCCCCGCCCCGCTCGACGTCGTCGAGAAGGTGGGCTCGAACACGCGCGGCAGAACATCTGGGGAAATGCCGCGGCCATCGTCTGCCACGACGAGCTGGCGCCCGCCGGCCGCGATCCGGACGGTCACCCGCGTCGCCTCGGCGTTGCGCGCATTCTCGAGCAGGTTCACCAGCACCTCCTTGACTTCGTCCCTGCGGGCGAGCGCCGGCGGCGTCACGCCGTTGCCGGCCTGAACCTCGAACCGCGGCATCCCACCCAGATCGTAGAGCTGGACGACTTCGCGCGCAGTGGCCGCGAGATCCACCGGCTCGAGCGGGCGCTGTGCCACGTCGGACGGGGCGCCGAAGCGCGAGAACGCGCGCGCGATGCCGTCGAGCCGATCGATCTCGGCGAGGATGCGCTCGGAGGTTTCCTTCAGCGTCGCTTCGAAGCTGCCCGATCCCTGGCCCTTGCCGCGAACGCGCTGCAGGTGTTGAATCCCGAGCCGGATCGGCGTGAGCGGATTCTTGATTTCGTGGGCCACCTGCCGCGCCATCTCGCCCCACGCGAGCACGCGGGCCGCGCGCGTCAGCGCGGTCGCATCGTCGAGCGCGATGACGCAGCCGTCGCGAGCCGAGCCAAGCAACGCGAGCTGCACGCGAATCTGGCGGCCGGCGAGCTCAAACTCGCGCTCTTGAATCACGTCGCGATCGGCGGTGATGAACTCGGCCACCGCGTCCCAGACCGGCGTCCAGATCTCGGGCGTCGCTTGCGGCAGCACATGGCCCGGCACGAGTGTCTCGGTTCCGCCGAGCACGAGCTCAGACGCGCGGGGGTTCGCCATCGTCACCCGCAGACCGTCGTCGACGGCGATGACTCCCGTCGCGACGTTCGCCAGCACGCGCGCCGTTCGTAACCGCGCCTCTTCGAGCGCCGACTGGCTCCGGCGTACATCGGTCACCATCCGGTCGAACGCGCTGAGCACCGGCTCGAATTCGCGCGGCGTCCCCGCGGGGAACCCGGGCGGCTCGGCGCCGCGGCCCACCGCGAGCGCCGCCTCGCGCAACGCCGCAACCGGCTTGGCGAGCCGGCGCGCGGCGAATCCCGCGAGATACATCGCCGCCAGGAGACCCACGACCGTGGCGAGCACGAGTGCCAGGACGAGGTCGCCCTGCTGCTGGCGCACGCTTTCATCATCCAGCAACCGGGGGACGGCCAAAACGCTCTGCTCACCCGCCATGTCCGGACCCAGGACCAGGTAGCCAATGCGCGTGCGCCGGCCCGCTGCCCGGGCGTCCGTCGTCAATTCGATCTCGTCGGCTAGGGTCGCGCGAAAGGCGGCCGTCGCGAGGAACGGGTTCACGAGACCGAGCTCCGCCAGAACCGGCGACGAAGTGCCGACGAGCAGGCCGCCACGATAGAGCCAGAGCTCGGCGTCGAGCCGGCGGCCGAGCTCCGAGAGCGAACGCCCCACCGTTTCGGGGCTGTCCTGCGCGACGCCCTCGGCGCTCCCGGCAGCATCCCGCAGTGTTTGCCGAATCAACAGGTCGCCGGCGCGACGGGACTCGTCGGCCAGGCGCGCGAAGCTCCACGCCGCAAAGCCGAGCAGCGGCAGCACCAGGAACACGCTCAGGACGGCGGTCAGTTGAGCGCGATAGCTGGTGCGCAGCGTCGTCACGAGCGCCGGAATCCGCGGGCGCCACCCCGCACCGATCACGAATCCCAAGAGCCAGATGCCGGCGAGCAGCGCAACATCGAAGGCGACCACCAGAACACCGCGCATGACGAGCGCCCATGGGCCGCGCAGCGGTACGCGCAAGTGCACGTGTCTGACACCACCGGGCAGCTCGAGTTGGCGCTCGCCCCGCGCCGCCCAGCCGTCGCGGCGCCACTCGACGCTCGTCGAGCCGGCCGCTTGCGGCACGTTGGGGGTCGGGGAGAGGGTGATCGCGTAGGGCGGCTCGACGCCGACGTCGCCCCGGACGAACCGCGCCACTCGATCAGGCGGTAACAGGCGCGAGCGCGGTCCGACGCCGACCGTCAGGACGGTGCCATTGGCAAGCGGCGCGATCAGGACGTAATGAACGCCCGGGACTCGTTCCAGTCGCTCGATGCAGGGTTCACCGTCCGCGGCGGTCCGGGCCAGCGTGGACAAGAGCGCGGGAGTGAGATCGAGCTGCGCGAGACGGAGCTCGGCGATGGGAAAACCGTCGCGGTTCCAGATCGCGAGCATCGAGGGGTAGTCTTCGGCCACGAGCGGCGATGACGCCCAGAGCGCGTACAGATCGCTGGCGCTGCGCGGTGGCGCGCGCAGCGAGTCGCCTACCTCCTGACTCAGCCGCTCGAGCAACGCGACGGCAACCGCGTCCCCCTCCTGGCCGAGTCGCTGCGCGTCCCGCGTCGCGAGCGACAGTCGCCCCTCCACCGCGGCTCCCCACGCGAGCAGCGCGGCGGCGGTGCCTCCGACGACCGCCGTTCCCACGAGCGCCCAGCGGCGCGGCGCCGGGACGATCGCGCCGACGAGAGCAGGCAGCCACAGGAACGTGTACCATTCGGGCCACGCGCCGTGCGGATCCCACAAGAACAGACCGCCGATTGCCGCGAGCGCTCCCCAGCCGCAGGCCGCCGGGAGCGTCCAATGGACTCGTGTCGGCTCGGTCGGGCCGCGGATCAGCGCGGCCGCGAGCAGAATGATCGCCATCGCCGTCACCGCGAGCGCTGCTTCCCACGAGAGCCACAGGCTGGCGCTCACGCCGGCCGCCGGGGGCGAGATCCCGCGACCGAAATAGCGGACGACATACGGCGCCAACAAGACCAGCAGGATGGCTGCGGCGATGCCCCACCAACGGCGTGGCAGCCCGCGCCGCCACAACCAGCCGGCTGCCAGCAACAGCAGCAGCCCGGCGACGAACAGCGAGCCGGCCGACGTTCCGATCACGCCCGCAATGGGCCGATAGAAAGAAGCCGGCGAGAACCACGCCGCCGGGCCCAGTGGTGCCCGGAGCAGCGTCCACGTTGCGACCAGTGCCACGCCCCAGCGCGCGCGACCGGAATGCGCCGTCATCAGCAGCAGTACCAGCAGGGCGCCGAGCGCCAGGCGGGCGAGCTCGGACGTGCCTGCGAGCGCCGCGAGCTTCGCGTCACCCTGCGACGGCGGAATCAGCTGCACCGAAAACAGCGTGTCGCCGCGCTCACAGCCGCTCGGCGAAGGGCAAATTTCGAACACGCTCGAATCGCGCGGACCGAGCCCTGCCGGAAAGAATCGCAGCGACACACCATGCTCGCCTGCGAACACGGCGCCCAGTGAGCGGTCGCCGTCAGCGACCGCGGGCGCGGCCGAAAGCAGCACGCTCCCCACCGACACGCCGCCTTGTGTCTGGCGGCGCGCCTCGAGCACGGCGTAGAATGGAGTCATGACCGCTTGCAGCTCGGGGGTGTCCGGCGAGAGTGGGGGGATGATCCGGTGCCTGCCCGACCACGCGTATGGTGAGGCGCGCGAGTCCTCGGTCATGATGACGAGGCCCCGCTCGACCGCCTGCCGGCCGCCAACCGCGTCACGCAGTCGATCGAACGCCTCGAGTCGCGGCAGCGTACCGGCGGTCGCGCCGCGCTCGGCGAGGCGACGGGCTTCGCCGATGGCCCATCCCAGCGACTGCTGCAGGGCCCGCGACGTCGCGGAAACGCGTGCTTCGCGCACCGCGGGCCAGCAGCACTCGATCCGGTTTACCTGGAAGGCTCCATGCGCCAGAACGCGCCCGAGCACGAGGCTGGCGAGCGCAACAGCGAAGCCGAGCGTGGGGAGGGGGCGTGGCGGTCGCAGCGCCAGGACGATCGCGGCGACACCCGCCGCGGCCGCCAACACGGCCCACAGCATCGCATCGTCGCGCAACCACTCCGCGCTGGCGAGCCCCGCCAGGCAACCGGCGATTACGACGTGACTCTGCCGCTGCACCTGTCTGTCCTCACCCCCGATGCCGTGCGCGCCGCGCTCGCGCGCGACGCGCGGCTGCTGGTACCCGTCGGAACCTGCGAGCAGCACGGGCCCCATCTCCCGCTTGGCTGCGATACGTTAATAGTCGAGCGGCTTGCCGACGATCTCTCGGCAAGCTTCCACCTGCTGCGCGCTCCAACGGTAGCGTACGGCGTCAATACCGCCACCAAGCGACAGTATCCCGGAAACGCCACCGTGCGCCGCAAGACGCTGCATCGCTGGATGAACGACCTGCTCGGCTCCTGGGAGCAGGGCGGCGTCGACACTTTCATTATTCTTACAGCACACGGCCACGACCCCCATCAGGAAGCACTTTCTACGCTGCGCACGCGCCGGGCGCGTGTCTTCACGGTAGACATCTTCGCGCTCGACTTCTCGGGCTACCTCGAAGACCCCACCGGTCCCGTGCACGGCGGCGAGCTCGATACGTCGCTCATGCTGCATCTCGCGCCTGAGCTGGTGCGCATGGAGCTGGCACAGGACTACCCGCTCACCGAGCGGCAAGTGGCCCGCTATCGGCGGCGCGCGGCGGGATCGGTGCCGGCGCTGTCACCGGGCTCCGTGGGGCGGCCCACCCTGGCCTCAGCCGAAAAGGGCGCGCGCCTGTATAAGATGATTTATGACCGTATCGCGACGCGAGTTTTGGGGGCGGTAGCCGCATGAACACGAGTCTGCTGCTCCTCGCGCTTCTGCAGGCGGTCCCCCGTTCCGGTGCGGCCACCGTGGACGAGGGCGTGCTCGTCGTGCGCGTCGACACGCTGGAAGTCGCGCGCGAGTCCTTCCTCCTGAGCCGGGGCCGCCTGTCGCGCGGGGGCGAAGGGTGGATTCTGGCCACCACGATTCGCTACGATCGCGCTCGCCCGGTGATCGTGCTGGCGCCGATTCTGGAGGTCAGCACCGACTCCATGCCTGCGACCTTGCAGTACGACGTCGCAGACCCTCGCCAGCCTGCGCGAATCCTGGGTGAGCTGGGCCGGGGCCGGTTCACGGTGCGCTTCGTGGCCCGCTCGACCGAGCGCGCGCGCGAGTTTGCCACGACCCAGCGGACGGCGATTCTCGACGATTCGGTCTACGCACTCTACCTGTTCGCGGCGTGGCAGGCGACCGCACAACCCGCCAGCCTAACCGCCATTTTCCCACGGGCGTTGCAGCGCGAGACCGTCCAGGTTCGCGACCTCGGCCTCGAGAGCACGATCCTCCACCAGGAAACGATCAGGCTCCGCCATATCACCGTCACGGGTCCCGATCTGGTCCACGTTTG
>DASSUS010000033.1:0-16906 GCA_035706765.1 Gemmatimonadales bacterium
AGCGCGAGCGCGCCGCGCACCGCCAGTCCGATCGCCGCGCCGTTCGGCACCGGTAACGCGCCGGGCAGCCCGAGACAGACAGGACAGACCTGCGTGTTCGGCTGCGCGCCGAAGGCCGTGGAGCAACCGCAAAACATTTTCGAGCGCGTGCGCAGCTGCACGTGCGTCTCGAGCCCGATGACGGTTTCCCAGGCGTGCTCGGCCGGCGCCATCAGGCCTCGTCCTCCGCCGGCACTACCCGTTCGAGCGCGTACGCGGCCTCGAGCATCTCGTCCTCGAGAAACGCCTGGCCGACGAACTGCCCGCCGATCGGCAGCCCTTTGACCCGGCCGATCGGGATCGACATCGCGGGCAGCCCGGCAAGGTTTGCGGTCACGGTGAAGATGTCGGACAAATACATCGAGATCGGATCGTTCACCTTTTCGCCGGCCTTGAACGCGGGCGTCGGCGTCGTCGGCGTGAACAGCAGGTCGACCCCCCGATCGAACACGTTCCGGAAATCCTGCGCGATCAGCGCGCGCATCTGTTGAGCCCGGCGATAGTACGCGTCGTAATAGCCCGACGAGAGCACATAGGTGCCCACGAGGATGCGGCGCCGCACCTCGGGCCCGAATCCCTGCCCTCTCGTGGACCGATACAGCTCCCGCAGGTCGGCCGAGCCGTTGAGCCGGGGGCCGTAGCGGACCCCGTCGTAGCGGGCCAGGTTGGACGAGGCCTCGGCCGGGGCGATGACGTAGTAGGTGGGCACGGCATACGGCGTATGAGGAAGCGACACCTCGCGCACCGCTGCCCCCTGCTCCTTCATCAGACGGATGGCACGCTCGCAGGCCCGGCGCACCGCCGGATCGAGCTCGGGCGGGAAGTATTCGCGTGGCAGCCCGATGACGAAGCCCTGGAGCGACTCGGGTACCGTCGGCAGACGGAGCGGATCGCGATCTTCGCAGGTCGCATCGCGAGTGTCCCGACCACTGATCACGGACAACACGCGCGCCGCGTCGTGCACGCTGCGCCCGAATACGCCGATCTGATCGAGCGACGACCCGAACGCGACGAGCCCATAGCGCGAGACGCGTCCGTAGGTGGGCTTGATGCCGACGACGCCGCAAAACGACGCCGGCTGGCGCACCGAGCCGCCCGTTTCCGAGCCGAGCGCGGCCGGCACGGCCCCGGCCGCGACCAGCGCCGCCGAGCCGCCCGAGGAGCCGCCCGGGACGCGCGTCTTGTCGAGCGGATGGATCACCCGGCCGTAGGCGGAGTGCTCCGTCGACGAGCCCATCGCGAATTCATCGCAGTTGGTTTTTCCGGCGATCAGGGCGCCGGCGGCCTTCAGCTTGGCGATCGCGGTCGCCTCGTACGGCGAGCGATACCCTTCGAGGATGCGCGAGCCGCAGCTCGTCGTGAACTCGACGGTACAGATGTTGTCTTTCACCACGATGGGCATTCCGTACAGCACACCCGTGGGACGGGCGGCCGCGGCCTGCGTGGTGAGTGACTTGCGGAGGTCCTTGAGGGGCGTGAGCAGCGCGTTGAGCCGCTTGACCTTCCCCAGGCGGTCGGCGACCGCTTTGGCGTCGCTCACTCGAACTGACCGAGCTTCGGAACGACGAAGAAGCCCTCCTTGAAGGCCGGCGCGAACTCCGCCGGACCGCCGGCGAGGGGCGCGGGATTCACCTCATCGGGACGGAACCGGATGGCGTCCGGGCCGGGGACGAACACTTTCACGCCGCCGTTCGCCGGCACCGCGCTCAGCTGCGCGACGTAATCGATGATCCGCGACATGTGATCCGCCAGCTCCGGCAGCGTGTCTTCATCCACGTCGAGCTCCGCGAGCTGCGCGATGCGAAGCACTTCCTCCCGCGTCACACTCATGCACCCTCTCCTTCCCAGTCACGCTCGAGTCCCGCGTACGCGGCGAGCAGTTGCTTCGTCCCGATGTCCGGATCGTCGAAGTCCACGCTCACGCGCAGGTCACGACCTTCGCCCGATACCGCGCGCACGATGCCGCCGCCGAATTTGCGATGGCGCACGCGCTCTCCTTTGACGTAGCGCGGCGCGTCCTGCGATACCTCTTCCGGAAATTCGATCTCCGGCAACCGGCGCGCCGCGGCGCCGCGCGGGCGCGGGGGGCGCGGCGGCATCGCGCCGGACATGCCGCGCGAGGGTCGCCAGGTCGGCGTCGTGCTGCGCTCCTCGACGATGCTCGGCGGCAGCGCGTCCAGAAAGCGCGACGGCTCCGCGAGCTCGAGCCGCCCGTTGCGGTAGCGCGTGCGCGCCCATGAGAGATACAACCTTTCGCGCGCGCGCGTGAGACCCACGTACGCGAGTCGACGCTCCTCTTCGACGCCGCCCGGCTGCTCGACCGAGCGGCCGAGCGGGAACAGTCCGTCCTCGAGACCCGCGAGCGCGACGATCGGCCACTCGAGCCCCTTCGCCATGTGCGTGGTGGTGAGCGTCACGCCGGCTGCGTCGCGCGCCTCGTCGGCGGGCGTCACGAGCGCGGCCTGCGTGAGGTAGCGCTCGACCGGACTGCCGATGTTCTCCAGCAGCTCGGGGTCCTGCACTTCGGCCCAGGCCGCGGCCCCCGCGACCAGCTCCCGCACATTGTCCATGCGCTCGAGACCCTCGGAGCCTTCCTCGGCCAGGTATTGGTCGTAGCCGGTCGCCGCGAGCACCGTCTCGAGTGCGGTAGCGGGGTCCGCCTGCCCCACCGACTCGCGCAACCGCTCCAGGAGCGCGGCGACGCCGGCGAGCGCCTCCCGCACGTTCGGCCGCAGATCGGTGATCGCGGAGGCCTGCCGCGCCGCCGCGAGCAACGGCTTGTGCCATCCCTCGGCGGCCCTGGCAAGGACCGCGAGCGAAGCGTCGCCGATGCCGCGCCGCGGGACGTTCATGACGCGCAGAAATGCCTGGTTGTCGGCCGGATTCGCGATCAGCCGCAGATACGCCAGCAGGTCTTTCACCTCGCGGCGCTCGTAGAAGCTGATCGCGCCGATCAGCCGGTACGGGATCCCCCGGAACCGGAACGCTTCTTCGAGCGGGCGCGACTGGGAATTCGTGCGATACAGGATCGCCATCTCGTCATAGGCGCCGTCGCCTTCCGACGAGCGCCGCGAGAACTCGTTGGCAAGCCACTCCGCCTCATCGCGCTCATCGGCGGTGCTCAACAGAACGACCGGCGCGCCCCCCTTCTTCTCCGTAAACAACGTCTTGCCGAGGCGCGTCTTGTTTTCCGCGATGATCGCATTCGCCGCGTCGAGGATGATCTGCGTGGAGCGATAGTTTTGCTCGAGCCGGACCAGCTTCGCGCCCGGGAAATCGTTCTGGAACGTGAGCATGTGGCGCACGTCCGCGCCGCGCCAGCCGTAGATCGCCTGATCGTCGTCCCCAACCACGCACAGGTTGCGATGGCGAGTCGCGAGCTGCTTCACCAGCAGATACTGCGCGGCGTTGGTGTCCTGGAATTCGTCCACGAGCACGTGCTGAAAGCGGTCCTGCCAGAACGCGAGCCGGTCGGCGTGTTCGCGAAACAGCGCCAGCGGCTGCAGCAGGAGATCATCGAAATCCATCGCGTTGGCCTGCTTCAGCGCCGGACCGAGGGCGCTGTAGATGTCGGCCGCGACCTGCACGAGCGGCGTGTCCGCCTGCTGCGCGAGCTGCTCGGGCTGCAACATCCTGTTTTTCGCGGCCGAGATGACGCCATGCACCGCGCGCGGCGGGTAGGCTTTGGGGGAGTGCTGGCGAGCCTCCAGCAGGCGCTTGACCAGCGCTTCGGAATCGTCGGCGTCGTAGATCGTGAAATTCGGCCCGTAGCCCAGCAGGGGCGCCTCGCGCCGCAGCAATCGCGCCGAGAGCGAGTGGAATGTGCCGATCCACAGCCCGCGCGGGTCGCGGCCGAGCAGCTGCGCGATGCGGGTGCGCATCTCGCCCGCGGCCTTGTTCGTGAAGGTGACGGCGAAGATGCGCTGGGGCGCGACGTTGTGCGCCGTGATCAGGTGCGCGATGCGCGCGGTGAGCACGCGCGTTTTCCCGGAGCCGGCGCCGGCAAGCACCAGCAGCGGCCCTTCGGGATGCTCGACGGCCTCGCGTTGCGCGGGGTTCAGCGGAAGTGGGGGAAGTCCGGTCACGATAACGGAAACTCGAGCACAAACACCGCGCCCTTGCCATGCGGGCCCGGCCGGAACGTCACGCGACCGCCGTGTTGCTGTTCGACGATCCGGCGCGCGAGCGCGAGGCCGATCCCCCAGCCTCCGGTCTTGGTACTGGCGCCGGGCTCGAACAGCTGCCGCTGCATCTCCGGCGCTATGCCCGGTCCGTCATCGCGTACACTGACCCGCCCCATCGAATCCGCCGCCTCCACATCCAGCTCGATCCGCCCGCCACGCCCGCTCAGCGCGTCGACCGCGTTCTTCACGATGACCTCGAGCGCCCACTCGATCAGCACAGGGTCGCCCGTCGCGACCGGACCCGACCCCGGAGACGTCAACGTGATCGTGACCGAGTGCGCGAGCGTCGGCAGCCGCGGGCGAAAATAGGCCGCCACCCGCTCGGCGACGGTGCCGAGGCCAACCGGTTCGCGCCGCGCCGGCCGGCCGATGCGCTCGAATCGCTTCGCGACCCGCTGCAGCCGCTCGGCATCGGCCTCAAGATGCTGGACCAGGTCGCTCGCGGGCGTACCCGGATTGTCGCGGAGATAATCAATCCAACCCGTGAGACTCATGAGCGGCGTGCCGAGCTGGTGCGCCGATTCCCGCGCCATCGCGACCCACAGCCGGTCGCGGGCGGAGGTGACACGCTCGCGCATGGCCCAAACGGCGAGCAGCACGAGACAGACAAACATCGCGCCCTGCAGCACCGCAAGGCCGGTGAACGCCCGGGCGGCGGGGAGCGCGCCGTAGTGAATCGTCCCGACACCCGGTTGAATGAGCGGCGCGTGGACCCGGTCGAGCTCGGCGATCCACTGGCGACGCACATCGTCCGAGGCTGTCGCGTCGAACGGCGCGTTGTCGAGCGCCGTGATGCGGCCCGCGGTGTCGGTCACGGCGAGCGGGATGCCCAGGCGCCGGACTTCGTCGGCAAGCTCGAGCAGCGCGTCAGCCGCCGCGCCTTCGCGCGGATCGTTCAACCCTTCGAACACGTGACCCAGCAGCCGTGACGTCTCGCGCGCGTCGTTGCGCAGGTGGCGCGCAACGACCCAGGCGTATCCGACGGAGAGCACGCCGAACAGCAGCGCCGCGGCGATGAGCGCGGGAGGGCCCGCGCGACGCAGGAAACCTCTAGGCAAGACGGTCAGTGCCGACATACGGCACTAACGCCGGCGGGATCACGACCGAGCCGTCGGGTTGCTGATGCGTCTCGAGCAGCGCCGCGATCGTGCGCGGCAGAGCGACACCGGACGCATTGAGGGTGTGGACGAATTCCGGCTTCTCGCCGGGTTTGGGACGCGCGCGGATGTTGGCGCGGCGTGCCTGGTAATCGGTGAACGTGCTGGAGCTCGACACCTCGAGCCACTGCCCCACCCCGGGGGCCCAGGCCTCGAGATCGTACGTCTTGGCCGCCGAGAACCCGAAATCATTCGCGGGCAGAACCGCGACGCGGTACGCGAGGCCGAGCCGCTGCAGCACCGTTTCCGCGTGGCCCGTGAGCTTCTCGTGCTCCGCCGGCGAATCGGGCGCGAGCGCAAATCGCACCAACTCCACCTTGTCGAACTGATGCACGCGGAGCAGCCCACGCGTGTCCTTCCCCGCCGCGCCTGCTTCGCGCCGGAAGCAGGGCGTGTAGGCGACGTATCCCTTGGGCAGGGTCGTGCCATCGAGGATCTCATCGCGGTGCAGGTTCGTCACCGGAACTTCGGCGGTCGGAATCAGGAACAGATCGTCGCTGGTGCGATAGACATCGTCTTCGAACTTGGGCAGCTGTCCCGTGCCCGTCATGACTTCGCGGCGCACCAGAAACGGCGGCTCCACTTCGACGTAGCCGTGCTCACGCGTGTGCAGGTCGATCATGAAGTTGATCAGCCCGCGCGCGAGCCGCGCGCCCGCGCCCACGAGCACCGGAAAGCCGGACCCTGCCAGCTTCGCGCCGCGCGGCAGATCGAGAATGCCGAGCTTCTCCGCGATGTCCCAATGCGGCTTCCCGCCCTTGGGGACTGGCGTGCCCCAGCTCCGCAGCACCGTTTGCTCGTCCGGCACATCGGGCAATGGAAGGTTCGGCACGAACAACGCCTTGGCCTCGAGCGTGGTCTCGATCTGGCGCAATTCACTTTCCAGGCCGGTGATGCGCTCGCCCAGCTTGCGGCGCTCGGCGACGATCGTCGGGGAGAGCCCGCCCGCTTTCGCCGCGAGCGCGTCGGACTTGGCGGCGTCGTTGCGTTCGGCCTTCAGTGTGTCGAGCTGCGCCGTGAGCGTGCGGCGCTTCATGTCGAGCGCTTCGATCTCGTCGAGCAGGCGCGTGAGCGCGGGATCGCCGCGGCGGGCGAGCGCCGACCGCACCTGACCGGGCGAGGCGCGCAGCAACTTCAGATCGATCATGACTTACCGCTTCGGCAGGCCTGTTTCGAGCCCGCGATAGCCGCAGTTGATGTTGGAGAGAATCTCGAAGTCGATGCGGCGCTCGAGCGTGTCGATCGCCAGCACGTGGAGCTTCGCGTAGTAGAGCGTGGTGATCCCGAACGAGCACGTGAGCGGACGCGAATGCAGCAACGCGACCGCGTTCGAATCCACCACGACGGCGCTGTCGAGCTCATAGTCGCGCGTGGGCGCCACGAGGATCGAATCGAACGGCGTGCTCGTGCGCTGGATCCCCGAGCCTTGCCCCAGACGCAGCGCGCCGGTCGGGAGCAGCACGGAACGGCCGGCGCTGTCGATGTCGAACACGAAATCGAAGCCCTGCGTGCTCTGATCGGTTCGGACCTTGGCGCGGAACGCGATGATGTACGCGGACGCGGCGGTAATCGGCGTGCCGCTGATGGCGTACAGCGAGACCGTATCGACGCGGTTCGCGATCGAGGGTGGGGGAAGCCCCAGGGGGTCACCGCAGGCGGCGGCGACCACTAAGGCAACAAAGAGGAAGGAAAGAGCGCGCATGGAGTGCTGGAGAACTTACAGGGCGGCGTTCGAGTGGGTCAACCCATAGTGGCTGCTTGACTTCGACTTACCGGACTCCTACGTTGGCCGCGCGTATGGCGACTATTCGCGACGTGGTGGAGGCGCTGAGCCGCGCGAGCGGCGTCGACGCAGTGGTGGTCGTCGGCCGCGACGGGCTGGCTATCGATTCGCGCGTGCGCGACGGTGTCGACGCCGAAAGCGTGGCGGCCGTGCTTCCGTCCGCCATCAAGCATATGGCGGACCTCGGCCAGGCCGGCGGCCGGGGCGAATTCGGCACCGCGGTGCTCGAATTCGGGAGCGGGCTGGCCATCGTTGCCGTGCTGCACGCTGAAGCGTTGCTCATCGTGCTGGTGCAGCCTGCGACGAACGTGGGCGCCCTCCTGTTCGATCTTCGCCGACACCGCACCGCCATCGCAGGTCTACTCTAGAAACGAGGTTGGCCGTTGACCACTCCGGCACGGCACCTCCTGGTCGTGGACGACGAGCCGCACATCGGACTCGTGCTGCGGCCCTATCTCGAGCAGCTCGGATATCGCGTGAGCTTTGCCCGAACGCTCGACGAAGCCCGCGCGGCGCTGCGCGCCACGCCCGCCGCCGACGGCCTGCTGCTCGACCTGCACCTCCCCGACGGCTCGGGGCTCGACTTTCTGCGCGATCTGCGCCAGCACGGCGGCACCGCGCGTCTGCCCGTGCTCGTGCTCACCGCGGAAGGCGAAGATCGCGTGCTGCGTGAAGCGCGCAGGCTCGGCGCCGCCCTCGTCACGAAACCGTTTTCACCGAGCAAGCTCAGCCAGCGCATCGCGCTGATGTTCGGCGACACCGAGCCAGAGCTCGACGGAGAGCGCCGATGAGTATCTGGGCGGCGATTCTCGCGGGAGGCTCGGGAACGCGCTTCTGGCCGCTGTCGACGCCGGAGCGGCCGAAACAATTTTTGCCGCTCACCGGAGACCGCCCGCTGCTCGCCCAGGCCGTCGCGAGACTGCGCGGTCTCGTGCCGCCCGAGCGCGTCCTGATTCTCACCGGACCGGCGCTGGTCGAGCGCGTTGCCGCAACGGTCCCCGAGGTGCCCGAGGCGAACATCTTCGCCGAGCCGCGCGCCGCCTCCACGGCACCGGCGCTCGCCTGGGCCGCGGACTGGATCGTCAAGCACGACCCGGGCGGCCAGATGTTGTCGCTGCACGCCGATTGGGCGGTCGGCGACGATACGGCGTTCCGCGCCGCCGCGACCCACGCGCTGAGCGTCGCCGCCGAGCAGGACGTGCTCGTGACGGTTGGCGTCAAACCGACGCGGAACGAGACGGGGTACGGGTACATCATCCCCGGAGAGCCGCTGGCGAGCGCTCGCGCCGTCAAACGCTTCATCGAGAAGCCGAGCCCCGCCCGAGCCGCGCTGCTCCGTCGCCGCGGCGCGCTGTGGAACAGCGGCCTCTTTGCCTGGGGCGCCGCGCGCTTTCTCGGTGAGGCCGCGGCGTATGCCGAAGAGCTGATGCCGGGATGGACGGCGCTCAACGCCGGCGACGCGCCGAGATTTTTCGGCGCGGTGACTCCTGTTGCCGTCGACGTCGCGGTGCTCGAGCGCACGAAGCGGCTCGCGGTCGTGACCGGCACCTTTCCGTGGGACGACATCGGCTCCTGGGACGCCCTGCTCCGCGTTCGCGCGCGCGACGCGCGCGGGAACGTGGTCGTGGGCAACGTCACGCTGGGCGAGGACGTGCGGAATTCGGTGGTCTGGTCGGAGAGCGAGCGCATTGCCGTAACCGGCGTCGAAGACATGGTCGTCGTTCGCGCGAACGGGCACACGCTCGTGATGCCCACGGGACAGCCCGGCAAACTGAAGGAGCTGGTGCAGCGGCTATGACACTCGCGCTCTACATGCTGGATCCGGAGCCTGGGCCGATGTGGGAGCCGTTTGCCGGAATTCGCCCCTTGTCCGAGCTGCGCGCCGGCGCGCATCTGATTCGCGAACGCTGGGAGACGTTCGTCGGCACCGAGGCGAGCGCGATTTTCGCTCTGCCCCACCTCGCGGGCTTTCCGGAAGCGGGAGTTCCGAGCGTCGAGTCGCGCCGTCCCGTCAACGGGCCGGCGGTGATCGGCTCCTCGACGTTCGCCCCGCGGGGCATCGCGGCGCCGTTCCCCGATGCGCCGGCGCGCCTCGTGCACGCGGGCATCACCGTCGGCTGGGCGGTTCCCGCGGGAAGCACGTGGACGGGACCGGTCGCGCACGCGCGCACGATCGAAGTCGAGGGAGTGCTGCTGCACGGCGTGCACGATGTCGTCACCGCACTGGAGCAGCTGCTGCGTGAGGATGTCATCAAGCTGCTGGGCGATTCCGACCCCGTCCCCCAGGGAAGCATCATCATCGGCGACCCGGCGTGGATATCGGTGCGCGAAGCCGCGGTCGAACCCGGGGTGATCTTCGACACACGCAACGGGCCCATTGTCCTGGAGAGCGGCGTCGAGGTGCGCTCCGGCACGCGACTCGAAGGCCCGCTTTGGGTGGGATCCAATACGCGGCTCGTGGGCGCGCAGATCCGGAACTCGGCGATCGGTCCATGGTCGGTGGTGCACGGCGAGATGTCCGCGACCACGGTGCTCGGCTACGCGAACAAGAGCCACTACGGTTTTGTGGGCCACTCCGTGATCGGACGCTGGGTCAACCTGGGCGCCGGCACCACGACGTCCAATCTCAAGAGCACCTACGGCCCGGTGCGGCTGCGCGTTCGCGACGTGGATCTGGAAACAGGACACCAGTTCCTGGGTAGTCTAATCGGCGATCACGCCAAGACCTGTGTCGGATTGATGCTCGGCACGGGGTCCGTCGTCGGCGCCGGCGCCAGCGTATTCGACGATCTGCGGGCACCCAAGTATGTCGCGCCGTTTGCCTGGGGAGGCTCCACATCCGAGCGGATGACGCAGCAGAAGTTCCTGGATACCGTCGAGCGCGTACTTCCCCGCCGCGACGTGCAGGTCACGGAGCCGATGCGGTCGTACTTGAGTCGCGCCTACCAGTGGCTGACGAAGTGAGCGACGCGTCGCAGCGCTATCGCCGGCTCGGCAAGTACGAGCTGCACCAGCTGCTGGGTGAAGGCGCGATGGGCATCGTGTGGAAAGCGTACGACACGGTGCTGCGCCGCTACGTCGCGCTCAAGCTGCTGAGCGCCAGTTTCCGCAAGACCAAAGACATGCAGGAGCGCTTCCTGCGCGAAGCGCGCGCCGCCGGCGCGATCCAGCATGCCAACATCGTCACCGTGTACGATCTCGGCGAATCCGAAGGCCAGCTCTACATCGCGATGGAGCTCGTCGAGGGGCGCGACCTGTCCGACATGATCGCGCTGCGCGATCCGCTCGCGCTCGAGCGCAAGCTCGACATCGCGATCGAAGTCCTGACCGGCCTGCACTTCGCGCACCAGCGCGGCGTCATCCATCGCGACGTGAAGCCGTCGAACGTGCGCGTGATGCCCGACGGGCGCGTGAAGATCATGGACTTCGGGATCGCGCGCCTCCAGAAAGCGGACGCGACCGGCTCGGGCGCGATCGTCGGGACGCCGACGTACATGGCCCCCGAGCAGATCACCAACGGTGCCATCACCGCGGCCACCGACGTGTTTTCCGTGGGCTGCATGCTGTACGAGCTGCTGTGTTACCAGCGCCCCTTCGAGGCGGAATCGGTGCACGGCGTGCTGTACCAGGTGCTCACGACGGAGCCGCGGCCGCTGCGGACCGTGGCGCCCTCGATTCCGGCGGCGCTCGAGCGCGTCGTGGCCAAGGCGATGAACAAGGTGCCGCACGAGCGCTACGAGTCGGCGGGGCAGATGATGGCGACGCTGCAGCAGATCCGGTCGGCGCTGTCGGGGGCGGACGACGAGGCGACGCAGCCGCTCGGCCGCTGGACTCCGCTGCCGCAACCGGTGCTGAAGCTGATCACGCACGCGTCGATGCGGGCGCGGCTCGTGGTGCTGGGCGCGCTCGCCGCCGTCGTGCTGCTGCTGTTGTTCTCGCCTTCAGGGCAGCCGGCCGGCACACAGGAAAACGCCGCCCTGCCGCAGGCCAACCCGCCCGGCGCCGCTCCGGCGCCGTCATTCGCCGCCGTGCCCCCCACGATCCCCGAGGCGCCGGTGTCGATGGCGGTCAGCCTGCGCCGCGATTCGGCATTCGCGGCGCGGGACCGCGCCATCGCGGCCGGGGCCCGCAAGAACAGCGTCTCCGCCTGGATTCTCGCGGAATCGATGTTCCAGGCGTCCGAGCAGGCGGTGCAGACCGGCGATCAGTCGCGCGCGATTCGGGGGTACGTCGAAGCCGTCACCCAGTACCAGCGGGCGCGCGAGCAGGCGCGCGTCATGGATCGGGAAGCCCAGCTCATGGTGCAGCGCGTCACGCCGGTCGTGCAGTCGATTCCCACCGGCGCCGCGGCGGCCAACGCCGGAATCTTCCTGGCGCGCGCGGAATCGCTGCTGCGCGAGCAGGATTTCACCCTGGCCAAGGTCGCGGCGCAAAGTGCCGAGCAGGTGGGCATCGACGTGGGGATCGCGCCGCCGAGCCTGCAGCCGCCCAGTCCGCGCGCCGCGATCGACGTGCTACTGCTCGATCTGGGCCGCGCCCTCGCCAGCGAGCGCGTCGCCAACCTTCAGGTCCTGTATCCGGGGCTGACCGAAGACGAGCGTCGCGGCTGGGAGCGATTCTTCCGCGAGTGGGATCAGATCACGGCGAAGTTTTCGATCGAGGAATTCCGCGTGCAGTCCAACGCCGGCACCGCCGCCGCCAACGTGCGCGCGATGTTCGAGTATGTGCCCGCGCCCGGCGGCGCGCCCCGCGTGGATCGACGCCGGTTCGCGATGCGGTTTGAAAAGAAAGATGTCGGCTGGAGACTGGCCGGCGTCAGCGAGGTGAAGTAGCTACCAGGCGCGCTGGTCCGCGGCCGGTGCCTCGGGAATGGCGAGCGTATCGGCGCGCGTGTCGGGCGGGCCCACCCGCCGAAGCGTCACCGGTTTTTCGAGGTCCCCGCCGCTGATCGTGAGTTTGTCGCCCGCCAGCTTCATTCCGTATACCTGCCACACGCCGTCGCCCAGCGTGATCCAGAGACTGTCACCAACCACACGCCAGCGCGCGACTTCCGCTCCGAACTGCGCGGAGCTGTCGCCGCGGACCATGATGTTGCGGATCTCATCCCCCGCGCGAGCCTGCCAGTTGCCGGCAAGCCGGACCGGCACCTGCGCGGCGGCGAGGAAAACTGCGATCACGGCGGGCATCCAGGAACGAAGCATGGCAACAATCATAGTCAGCCTCGCGACGATTGTGCAGGGATCGGCGCGTCCGGCTCGGCCATGACCGCCACGTGCGGCTCCCACTGCTTCATCATGCGCACGAACGCCCCGCACAGCTCCGGATCGAACTCGAGCCCGCTGCGCTCCTGGAGGTAGCCCAGCGTTTTCTCGAACGACCATGCCTCCCGATACGGGCGGCGCGTCCGCAGCGCGTCGTAGACATCGCACACGTGGACCAGCTTGCTCGCGTGATGGCAATCGCGCGCGTAGTGCAGGATGGGATAGCCGCCGCCGTTGATCATGATGTGATGCTCGTACGCAACCACCGCGGCGAGATCGAGGTCCTCTTCCACTTCCAGCAGCATGCGCGCGCCGGCCACGGGGTGCTCGTTCATCAACGTGCGCTCTTCATCGGTCAGCTTGCCGGGCTTGGTAAGCACTTCGAGCGGGATCCGCACCTTCCCGATGTCGTGCAGCAGCCCGGCTACGCCGAAACTGCGCACGTCTGTGGCCGACAGTCCGAGAAACTCCGCGAGCGCCATGGAGAGCACGGCGACATTCATCGAATGCGTCGTGGTGTACTGGTCGAACTCCTTGAGCTGCAGCAGCGGGAGCATGATCTGGCGACCGCCGTGCATCGCGACCGCGAGCGAGCGGACCACCGCCTCCGCTTCCGCGAGCGGCACGGAGCCCTTGACCTGGACTTCGCTCTGCAACCAGCGCAGCGTGTCGACTTCTTCGCCGAGCGAGAACGCGATCGTCGCCGTGGGCAGCGGCTCCGGGGCGATCTCGGTTTCGCCTTTCAGCCCCACCGCCCCGAACCGGATGCTGCTCCGGCGCATTTGACGCGCCTCGGTGCTGATCGCCGACAGCGTGAGACGCGCCAGGACCTCTTCCAGGAAGCCCTCGAAGTCCTCGCGGCTCACCTGGTCCTCGAACTCCAGGCGCTGGATGCCGGCCTGCGCGAGCCGCTTGCCCCAATCCCACGACTTCAGCTCGCGCAGCGGGTGCCGGCCGAACACGACCTCGTCGCCGAGAAACGTGAACAGCGGATGCGGTGTGTCGGACTGCAGGTCGTGGATGTGCTGGTACGCGACGTCCACGGCGCGCTCGCGCGCCGGGTGGCCGGTCCGGTACAGCGCCATGGCGGCGAGCGCCTGCGCGAACGAATTGAGGAAACGGGCGGGATCGCTCACGACTTTCCTGCGCGCGCGCCCACGGTGGCCGCGTTGCGCACGTCCGGATCGGCTGAGCCGGCGGCAAGCGCGAGCAACGCGCGCGCCTGGCGGTCGTGGGCCCAGCCGCTCGCCAGCGCCATGAGCGCGGCGAGCAGCTCGAGCGAGCGCGCCGCGAGCTTGCGGCGGCCAAGCCAGTTTTTCCCTCCGTCCACGAGCTGCAGCAGCGTTCCCAGCGCCAGCGTGTTGCGCGTGCGGCCCAGGACCTTGATCGCGAGCACGCGCAGCTCGGAGACCATCGTGGCATCGACGGCGATGCGCGTCACCAGCTCGAGCGCGGCGGGCGGACAGTCCTCGAGCGCGGTCGCCAGCGCGAGCCGCACCATGCGCGGATCACTGTCGCGCAGCGCGCCGAGCAACGCCGATTCACGCTCCCCGGGAATCTTGAGGGCAAGCTTCACCGCCTCGCGGCGCACACGGACGTCGGGATGCGCGATGAACGGTGCCGTGGAAAAGCCGGGCGGCAGCGCCGGCAGGCCGTCCAGGACGAGCAGCAGGTTGCGCGCGACGTACCAGGGAATGTCGCGGGCGAGCCGCGCCGTGATCACGGTGCCGAGCTCGCGGGGCGCGCGCGACAACCGGTCGAGCAGGCCGCGCCGGGTCGTGCGCGACTCCGACGCGGCGAGAACGTCGAGCAGCGGCTCGAAGGCGCCGACTTCGAGCCGCGGCAGTACGCGGTCGATCGTGACGAAGTCGGGAGGCTCGCTGCTCGCAAGCTGGGTGACGACGTCGGGCGAGGTGACTCGCGTCCACAACGGCGCGATGTCCGCGCGCACGGCGGGCCGCGATGCCTCCGGCGATTCGGCGAGCATCTCCACGAGCTGGCCCACGTGGTGCTCCGCCACGATCCGCTCGACCGCGCGCCACGCGGCAAATCCGAGTACACCCGCTTCCACAGCCGTCTGCAGGACGCGCAGCGGCTCGGCCTCCTGCGTCGTCAGGCTGCGCTGCGCGCCGGCGGGCGGCGTCGCCGCCGTCATGTTGTGCAGCGCCGTGCCGTACTCTTCGGGATTGGGATCTTCGAGCGTCCAACCGGTCAGCAGATCGCGCACCTGTTCGCGCAGCGCTTCGTCCGCCTGGGCGCGGGCTTCCATAGGGCCGTGCTCGGCATGCTGCGCGAGCTTGGACAACATGCGCACTAGAGGATCGGAGACGCTCCGGTGCGAAGCATCGGCCATCGCGCGCACGATGTCGAGCACCGCGTCCACGGCGAGCCCGTGCGTCGCGTCGATCGCGAATTTCGCGCGCTGGGCCGCATCGCCCCCCATCTCGATCAACCGGCGCAGCGTTCCGGGTTGCAGCGCGCCGACGAGCTTCGACGTGCGCCGCCGCAGCGCGGCCGCTTCGGCCCCACCAGTGTGCTTCAGCTCGTCGGCGATCTGCAGCAGATAGCCGACGATGACCTGGTCGTACGCGGCGCTCCGGGGGTGCTCATCGATCGCCTTGGCTATGACGGTGGGTTCACTCGACGGCGGCGGGGTCTCATCTCCGGAGACGGCCTCAGCGACCAGGGCGGCGCGCGCCAATCCGACCCAGAGTTGCGCGCCGCGCAGCCCGCGCTCGCGTCCCGCCTTGTCCTCCACAGGCGCCTGCTCGTCTTCCTGCAACAGCTCGAGCCGCTCGTAGGTCACGGGGTGCAGGCGCACATGATCCCACGCTCGCATATGCTCCTGCGGCCCCAGGCCAATCGGCTGGCCGCTCCGCTCGGCGTCGACGGCGAGGGTGCGCAGGACGTCCGTCAACTCATTCACGCGCAGCCCCTGATGAAACGTCACCGCACCGAGGTGATGGCGGTGCAGCCGGCCTGCGAGCTCAGACAAGAGAGGATTCTTGGAGTCGGTGGCGACGCCCTCGATCACGAGCTGGTTGCGCGCGACGCCAAGCGCCAGGGTCCTGCGACTTTCGAACAGGTGCTCAGCCCGCCGGGCCACGGCGATGACCGCCGGCTCGAGCGAGGGGTGGCCCTCCGGGTACATCGTGTGCTTGTGTAAGGCGATCGACAGCTCGATGAGGAAATCGGCCAACTCCCGGGAGAGAGCGGCTTTTTCGACCGTGGTAGAGTGCGGGGGGCCGGACATGAGCCCCCAAAATAGTGCTCCCCCCCGTGCCGAACCTCACACGGAGGGGAGCGACCACGAAAACCTAGGGTTTTCCCTAGGCTCTAATACATGCCGCCCATGCCGCCGCCGGGCATCGGCGGAGCCTTCTCCTTCTCCTTCTTCTCTACCACGACGCACTCGGTCGTGAGGAGCAGGCCCGCGATCGACGCGGCGTTCTGGAGCGCGGTGCGGGTGACCTTCGTGGGGTCGATGACACCGGCCGACACCAGATCTTCGAATTTGTCGGTCTGGGCGTTGTAGCCGAAGTTCTTGTCCTTCGACTCTTTCACCTTGCCGACCACGATCGCGCCTTCAGCACCGGCGTTCTGCGCGATCATCCGGATGGGCTCCTCGAGCGCGCGACGCACGATCTCGACGCCGATCTTTTCATCTTCATCGGCGCCTCTGACCTTGTCGAGCGCGCGCTGGCACCACAGCAGGGCCACGCCACCGCCCGGGACGATGCCTTCCTCGACCGCCGCGCGAGTCGCGTGCAGCGCGTCCTCGACACGGGCCTTCTTTTCCTTCATTTCGGTCTCGGTGGCCGCGCCCACGTTCAGCACGGCGACGCCGCCGGCGAGCTTCGCCAGCCGCTCCTGCAGCTTCTCCTTGTCGTAATCGGAGGTCGACTTCTCGATCTGGGCCTTGATCTCCGCCTTGCGGCCCTCGATCTGGTCTTCCTTGCCCTTGCCGTCGACGATCGTGGTGTTGTCCTTATCCACGATGACGCGCTTGGCACGGCCGAGGTCGTTGAGCGTCGTGTTCTCGAGCTTCAGGCCGAGCTCTTCAGAAATGACCTGACCGCCGGTGAGAATGGCGATGTCGCGCAGCATCTCCTTGCGGCGATCACCGAAGCCCGGCGCCTTGACGGCGGCGACCTTCAGCGTGCCCCGGAGCTTGTTGACGACCAGCGTCGCCAGCGCTTCACCCTCGACGTCCTCGGCCACGATGAGCAGCGGCCGGCCCGACTGCGCCACCTTCTCGAGCACAGGCAGGAGGTCCTTCATCGTCGAGATTTTCTTGTCGTAGATGAGGATGTAGGCGTCTTCCAGCGTCGCTTCCATCTTCTCGGGATCGGTGATGAAGTAGGGCGAGAGATAGCCGCGATCGAACTGCATCCCGTCCACCGTCTCGAGCGTGGTCTCGAGGCTCTTGGCTTCCTCGACCGTGATCACGCCGTCCTTGCCGACCTTGTCCATCGCGTCGGC
>DASSUS010000034.1:0-18355 GCA_035706765.1 Gemmatimonadales bacterium
TGTGATTGAGCGTCACGTCGGCGCCGAGCTGTTTGGCGGCGGCGAGCTTCGCATCGTTCGATGACGTGACGATCACGCGCGCGCCGAACAGCTTGGCGATCCGCATCGCGGTCAGCGAAACTCCACCGCCGATGCCCCACACGAGCACCGTTTCGCCGGCGCGGACCTGGGCGCGGGTCACGACCATGCGCCAGGCCGTCAGCGTCACGAGCGAAAAAGCCGCGGCTTCACCCCACGTCAACGGCGGCGAGAGATTCGGTCCCCGCGCCACGTTGTGCGCGGGCACGGTCACCAGCTCCGCGAGCGTCCCCGGCAGATGCTCGCCGAGCAGCCGGTAGTTCACGCACAGCGAGTGCTCGCCCGCGCGGCAAAATTCACAGCTGTAGTCGGAAATGCCGGGGTTCAGCATCACCCGATCGCCGGGCGCGACGGTCGTGACGCCGGGCCCGACCGACTCTACGGTGCCGGCTCCGTCCGCGCCGACGATCCAGGGGAACCGATCGGCGGTGCCGGGCAACCCGGCGGCGACGAAGAGATCGAGATGATTGAGCGCGGCGGCGCGGAGCGCGACGCGCACCTCGCCCGGCCCGGGAGCGGGGGCGTCAGGAATTTCGGTGATCTGGAGCTTGTCGATTCCGCCGGTGGCGGTGAGAACGCAGGCGCGCATGGCGCCTGAAATCTAGGGCCGGAACGCCGGCGTGATCATCTGCTCCGCGCCGGTCGTGGGCAGCGGCACGGGCATCGCCGAGCTGACCGGCTGGATGTAGACCTTGTACGTGGGATTGCGGCGGTTGCCGGGATCCGCGTTCACGACCAGCGCGACGAGATCGCCGGCCGGCGACACCGCGAAGGACGCGATCGCGAGATCGGTTCCGGTCAGCGCCGTCACGCTCCCGGTCGCCAGATCGGCGCGCATCACCTGCTGCACGGTGCGGTTTCCCTCGCGCCGCTCCACCAGATACGCCAGCGTGCCGTCGCGCAGGAACCGGGGCTCGGATTCGCGCTGCTGGGGTGAGCGCGTGAACTGGCGCTGGTTCGATCCGTCCTTCCCCATCAGCCAGATGTCGCCGTCCTTATTGCGCGTCGAGACGTAGGCGATCGTCTGGCCGTCGGGCGAGACGCTCGGCGACGAGTTGACCGAGTCTTTCGTCAGCTGCGTGAGACCCGTGCCGTCGATGTTCACCGCCCAGATCTGCTGCTTGCCGGCGGTGCGAGAAGAATGAAAGACGATGCTTTGACCGTCGGGGGCGAACGCGGGGCTGCCGTCGGTGAGCGGATCGTTGGTCACGCGCGTCGTGCCGGTGCCGTCCGCATTCATGACGTAGATCTCGGCGTTCCCGTCGCGCTGGGACACGAACGCGATCCGCGAGCCGTCGGGCGAGAAGGCGGGCTCGCTCGCCGACGCGGTGTCGCTGGACAGCTTGGTGAACTGGGCCAGATTCGAGCGCTCGACCGAGTAGAGCTGGAACTTGCCCGGCCCCGCCCGCGAGCTCGCCACGATGATCTCGCCCACCACGTAGACATCGGCCGTCGTGCTCTTGCCGCCCGGCGCCGACGCGGTGATGCGAGCATGCCCGTAGCCCGTCCCCGCCACTGTGCCGTCTTCGCCGACCGTCGCTACCTGCTGATTGTCGGAAGTCCACGTGAGGTTGCCCGCGGGTCCCAGGATGTTGCCCTGGTCATCGGTGTAGTTCGCGCGCAGCGTGTGGCGCTCGTTCAGGCCGAGTCCCACGCGTGGCTGGGTGAAGCGGGGCGCGCCGGCAATGACCGCGACGTTCCAGGAGACCGCGAGCCCGGAGCTCGGGCCGCGGACCGTGAGCTGCGTCTTGCCGACCGACCGGCCGGTGAGGATGCCGGTCTGCGGATCGAAGCTCGCGATCGCGGGATCGGCCACGCTCCAGCGCAGCGGCGCTTCCGGGACCGGCGCGTTGTCCGCGGTCAGCGCTTGCGCCTCGAACCGCGCGGTGCCGGTGAGCGGCACCTGCACCTCGGCCGACAGGCGCGGCCGCACGGACAGTTTGTCGACGACCTGATGGACCGACACTTCGACTGTCTTGCTCTGCAGCAGACCCGACACCGTGAGCGTCGTCTTCCCCGGACCCGCTGCGGTGACGACGCCGGCGAGGCTCACCCGTGCCACGCTTTGATCGTTCGACGACCACTGCAGCACGAGCGGATTCACGGTCCGATTGCTCTGGTTCGCGACGATCACATGCAGCGTGTCGACCTCGCCGGGCGAGAGCGCGATCTGCGCACCCTCCTGAACGCTGAAGTCGGCCTGCTGCACCACGACCGGCGCGGTCGCCGTAAGTCCGCCTGCCGCCGTCGCCTGAATCGTGCCCTGGCCCGGGGAGAGCGCCACGACGTTGCCGCTCTGATCGACGCTCGCCACGTCGGGGCGAAGCGACGTCCAGGTCACGAGCACCGGCGCCGCCGGTGAGCCGTCGTCACGCAGCGCGCGTGGGGAGACGCGCGTGTTCTCCGAGGGCAGCAGGTAGACGACGCCCGGCTCGAGCCGGAGCGCGGCGGCGGGTCCACTGCCCGCGGGCTGCCCGGCCAGGGGATTGAATGCCGGGGGAGGCGGCGGCGGGGGTGGCGCGGGCGGTCCGGGCGGGGCACCACCGGGAGGTGGAGCTGGAGCCGGGGCTCCGGCGCCTCCGGTCACCTGAACGGTGGCTTGGCCCCGTCGGCTCCCAACCCGGGCCTCGATCAGGGCCACGCCGTTGCCGACGCCGGTCACCGTGCCGTTGTTGTCGACCCGGGCGATGTTGATGTTGTTCGAGGACCAGATGATGCGGACGGTCGGGATGACGTTCCCGATCCGGTCGAATGCCGTGGCGAGCAGGCCGGTCCGTTCCCCAACCCGAATATTGATGGAAGGAGGGGCGACCTGGACTTCGGCGACGTTTTGCGCCGCCGCGAGTGCGGGGACGCTGAGCAGGACGCCGGCAACGGTGGCGAAAAATCCACGGCTGGTCATGGGTCGTCGAACATGTGAAATGCTAAATGGCGTTGTCAAGCCAACTTGTCACGGCGGACCGCGATGAAAGGGGCCCAAAAGGCCGTAGCGCGTGTCACTTGCGAGGTCAAAATCCGGCGGTAAGCTATAGGCCACCCAGCCGCCCTCGCACCTTACCAGCATAGGAGAGATCCGATGCTTCAGCAGATGGATTCCACGGAGAGCAGTTGGCCCGGACCGGGGTTCATGGAACCGATGTTCCCGTCTGCCCCCACTCCGGCGCCGACCCCGTCGTCGATGCCGGAGGAAGAGTCGCGGCCCGCGCGTTCTTCTTCCAAGCCGAAGGCCAAGAAGAAGAAAAAGAAAGCGGCGAAGAAGTCGCGGCCCAAAGCGAAGAAGAAGGCAACGAAAAAGAAAAAGGCCACCAAGAAGAAACGCCGTCGCTAGATCAGATCACTCCGACACCCGCGGGAGCGTCTCGTTGAGGCGCTCCCGCGCGTCACATTAAGGAGAACCGTCACGTGCGTCGTGCGTCGTACGTCGTCATCGCGGTGATAGCCGCGTGCTCAGCACCCAGACAGAAGCTCGGCGATCCTCAACAGGAAATCGGCGCGATGCTGCAGCGCTCGGCGGCCGACTGGAATCGCGGCGACCTGGATGGCTTCATGAGCGATTACGCGAAGGATTCGCTGACCGGCTATGTGGCAGGCGGGCATGTGCAATACGGCTGGCAGCCCATGTACGACCGGTACTACCGGAACTACTTCGCGCCCGGCAAATCGCACGATTCGCTGTCGTTCGACGAAGTGCGCGTGCGCGCGCTGACAACAGGCCTGGCGTACGCAACCGCGCGCTTCAAGCTCTCGCGGGGCGACTCGGTGGTAGCGAGCGGACCATTCACGCTCGTTCTCCAGAAGCAGGGTGAGGGCTGGAAGATCCTGCACGACCATTCGTCCGCAGATCCCAAATGATGCAGGCCGTCCGCCCGGCCGGCCGTCTGGCCGTCTTATCACTGCTTCTGGTCGCGGGCTGCAATAAGCTGAGGCCCGGCGGCGGCGACAGCGTCATCGCGCTCGAGGGAGCGACGCTGATCGACGGCACCGGAGGCGAGCCGAAGCGCGACGCCGTGATCATCGTCCGCAACGGCCGCATCGAAGCGGTGGCGCGCGTGAACCAGATCGAGATTCCGCGCGGCGCCGAGCGCATCAATCTCGCCGGGAAGACGATCATCCCCGGGCTGATCGACGGACACGCGCACGTGGAGCGCTGGGCGGCGGGCCGCTACGTCGCGTGGGGCGTCACGACGGTGCGCGACCTGCACGGCGGCACCGATGATGCGCTCGCGCTCAAGAACGCGTTCAATCTCGGCTCGGTGCTCGGCCCCCGGATGTTCGTCGCGGGGGCGATGATCGACGGAACGCCGACCACCTATCCCAACGCGAGCGGCGTCTCGACCGGCGACCAGGCGCGCCGCGCGGTGGATCAGCATGCGGTGGCCGGCGTCGATTATCTCAAGGTCTACACCAAGATCACGCCCGGCCTGCTGCGGCCGCTGCTCGATGAAGCGGAAAAGCTGCGGCTGCCGGTCGCCGCGCACCTCGGTAAGACCGACGCGCTCACCGCGGCGCGCGCCGGCGTCGTGTCGATCGAGCATATGGCGGGCGTGGTCCAGGCCGCGACCGGCGATCCGTCGTACGCCGACGCGCACGGGTCGTTCTTGTCCGGCTGGACCAGGGAAGAAAAAGGCTGGGCTACGCTCGATTCAGCCACCGTCGCGCGCACCGCCCGCCAGCTCGCGCAGACGCGCGTGACGATCGTTCCGACGCTCGTGATTCACGACATGCTGTCGCGCCTGGATAATCCGATTCTGCTGACTCGCCCCGGGATGGAGGACGTGCCGGACAACGCCGAGAGCGTGCGCAGCGTGCCCAGTCTGCTGCGGCGCACCGGATGGCAGGCGAGCGACTTCGACGCGTTTCGGCGCTCGCGCCGCCGCCAGGATCAGTTCGTGCGCGAGTACCGCCGCGCCGGGGGCGCCATCGCCGCAGGGACGGACGCGGCCAACCAGCTGATCATTCCGGGCTACTCCATGCATGAAGAGCTGGCGCTGCTCGTGAACGCGGGACTTACGCCGATCGAGGCGATCACCGCGGCCACGCGCCGCAACGCGCAGCTGTTGCGCGCCGATTCTCTCGGGATGATCGCCGCCGGCAAGGTGGCGGACCTCGTGGTGCTGAACGCGAACCCCGTGAACGACATCCGCGCGACTCGCAACATCGAGATGGTGATCCTGCGCGGTCGCGTGATCCGGCCCGACTCGCTGAGAAGGAGCTGGCGATGAGCTACCGGCCGTCGGCTACCCGCTACCTGTGGCTCCTTCCTTTAGTAGCCGGATGCGGCATGGGCACCCCGGCAGGCCGCGACGGGCCATACGACCTGCTGCTCAAGGGCGGCGGGATCGTGGACGGCAGCGGCAATCCGCGCTACCGGGGCGACGTTGCGCTGAGCGGCGATCGCATCGCGGCGGTGGGGTATCTGCGCGGCGCGCAGGCGCGCGACACGATCGATGTCACCGGCCTCGTGGTCGCGCCCGGGTTCATCGACATGTTGGGGCAGTCCGAGACCAACGCGCTGATCGACAATCGCGTGCTCAGCAAAGTGACGCAGGGCATCACGACCGAAGTGACGGGCGAAGGCGAATCGGCGGCGCCGCTCACCGAGCGGATGGTGGCGTCGGACTCCGCGTACCTGCAGCGCTTTCATCTCGACGTCGACTGGCGCGATCTGGACGGCTATTTCCGGCGGCTCGAGCGCACGCCGCCCACGATCAACATCGCCACGTTCGTCGGCGCGACGCAGGTGCGGCGCGCCGTCGTGGGAGAAGAGGATCGGATCGCGACGCCGCAGGAGCTGGCCCGCATGGAGGCGCTCGTCGATACCGCGATGCGCCAGGGGGCGCTGGGCCTCTCGACATCGCTCATCTACGCGCCGGCGATCTATGCGCCCACGAGCGAGCTGATCGCGCTCGCGCGCGTCGCGAGCCGGCACGGCGGCATCTACGCGACGCACATGCGCAATGAAGGCGCGGGAATCGACGCGGCACTGGACGAGACGTTCGTCATCGCGCGCGCGGCCGATATCCCCGTCGAGATCTGGCATCTAAAAGTCTCGGGCCGGCCCAACTGGGGCCGCATGCCGCACGTGCTCGCGCGGATCGATTCGGCCCGCGCGGCCGGCATCGACGTGACCGCGGATCAGTACTCCTACATCGCCTCGGCCACGTCGCTCGACGCCACCATTCCGGTGTGGGCGCTCTCGGGCGGCCGGGATTCGCTCCTGATCCGGCTCCGCGATCCCGGCACGCGGGCGCGAATTCGTGAAGAGATGGTCGGCACGGCTGCCGCGCGGCGCGGCGAGAACATGTGGCGCGGGGCCGACGGCGCGAACGGCATTCTGATCTCCAGCACCTTCGAGGACTCGCTCAAATACCTGCAGGGCAAGCGCGTGGGCGAAGTCGCGCGGGCGCGGGGGCGTGATCCCGTCGAGACGCTGTTCGACATTCTGATCGCCGATCACAGCCGCACCGGCGCCATCTATTTCTCGATGAACGAGCAGGACCTGCAGGCCGCGATGAAGAGCTGGTGGGTGTCGGTGAACACCGACTACGGCGGCGTCGCGCCCGACGGTCCGTTCGCCGACATCCGGCCGCATCCGCGCACCTACGGCTCGTTCACGCGCATATTGGGCCGTTACGTGCGCGAGCAGAAGCTGATGCCGCTCGAGTACGCGATCCGGAAGATGACGTCGCTCGCGGCGCAGCGCGTGGGACTCAGCGACCGCGGGCTGATTCGGCCGGGGATGTTCGCCGACATCACCGTGTTCAATCCGGAGACCGTGATCGACCGCGCCACCTTCGAGAACCCGCATCAGCCGTCGGCCGGAATCGAGCTCGTGCTCGTGAATGGGCAGGTCGTGCTGCGAGCCGGACAGCTGACCGGCGCGCGGCCGGGCCGGGGCCTCAGGGGTCCCGGATACCTCCGCCACTGAAGTGACATTCGGGCGGTTGATCGTCGCGTGGCTCCCGGTGGCCGCGCTGTTCTGTCTCGCGCCGCCGGTGGGCTATCGCTGGGATCAGCCACCCGAGCAGCAACCGCCGCTCCCCTGGAACCCGAGCCGGTGGGAGTGCGGGTGGCGACTCGCGGAAGCGGGCGTGCTCACGCTGCTCACATCGCTGTGGTTCGATTCGCTCGGCGCAGGTGGATGGTGGCTGCTGTTCACGCTGTTGGGATTGCTCGTCGCGTTTCCGCGCCGGCTGGTGATGTGGCAACACGTCGATGTCCCGCGGCGGCGCCATCTGATGGCGCATGCAGCGGCCGATGTCGCGCGCTACATCGTCGCGGGCGGCCTGCTCGCCTGGTCACTTTCATAGCTATCTTCGCAGGACCATGAGCACGATTCGACTGACCGCGCTCTCGCACGGCGCCGGCTGAGCCTGCAAACTCGGCCCGGCCGAGTTGGCGCAGGTCTTGCGCCACGTGCCTGCACTGAAGGATCCGCGAGTCCTGGTCGACGCATCGACGCGGGATGATGCCGCGGTGTATCAAGTCGCGCCTGATCGCGCGATCGTCGCCACGATCGACTTCTTCACGCCGATCGTGGACGACGCGTACGATTTCGGCCGGATCGCCGCCGCCAACGCCTTCTCCGACATTTATGCGATGGGCGCGACGCCGCTGTTCGCGCTCAATCTCGTTGGCTGGCCGCGCGACACGCTGCCCTATGACCTGCTCGGCGAGGTGCTGCGCGGCGGCGCCGAGATCGCGCAGGAAGCGGGCGCGTTCGTGCTCGGCGGGCACTCGGTGGACGATCCGGAGCCGAAGTACGGCATGGTGGTGATCGGCGAAGCGCACCCGAATCGGATCGTTACGCTCGCGCGCGCGCGCGCCGGCGACGTACTGGTCCTGACCAAGCCGATCGGCACGGGCGTGCTGTCGACCGCGCTCAAGCGCGATCTTGTCGGCCCCGCGGAGCTCGCGCCCGCCGTGAAGTCGATGACCACGCTCAACGCGGGGGCCGCGCGGGCGATGCGCGCCACCGGCGGCGGCGTTCACGCCGCCACTGACGTCACCGGGTTTGGCCTGCTGGGCCATCTGCACAACATGCTTAATGCGAGCGGCATGGCCGCCGAGCTCGATGCCGCCTCTATTCCCCTGCTTCCCAAGGCGATGGAGCTCGCCGAGCAGGGCTCGATCCCCGGCGGAACCAGGCGTAATCGCGAGACCCTGGAGCCGTTCGTGAAGTTCGGCGCGGGCGTGCCCGAACCGTTGCGCGTGCTGCTGTTCGATGCGCAGACCTCGGGGGGACTTCTGATCGCGGTCGAAGAGGCTCGCGTGAATACCCTGGTGTCCACGCTCGAGCGCGAGGCGACACCGGTTGCGGCACGCATCGGTCGCATCGTGCGCGGAACTGCGGGGACGATCACGGTGTCCTGATCGCAGTGCCCACCCCTCCGATCCGGGAATATCGAGCCTTGACCCCCGACGCCCTCGACGCGCTGGAGCGCGCCGTGCGCGAGCGCCGGCGGGTAGCGCTGCGGCGCCGGGGCACCGAATATGTCGTGGTGGCCGAACGGCTCGAGACGAGCGGGCGCGACGACGTGCTCGCGGGCCGGCTGCCGATGACCGGTGAGGTGCTGACGTTCCCGTTGCGCGACCTGGAGAGTTTCGCGGTGCTCTCGTAGCGGCGTTCGAACTGTGTTCACTCGCTTGCTGATCGGGCTGGATGGGAGTCCCAACGCCGATGAGGCGCTGGAACAGGCGATCATGCTGGGCACGAGGTTCAAGTCGAAGCTCGTCGTCGCGCACGTGCGGGAGCGGGGCTCAGACGGCGCGAAGCTGCTCGAGCGGGCGGGTGAGAGGGTGCAGGACGCGGGCCTGGCCGCGGAGACGCTGCTGTGCGACGGCAGCCCGGACGCGGAGCTCGCCGCTCTGGCGCTCGACGCGGACACCGTGCTGGTGGGACGGCGCGGCCGCTCGTCCGCCGGCGCCGACGTGATCGGCGGGACGGTAGCCTCGCTGATTCGGATCGCGGAGCGCAGCGTCATCGTGTGCGCGAGCAAGCCATCTCCGATGGACCGCTGCGCGATTGCATACGACGGCCGCGAAACGGCACAGCGAGCGCTCGAGCTGGCGGCGCGATTCGCGAGCGTCACGCAGAGCACGATTCACGTGATTCACGCGACGATCGACCCCGCGATGGGCACGATGGTGGTGGGAGAGGCGGAGGCGCTCCTGTCGTTGCAAGGGGTCGCGTTCGTGACCCATCTCGAGCGCGGCACGCCGGGCGAGGCAGTGGCCCGGGTGATTCAGCAGACGCAATGTGACGCGCTGTTCGCCGGCGCCCACGTCGGCAAGCGCGCCGCGGTGACGGTATCACACGCTGAGGAGATTCTGTTGCACACCGATATTCCGGTCGTCATTCAACCATGAGCTCCAATCCTCCGTTCGTGCTGGTGCACGCCGACGAGAGCTGTCTCGGCAACGACTCCACCAAAGCGAGCCGGGGCGGGAACGCCGCGCTGATCGAGGCGCCGGCGGGCGACAGCGTGGCCCGGTGGGATTTCTTCGACTGCTCCCCGCAGACCACCAACAACAGGATGGCGCTGGCGGGGGCGATTGCCGTGCTGGAGTGGATCCGGCGCCAGTGGCGCAACGCGCACGTCCGCTTCATCTCCGATTCCGAGTACCTCGTCAAAGGGATGAACGAATGGCTTCCGGGATGGCAGGCGCGCGGCTGGCGGCGCAAGACCGGCACGCTCGAGAACCGCGAGCTGTGGCAGGCGCTGGCCCAGGTGGCGGCCCACCATACGGTGGATTGGCGCTGGGTTCGCGGCCACAACGAGCATGTGAAGAACGAATACGCCAACCACATGGCGATCCGCGCGGCCGAGCGGCAGGAGCGTTCCAACGGCCTGATCCCTTCCCACTTCGACACCTGGCTCGCGCAACAGCGGGCGCGCGGCAAGTACCTGGACTTCGATCCCGACAAGGAGCTGCATGAGCGGATCAAGTAGGGACCATCTGGTCGCGTCGGATCAGTCCGTTGCCGCCGACCGGATTCCGCTGTACGAGGTCTACATGCGCATGGCGGAGGAGCTCGCCAAGCGCTCGACCTGCGTGCGACTCCAGGTGGGCACGGTGGTGACCGATCAGCGGCTCGAGAACGTTCTGGCGATCGGCTACAACGGCAACGCGCGCGGCCTGCCCAACAAATGCGACTCGGCGGTCCCGGGAAACTGCGGCTGCATTCACTCCGAGATGAACGCGCTCGTGAAGGCACCGGGCAATGTGCGCGACAAGGTGGTGTTCGTGAGCGCGTCGCCGTGCGTCATGTGCGCCAAGCTCATCATCAACTCCGGCGTCACGCACGTGTTCTATCGGAAGGCGTATCGCGACCCGTCGGGCGTGGAGGTGCTTCAGCAGGGTGGCGTCATTCCGGTCCTGTACGACAAGTGGATGTCGGCCTGGCGAAATGGCTCCTGAGTTCTATACACACCCTGAACGGTGTGCTCGGCAGACACTGTCCCTAAGGACAGTGATGGCCGAGTGCAGGCTTTAGCCTGTGGACGAATTAGACCGATTGTTCGGCCTGCTCGTCGCGGCGCTGGCGCGCGAGACGCGCGTCGCCGTGCCGTTTCCCGCCGCCGAGATTCACGAGCGGCTGGTGCCCTACCGCTCCAATCGGTCGCAGCTCAACGTCGCGACGCATCAGGATTACGAAATGGCGGTGCTGCGGCTGCTCGCGGGCGAGCGCAACTACGTGCAGCTCGAGCCCGAGAGCGTGCGCGAGGCGATGCAGCGCGAGATCGCGACGATCAATCCCGACCCCGCCTACTTCCGCAGCTTCCCCGATGCCCAAGTGATGGTCAATGGGCGCGCCGCCGAGCGGGTCCTGATGGCGGATCGAGCGTACGCGCCGCCGTCGGACGAAGGCGACGAGGAGCTGCTCGACACCACGGGTGAGAACCCGATCCCGCCGCCGGCAGCGCCGGCGCCCGCACCGAAGCCCCACTTCGTCCATCCCGACCGGTTTCGCGTCGCCCGGCCGCCCGACATCCTCAGCGAGAACCGGTGCGAGTACTGCGGCGGCGTGCTGCCCTCCAACCGCGAGGCGCGCTTCTGCCCGCATTGCGGTCAGCCGCAGGAAGGGGATCTCAAGTGCCCCGGCTGCGGCAGCGGCGTCGATGTGGGGTGGGCGTACTGCTTGAGCTGCGGCAAGCCTACGGGATTTGAGTGACGGCCCGTTGAAGACGTATCAGGTCGCAGTCATTGCTGGAGACGGCATCGGGCCCGAAGTTATCGAGGCGGCGATTCCGATCGTCGAACGCGCGGCCCGAAAGCACGGCGTTGCGTTCGCCTGGGAGCGCCTTCCCCACTCCGCCGATCATTACCTGACGACCCGCGAAACGCTGCCCGACTCGGCATTCACCCACCTGCGCGACGACGTCGACGCGATCTTTCTTGGGGCGCTCGGGGACCCGAGAGTTCCGGGCAATGAGCACGCGCGCGACATCCTGCTCGGCCTGCGATTCAAGCTCGACCTGTACGTGAATTTTCGACCGGTGACCTTGCTGCACCCCGATCTCACCCCGCTACGCTTGAACGGCCCGACCATTGATTTCGTCATCTTTCGCGAAAACACCGAAGGCCAGTATTTGGGGCGCGGCCGTTCGAGCGGCGACGAGCACATCGCCGAAGAGGTGAACACCGACCGGGGCGTCGAACGGATCATCCGCGCGGCGTTCGAGTGGGCGAAGAAGCACGGCAAGAAGCGCGTCACGATGAGCGACAAGTCGAACGCGATTCCCACCCACCGGATCTGGCAGGAGAAGTTCAAGACCGTCGCGCGCGAGTATGCGGGAATCGAGGCGGAGCACCGCTACGTCGACGCCCTGGCGCTGGAGCTGGTGCGTGAGCCAGGACGGTTTCAGGTCATCGTGACCAACAACCTCTACGGCGACATCCTCTCGGATCTCGGCGCGGGACTCGTGGGGGGACTTGGCATCGCGGCGAGCGCCAACCTGCATCCCGGCCGGCGCGGCGGGCTGTTCGAGCCGGTGCACGGCTCGGCGCCGCCGCTCGCGGGAAAGGGTGTCGCGAATCCGATGGCCGCGATTCTCACCGGCGCGCTGATGCTCGAGCATCTGGGGTACCCCGAGGCAGGCAACGATTTGTCGAACGCCGTACGGGTGACTCTGAAGGCAGGAATCCGGACGCCGGATCTCGGCGGCACTGCTTCTACCGCCGAGGCCGCGCGCGCGGTGGCTGGCGCGTTGTAGTCGTCTCCCGCTCCAGCACCACGCGAGCGCGTGGCAGCGCGTCCGGCGCCTCGCGCTGCAGATACGCGATCAGCTTCTCGCGGATGAAGCATCGCAGCTCCCACGCCGTGCCCGCGTCACGCGCATCGGCGATCGCCCGCAGCTCCAGCGACTGCTCGCGCGCGTCGGTGACGTGGAGCGCGCACACTTCTCCCATCCACAGGTCGGTGCTCTCGACGATCCGCCGCAGCTCCGCTCGCACCGCCTCCACCGACACCGTATAGTCCACGTAGAGATAGACCGAGCCGAGCAGCCGCGCCGTCGTGCGCGTCCAGTTCTGGAATGGCTTCTCCACGAAATAGCTCAGCGGCAGCACCAGGCGCCGCAGGTCCCAGATCTTCACGACCACGTACGTCGTGGTGATCTCCTCGATCCAGCCCCACTCGCCTTCGACGATGACCGCGTCCTGCAATCGAATCGGCTGCGTGAGCGCGATCTGCACGCCGGCCAGCAGGTTCGAGAGCGTGGGACGCAGCGCCATGCCGACGATGATCCCGGCGATGCCCGCCGAGGCGAGCAGGCTGGTTCCGATTTGGCGAATCGTCGGGAAGGTCATCAGCGCGACGCCGATCGCCACGATCGTCACCAGCACGAGCACGACGCGGCGCAGCACCTGGACCTGGGTCATGACCCGCCGCGCCTCCAGGTTGTCGGCGACGTCCATGCTGAACCGGGAGCGGACCACGTCGCCGACGACGTCCACGAGCGCGATCACGGCCCAGGCCACGCACCCGATCAACCCGATCGCCACCAGCCGCTCGACCGCGGCGCGCGCGATCGTGTCGAGCTGCGCCTGCGGCATCACGAACAGGATCGCGAACAGCACCAGCGCGAGGCGGGCGGGCCCCCGCGCGCGCCTGACGACCGAGCCGTCCCAACTGAGGCCGGTTCGCGTCGTCAGGCGATCCAGGATCGCGAAGGCGGCCCGGTGCACGAGCAGTGCCACCACGACGGCGGCGACGAGCAGTCCTACAGCCCAAAACCACGTGTCCTGAATCGTCACGATCTGCCCTCCTCCCTCGCGTGTACTGCACCATAGACGCGTGCGCGGCCGATGGCAACGCGGGTGGCTATATTTTCTACAGTCTCGAATGCGGAGTAAGTGTCATGAAAACCCAGGGCGCCAGTAAGGACGTCGTCTTCCTGTCCGGTGTGCGGACCGGCTTCGGCGCGTTCGGCGGCTCTTTGAAAGACGTGTCGGCGATCGATCTGGGGGCGGCCGCGTCGCGGCACGCGATCCAGCGCTCGGGCGTTCCGGCGAACGACTTCGGGCATGTCGTCTTCGGCAACGCGCTTCAGACCTCGGCGGACGCGATTTACATGGCGCGTCACGTCGGGCTCAAGGCGGGCCTGCCGATCGAGACGCCCGCCGTCACCGTGAACCGGCTGTGCGGGTCGGGCTTCGAAGCGATTACCCAGGGCGCGCAGCTGATCCTGCTCGGTGAAGCCGAGGCGGTGCTCGCGGGGGGCGCGGAGTCGATGAGCCAGGCGCCGCACGTGGTGCGCGGCGCGCGCTGGGGACTCCGGCTCGGCCCGGCGCCGCTCGAGGACTTGCTGTGGGAATCGCTCAAGGATCCGCAGTGCGGCCTCTCCATGGCCGAGACCGCCGAAAGCCTGGCCGAGAAGTACAAACTCACGCGCAAGGAAGTCGATGAGGTGGCCGTCGCGTCTCAGAAGCGGGCGAAGGAAGCCTGGGACGCGTGCGTGTTCCAGGACGAGGTCGTGCCCGTCACGGTCAGGGTGAAAGGGAAAGAAGTCGAATTTCGCGCCGACGAGCACATGCGTCCCGAGACGACGCTCGAGATTCTGAGCACGCTGAAGCCCTACTTCAAGAAAGACGGGCTCGTCACCGCCGGAAACGCGTCGGGGATTTCCGACGGCGGCGCGGCGACCGTGATCGCGAGCGACGAGTACGCCCGGGCTCACAACCTGAAGCCGCTCGGGCGCCTGGTGGCCTGGGCGGTGGCCGGCGTCGAGCCGAAGCACATGGGCATCGGTCCCGCGCCCGCGGCGCGCAAGGTGCTCGCCAAAGCGGGGATGAAACTCGATCAGATGGATCTCGTCGAAGTGAACGAAGCGTTCGCGCCGCAGTATCTCGCCGTCGAGCGCGAGCTCGGTCTCGATCGGAGCCGCACCAACGCGTGCGGCGGCGCGATCGCGATCGGCCACCCGCTCGCGGCCAGCGGCACTCGCATCACGATCCATCTGCTGCACGCGCTGCGTCGCGCCAGGAAACGGTTCGGCCTCGGCGCGGCGTGCATCGGCGGCGGTCAAGGAGCGGCGGTCATCGTTGAAGCGTTATGACTGATCTGATCGACAAGAAAGCCCTGGAACGGATCGTCCGGCGCGCCGCGGAGCTGCAGGCCGGCTCGGCGGAGATCGGTGAAGGGCTGACGAGCCAGGAAGTCCTGGCGCTCGGAAAAGACGTCGGGATCCCGGAAGGGTATCTGCGCCAGGCGATGCTCGAAGAACAGACGCGCGCCGCGGACGAGGGATCGGCCGGCACGTGGGCCTGGCTCACCGGCCCCAGGGCCGTCTCCGCGCACCGGGTGGTCCCGGGAGATCGCGCCAGCGTCGAGCGGGCGCTGAGCCGCTGGATGCTGGATGAAGAGCTGCTGCAGCCCAAGCGGCAGTATGCGGATCGGACCACGTGGGAGCCCAAGGCGGGCGCCTTCGCTTCGATTCAGCGCGCGCTCTCCGGCCGGCGGCGGTATTCGCTCGCGAGTGCCGCCCAGATCACGTCCCAAATCGCGCAGCTCGAGCCCGGTTTCTGCCTGGTGCGGCTCGAGGCCGACGTCAGCCAGCAGCGCCGCAATCGCATCTCCGGCGGGGTCGTGTTGGCCACAGTCGGATGGGGACTGACCGGCGCGACGGCGCTCATTGCCCCTCCGCTCGCGATCGCGCAGATCCTGATGATGGTGCCGGGCGTTGGGCTGACGATCGGCGGCGCGGCGATCGCGCGCACGCATCGCAGCGCGAACGAGCGTGTTCAGATCGGCCTCGAGCAGGCGCTCGACCGGCTCGAGCGCGGCGAGATCCGCGGCGGCTCGCAGCCCGCGCTCCCGTTTGCCCGGATCGCCGAAGAAGTCCGCAAGGTTTTCGAGAATCCCAAGCCGAAGCCCAGGAGCTGACACCGTCATGCCTGAGATCAAGCGCGTCGGGGTGCTGGGGTGTGGCCTGATGGGCAGCGGCATCGCCCAGGTCGCCGCCACCGCCGGATACGAAACGATCGTGCGCGACGTGTCCAAGGAACTGCTGGATCGCGGCCGCGCGGGGATCGAGAAGTCGCTCGCGAAATTCGTCGAAAAAGGGAAACTGCCCGCTGCCGACCGCGATGCCACGCTCAAGCGCCTTTCGTTTACCACCAGCGTTGCCGATCTGAAACCGGTCGACATCGTGATCGAAGCGATCACCGAAGATCTCGCCCTGAAGAACGCGCTGTTCAAAGAGCTCGACGGATTGTGCGGACCGGGGACGATCTTCGCTTCCAACACCTCGAGCCTCACGATCGCCGAGATGGCCGCGGCCACCGCGCGTCCGGACCGGTTCGTGGGGCTGCACTTCTTCAATCCCGTGCCGCTGATGGCGCTGGTCGAGGTGGTGCGCACCGTCACGACGTCCGAGGAGACGTTCAAGCGCGCGTTCTCGTTCGCGGCCTCGTTGCGCAAGGAACCGGTCGCCGCCAAGGACAACTCGGGCTTCATCGTGAACCTGCTGCTGGTGCCGTATCTGCTCGACGCGATTCGCGCCGTGGAGCGCGGTGTGGGGACGGTGCCCGATATCGACAAGGCGATGCAGCTCGGCTGCGGCTACCCGATGGGACCGCTCACGCTGCTCGACTTCGTGGGTCTCGACACGACGCACCACATCGCCGAGATCATGTTCAAGGAATACCGTGAAGCGCGGTACGCGCCGCCACCGTTGCTCAAGCGGATGGTGCTGGCGGGGATGTACGGCAAGAAGAGCGGGAAGGGCTTCTACGACTACTCGGCAAACCCACCCGTCGTCAACAACCTGGGACTCTAATGCTCGGCTACGACGCTCCTCGCTGGCACGCTCTGCTCAACGATCTGCCGGCTGCATTGCTGGTCGTTGCGGTGCTGTTCGACCTGGCAGCCGCGGCGCGCAAACGCGAATCGCTCGCCTGGGCGGCAATCTGGACGCTGTGGGCCGGCGTCATCGGCGGCTGGGCCGCCGTGATCGCGGGGGAGCTCGCTGAAGACTCGATCGAGCACGGAACTGCGATTCACGAGATCATGGAGAAGCACGAAAACATCGCGCTCATTACCATGAGCCTGTTCACGATCGTGCTGATCTGGAAAATGGCGCGGCGGTTCCAGATGCCGGCGCAGGAGCTCGCGATCAGCCGGTTCCTGAGCGTCATCGGGATCGCGGGACTGGCGTGGACAGGGATCCTCGGTGGGCGACTGATGTTCGAGCACGCGGCGGGCATCCCCGACTCGGTGCTTCAGACCGAGCTGATGAACCGCGGGGCCGGTCACGAGCACGCGCCGGGAGAAGAGCACGACGATGACCACGATCACGGAGCCGCCGATTCCACCAAGGCTCCGGCGCATGTCGATCCGCCGGGAACGCCGCCCCACAAGCATTGATGCGTACGGCGTGCGGCGTGCGGCGTATCGCGTTCGGGCTCCTTGTCGCGACGGCGTGCACGCCGACCACCACGCGGCCGGCGTTCGCGCCGATTCCGGAAGCGATGCACGCGGTCATCAACGCGGTGCCGGCCGTCGTGACGCAGGAAGCTCAAAAGCTGCTCGCCGCCGACACGATCTCCGTCCGCTACGTCAACCTGCGCGACGCGTGGCTCGAAACGAACGAGTTCGCGGGGACGCACCGTCTGCGGCTGTGGGCTGATCCAGATGTTCCAGGGAAATCGCGCGTGACGATCGAGGCCGTGTATCGACCGCTGGAAGATCCGTCGCGCACCGCGCGCGATCTCGAGCGGTCCGCCGAGCCCGGATCGGCGGGTCAGCTCCGCGCGGCGCGGCTGCTGGAGGCGTTGAAGGCCAAGCTGGGAGAGACAACCTACTAGCGGCGGGACTAGCGCTGCGCGATCAGGCCCTGAACCCACTTCTCCATCTGGCCCAGATCGATCGCCGCGTCGCGACAGGGGCCGTTGGGTAGCTGCATCGTCAGGCCGAGGACCGGAAGCTTGCCGGCGACATCACGCAGCCCCGTCATCATGTCCCGCTCGCATGCGACCGCCACGACGGCGCGCGGCCGCCGCTCGCGAATCACGCGCCGCGCAAGCTGACCGCGCGTCGCGACGAACACCGGCACCTCGTAGCGGCCGGCGATCTCGAGAACGCCGTCGAGCGCCTGCTTCGACAGGCAGCGGGGGATCAGCACCAGCAGCTCGCCCTTCCCTACTTTGCGCCCGCGGCGCACCGCCAGGGTGTTGTAGACGTCGATCGCCGCGTGCTCCACCCAGTCGCGCTTCCCGAAGGCGCGCGCCACGAGCGACGTGTAATTCATCAGTTTGAGGTAGGGGCCGCGCTCCAGCAGGCGCTCCGGCAGCAGATTGCGGCCGCTGTAGAACGCGACGACGAGCAGCGCGAGGTAGAGCCATGCGAGCGTCGCTGCCGCCCCGAGCGCCACCCAGAGGGCCTGCGGGAGCGGCTGCCACAGCCCGCCGAGCCGGGGCCCGATGAGATACAATAGAAGGGCGACCGTCCCGGTCCCCACAGCCACCGTCAACGCGGCAAAACGCAGGAACAGTCCCGGTCTGGCGGAGAAGTCCCCGCCCTGGGGCAGCGGCTTCCCATTCCACTCGTCCCACTCGTGGCCGAGCCGGCGGTCTACCTCGATATGGATGAGCTGAGCTTTAGCCATCGGCACCGAAGCTTCACGGAGGGGTTCGCCGGTGTCAAGTTTTGAACGTGTTGAACTCTGACCCGCGCGTGCGCGCGGCGTACGCCGAAGGCGCGGGCATTTACCGGATCGTTCCGGCAGCGGTCGCGATTCCCTCGAACGTGGACGACGTGGTCGCGCTCGTGCGC
>DASSUS010000035.1:0-8452 GCA_035706765.1 Gemmatimonadales bacterium
CTCCGCGGGATTTCTGAGCGCGTTCGAACGCGCGCACGCCAACGCGTCCGTCGCCACGCTGCAGCGCCTCGCCAAGACGTACGGCACGACCGTCATGGAGTTGTTCCACAGTCCGCGGCATCCGAGCCGTCTCGTGCGTCCGACGGACCGGCGCGTGCTGGAAGTGCATCCCGGGGTGCGAATGGAGCTGCTCTCGACCGGCGCACCGATGCTCCAGTCGATGATCTTTCGCGTCGCGCCGCTCGCCGGCAGCGACGGCTCGTACTCGCACCAGGGAGAGGAGTTCATCTACATGCTCGCCGGCACGCTCGAGCTGTGGCTCGACGAGCTGCAGTGCTACGTGCTCGATGCCGGCGACAGCTTCTGGTTCGAGAGCACGCATGGCCACCGATGGTTCAACCCCGGCGACAGCGAAGCCGTCCTGATCTGGATCAACACGCCCCCGACGTTCTGACGTGAGCCTCCATCTCGGCCTCCTCATCGGCTACTCGGTGCTGCTGACCGCGATCGGCCTCTGGGTCGCGCGGCTCGTGCGCGGCAGCGGCGACTTCTTCGTGGCGGGACGCAAACTGAATGCGCCCCTGCTTTTTTCCACCGTGCTCGCCGCCAACATCGGTGCGGGCACGACCGTGGGCGCCACGGGCCTGGCCTTCCGCGACGGCGTGAGCGCGTGGTGGTGGAACGGCTCCGCCGGCATCGGCTCGCTCGTGCTGGCGTTCTGGGTGGGGCCGCGCATCTGGCGGCTTGCGAAGGCGCACGGGTTCTACACGGCCGGCGATTTCCTGGAGTACCGCTACGGGCCGTCGGTGCGCGGCATCATCGCCGCGCTGATCTGGGTCGGGACCCTCTTCATTCTGGCGGGTCAGCTGATCGCGGGCGCGGCCGTCTTGAACGTCGTCGCCGGCATCTCGCGGCCGGTCGGCGCGGCCATCGGCGCCGCGGTCATGACGGTGTACTTCGTCGCTGGCGGCCTGCTCAGTTCCGCCTGGGTGAACCTCGTCCAGCTCGTCGTGCTGCTCGTCGGATTCATGCTGGCCATTCCGATCGTCTACTCGTCCGTCGGCGGGCTCTCGTCGATGATGGCGGCGCCCGGGCTGCCCGACGGGTTCTTCAACATTCTCCATTCGTCGGGGGCCGGCTCCGGGTGGGCGCTGCTCGCGCTGTTCGGGCCGTCGTTCATGATGTCGCCGGGGCTGGTGCAGAAGGTGTACGGCGCGAGGAGCGAGCAGGCGGTGAAGATTGGCGTCGGCGTCCAGGCCGTGTTCCTGATGTTCTTCTCGTTCGTGCCGGTGTTCTTCGGGGTGGCCGGCCGGATCCTGCACCCCGACATCGCGAGCCAGAATCTGGTACTGCCGACGGTGCTCGCGACGGAGCTGCCGCCGTGGCTTGGCGCGCTTGGCCTCGCCGCCGTGTTTTCGGCGGAAGTGAGCACGTGCGACGCGATCCTCTTCATGCTCGCGACGTCGCTCTCCCAGGATCTGTACAAGCGGTTCCTGCATCCCGAGGCAGACGATCGCCGCGTGCTGCTCGTCGCGCGCCTGGCGGCGGTGGCCGGCGGGATCGCGGGCGTGGTGCTGGCGATCCTGCTGGCGACGATCATCGGCGCGCTCAGCATCTTCTACGCGCTGGTGGGCGTCAGCCTGTTCGTGCCGGTGATCGCGGGTCTCGCCGGACGGCGAGGGGGCACGCCCGAGGCGCTCGCGTCGATCGCCGCGGGCATCGCGACGCTCGTCGCCGTCCATTTCTGGACGGACGGCCGCGGCTTCGGCATTTTCAACCCAAACCTGCTCGGGCTCGCGGCCGCAGCCGCCGGCTTCGTGCTCGTATTCATCGCGCGCGCCAGGCGCGTCCGCGAGGAGATCGCGTAGATGGGGAAGAACCTGTTCGATCTGAGTGGAAAGACCGCCGTCGTCATCGGCGGCGGGTCAGGCATCGGTGAGGCGGTCGCGCTCGGCTGTGCACGCCAGGGGGCGCGCGTCGTGTGCCTCGACATCAACGAGGCGGGTGCGCGCCGCGTCGCGCAGCAGGCGGAAGCGGACAAGTACGTGTGCGAGTCCGCGCGGCTCGATATCTGCGACGCGCCCGGCGTCGATCGGACCTTCGACGAGGTGCAGGAGCGCCACGGGCTGGACATCGTCATCTGTACGCCGAGCATCAACGTCCGCAAGCCGATTCTGAAATACTCTGACGAGGAGTTCGCGCGCGTCATCGACGTCAACATGAAGGGAAACTTCAACGTGCTGCGCGCGGCCGGACGGATCATGACGGCGCGCAAGAAGGGGAGCATCGTGCTGTTTTCGTCGATCCGATCGCAGGTGGTCGAGCCGGGACAGGCGGTGTACGCGGCGACGAAAGCCGGCATCCTGCAGCTCGTACGCACCGCCGCCGCGGAGTTCGGCCCGCACGGCGTCCGCGTGAACGCCATCGGACCGGGCGTCATCGAGACGCCGCTCACCGCGCCGATCAAGAACAATCACGAGTGGTACAGCGCGTACGCCGCCAAGAGCGTGTTCAACCGCTGGGGCCGCGCCGAGGAGATGGTGGGCCCGGCCGTGTTCCTGGCCTCCGACGCGGCCAGCTACGTGACGGGAACCATCCTTTTCGCGGATGGCGGATGGCTTGCTGCCGATGGGCGGTTCGTGCCGCCGGGGATGGACTGATGGAAGGAGCAACACGATGAAGACCGCAAGCGCTGCCGGCACGATGAGCGGCAAAGACATCGTCGACCTGACAAAACGCCACACGTTATACGAATGGTCCGCGCAGTCGGCGGTCGATCCGATCCCCGTGGCCGGCGCCAAGGGCTGCTGGTTCTGGACGCCGGAAGGGAAGCGCTTCCTCGATTTCAACAGCCAGCTGATGTGCGTGAACATCGGCCACGGCCACGAACGCGTGGTGCGCGCGATCCAGGAGCAGGTGGCGACGCTCGCCTACGCGAATCCGTTCATGGCGACCGAGGCGCGCGCGCGGCTGGGGGAGCGGCTCGCGGAGATCACGCCGGGCGACATCGACACGTTCTTCTTCACGAACGGCGGCTCCGAAGCCACCGAGAACGCGATCAAGCTCGCGCGGTTCTACACAGGCCGGCACAAGGTGATGTCCTTCTACCGCTCGTATCACGGCGCGACCGCCGGCAGCATGACGCTGACCGGGGATCCGCGCCGGGTGGCATCGGAACCGGGCATCCCCGGCGTCGTCCACGTCCTGAACCCGTATCACGGCATCCAGCGGGGATGGGACACGGCGGAACAGGCGCTTGCGTATCTGGATGAAACGATCCAGCTCGAAGGGGCGCAGACGATCGCGGCGTTCTTCATCGAGCCGGTAACCGGCACGAACGGCGTGCTGGTGCCGCCGGACGGCTTCATCCAGGGGGTGCGCGATCTCTGCACGAAGCACGGGATCCTCATGGTCGCCGACGAGGTCATGTCCGGGTTCGGCCGGACGGGCGAGTGGTTTGCCATCAATCACTGGAACGTCGTGCCGGATCTGATGACGATGGCCAAGGGGTTGACGAGCGCGTACGTGCCGCTCGGCGCGGTGGGGATGCGCCGCGGGATCGCGGAGTACTTCCGGGACCACGTGTTCTACGGCGGCCTGACGTACAACAGCCATCCGCTCGGCTGCGCCGCGGCGCTCGCGAACCTCGACGTCTACCAGGACGAGCACCTGATCGAGAACGCGAAGCGCATGGGCGTCATCATGAAGCAGCTGATGGCGGATCTTTCCGCGAAGCACGAGATCGTCGGCGCAACGCGATCGCTGGGGCTGTTCGGGCTGGTGGAGCTGGTGAAGGATCGGAAGTCGATGGAGCCGCTCGCGCCGTTCAACGGCACGTCCGAACCGATGAAGCGGCTGGGGAAGTTCTTCCGCGACGAAGGGCTGTACACGTTCGTGCGGTGGAACACGTTCTTTACGAATCCGCCGCTGACGATCACGGAAGAGGAGCTGCGCCACGGATTCGACATCATCGACCGCGGATTGACGGCCACGGAAGGACGCTGAAATAGGAGCCACAGAAAAACACGGAAGAACACAGAAAAATACGGGCCACAGAAGAACACGGGCCACAGAAAAACACGGGCCACAGAAAAACACGGAATAACACAGAAAGGAAGCTGTCTCGATGACCGGCGGGTTCTCGTTCAGTCGAATCGAAGCGCGTCGACCGGTTGAATCGAGGCAGCCCGGCTCGCCGGAATCGCGGCGGACGTCATCGCCACGACCAACAGTACCAGGCTGACGGCGGCGAGCACGATTGGATCGTTCAGATCGCCAATCGCCCATCGGGCGACGACCTTGTCAAGGCCCACACTCAGTGCGAGACCAGCGGAAAGGCCCGCGACGATGGCCAGGACCGCCGGCTGCACCGCAGCGTTGACGATGCGCCCGCGATCGGCACCGAGCGCCAGACGGATGCCAAATTCCTTGAACCGGCACGACACCGAGTACGACACGACACTGTAAAGCCCGACGATCGCGAGCATCAGCGCACACATCGCGAATCCGAGCAACAGCAGCGTCACGAACCGCTCACGGGCCCAGCCGGCCCGTGCCAGCGCGCCTTCAGCTGTATAGACGCTGACGGGTTGACTGGAATCGACGGTGCGCACCGCCTCCCGAACCGCACGGGCCATCGCCAGCGGGTCACGACTCGTCCGCACGATGACATTCAGCGAATCGCTCAACATGAGCGTGTACGGCACGTAGATCGACGGCGCCGGCGGCTCATGGAGACCGACATTGGGTGTGTCGCCCGCGACACCGACGATTTCGAACCAGCCGTCGCTCCCGGGCGCCGCCAGCCTGTACGGGTTGGGTGACCTGATGTAGTCGGGCATTCGAACACGCCGTCCGATCGCGGATTCGTCAGGCCACCACGCACGAGCCATGGTCTGGTTGACGACGGCGACGTGGGGCCTCCCACCGCTCTCTGAATCTGACCACACGCGGCCTCGAACGAGCGGGATCTTCATCGTCGAGAAGTAGTCCGCGCTGATCCGCTGGACAACCGGCGCTTCTTGGGGCGTGTCCTGTCCAGAAACTTCGATCACTGACCTTTCGCCCGACCGCGGTGGTATCCCGCTGTAGGTGGCGAGTGCGACGGACTCGACCTGGGGTATCTCCGTCATCCGATCCCGCAGGCGCTCGTAAAACGTGGCGCGGTCCGCCCACTCCCGGTAACTATTCTCTGGAAGGTTGATCGTCGCGACGATCACATGGTGCGGATCGTAGCCGAGCGATGTCCGGTACAGATCGACGAGCACGCGGACAGCCGCACCGGTGCCAGCGAGGAGCAGCAACGTCACCGCGACTTGCGCCGCGAGCAGGAGATGATGCGCTCGCCGGCTGTGAATGCCGGCGGTCGTCCGGACCGTCGCCATCAGGCGCGGGCGCGAAAACGACAAGGCCGGTGACAGTCCGGAAACCATCGCCGAGGCGACCGCAAGACCGGCACTGAACAGCAAGACCGGTACATTGACGGGTGTTGCGAGGAGGTTTCCAACCGGAACCGAACCGGGAGGCACGAGCCTGAGCACCGCCGGCAGACCCCAGTAGCCCAAGACAATGCCCAGTGCTGCGCCGGCGAATGCCAGGAGCAGCGATTCCACGAGGAGCTGCCTCGTCAACCGTCCCCGACTGGCCCCGAGCGCGGCGCGCACGACGAACTCATGCGCCCGCGCGGTCCCGCGCGCCAGCAGCAGGATGGAGACGTTCGCGCAGGCGATCAGGAGCAGCAGCATCGACGCCGCGAAGATCAACAGGAGCGTCGGCACGAAGCCGGCCGCCCACCGTGTCTCGATCAGACTTCGTACGAGCGGACGCATTGCCTTGGGGAAGCGTTGCGGCGCCTCCCTGGCGAACTTGTCGAAGAGCGGCTGAAGACGCTGTTCGGCCATGCGTGGAGTGACGCCACGCTTGAGACGAGCCTGGACACCCCATGCGAGGTCCGAATCGAACGTCAGATCAAGGGGAATGAGAATCTCCGGACCGGTGGAAAAGTACTGACGTGGCAGCACGCCAATGACGGTGTAGGGTTCGCCATTCAAGTAGAGGGTCTGCCCGACGGCCTCAGGCGACCCGCCGAAGTGCCGTTGCCAGAACCGATAGGTGACCACGGCGACCCGTCGGGGCGGTTCGCCCGCCGGCCCATCGGCGTCGTTGAAGACTCGTCCGAGCAGCGGCGGAACCGCGAGGACGTTCAACCCGTTTGCTGAAAAATGCTGAGTGCCCACCGCCTCCGGGAAGCCCTGGCCGGTCAGCGTCATCTGCCAGGTGTTCGAGGCGAACACGCCGTCGAAGAGGTCGCTCTGTTGAAGGGCAACGAGCTGTCGCGCCGTGACGAACAAAGCACGCGGCTTGCCTTTGTCGTTCATGTCAAGCCGAACGAGCCGATGGCTGTCGGGGAACGGAAAAGGACTCAGTAGTGCCGCGTTCACCACGCTGAACGCCCCTGCAGCGGCGGCAATCCCGACTGCGAGCGACAAGACAGCGGTCGCGGCGAAACCGGGGCTCCTGCGGAACGTGCGCAGCGCATAGCGGAGATCACGACGCGGATCTTCCAGCCAGCGCGACACCCACACGGCGCGCGTACTCCGGCCGCGGCGGGTCATCGCTTACCTTCGGCAGTGTCTGTGTTTTTCTGTGTTTTTCTGTGGCCTGTGTCTTTCTGTGTTTTTCCGTGGCTATCGGTCTGCGTTCTTCTGTGGCCCTCGATCTGTGCCTCTATTGCGGCTGCCATCCGGCGATAGCCGTCGGCGTCAGGATGCAGGCCGTCCGGCGTGGAGGCGAGGCGATCGGGATCGGTGCTTGATGCGACGGCCGCGCGTGTGTCGGCCACGCGCACGTTCGGGTCCGACTCGGCGCGCGACGTGATCCACGCGTTCACCTCGCGCATGCGCGCGTTCTGCTCCGGCGTCGCGGTGTCGTAGGGAAGAATCGTTCCGGCGACGACCTGAATCCCGTGCTCGGCGGCCCGCCGGTACATCGCATCGAGTTGCGTGATGACGTTCGGCGCGGGACGTCCCTGATAGATGTCGTTCACCCCCGCGATGATGACGACGAGGGACGGCCGCAGCGCGGCGACGTCCGCGTCGAAGCGTGCCGCGATTTCGTCGCTGCGCTGTCCATTGATCCCCTGATTGACGACGGTCCACTCCGGGTGGGCGTGCATCAGCCAGTACGCGTACTGGCTGCGGTCGTCGCCGCGTCCCTTCGGGGGAAACTCCCTGGGCGACATCCACCCCGGCGTGCCCGCCGTGGTGGAGTCCCCCAACGCGACAATCAAGAACGAACCGTCACGCACCAACTGGCAACTGGCAACTGGTAACTGGTAACTGGTAACTGGTAACTGGTAACTGGTAACTGGCTACTGACCGCTGCCGGTCTTTGCGTCGAACACCGCCGTGGACGGTCCGCGCTCCGCCTGCAGGCGCTTCGCGACCTGGTCGGCCTGGCGCCACGCGCGCAGCAGGTTCTCGCCGAGGATCTTGCGGATGTCCACTTCTGAGTAGCCGCGGCGCAGCAGTTCGGCCGTGACCGCCGGATACTTCGAGACGTCCTCGAGCCCGAGCGGCACCTGCGTGATCCCGTCGAAGTCGCTGCCGATGCCGATGTGATCGATCCCCGCCACCTGCTTGATGTGGTCGATGTGGTCGGCGACGTCGGCGACCGTGGCGCGCGGCGCCGGATGCGCCTTCGTCCACGCGTCCACACCGGCCTTCACCTTGTCGGGATCGTACGGATACAGCGCCTTGAGCCGCGCCTGTTCGCCCGACTGCTCGGCGTTCCACGCGTTCACCTTCGGCGAGAGGAACCCGGGCACGAACGTCACCATCACGACGCCGCCGTTCTGCGGGAGCATCCGCAGGATGTTGTCGGGGACGTTGCGGGGATGGTCGTTGAGCGCGCGCGCGTCCGAGTGCGAGAAGATCACCGGCGCCGCGCTCACGCGGATCGCGTCCGCCATCGTGTCGGGCGACGTGTGGCTCAAGTCGACCAGCATGCCGAGGCGGTTCATTTCGCGAACCACTTCCTCGCCGAACGGGGCGAGCCCGCCGTGCGCGGGCACGTCCGTCGCCGAATCTCCCCACGGCGTGTTGCTGGAGTGCGTGAGCGTCATGTAGCGCGCGCCGAGCTGGTAGAACATGCGCAGCGCGCCGAGCGAGTTGTCGATCGAGTGCCCCCCCTCCATGCCGATCATGGAAGCAATCTTTCCCTGCTTGACGATCCGCTCGAGATCGTCCGGCGTGCGCGCCAGCTCGAACGTCTCCGGATACTTTGCCAGCATGCGGTAGACGGTATCGATTTCCTCGAGGGTCGCCGTCACCGCCGTCTGCCCCTGCAGTTCGACGGGGACGTACACCGACCAGAACTGCGCCTTCAGCCCGCCGGCCTTCAGCCGCGCGATGTCCGTCATGATCGACGGCTGCGACTTCGAGATATCGAGCGG
>DASSUS010000036.1:0-12963 GCA_035706765.1 Gemmatimonadales bacterium
TTCCTGGTGAAGGTCTTTCCGATCCCGCCCAACAGCTGCGGGCTCATCTTCGAGGACGTCACCGCTCAGCGCCACAGCGAGCGCGCCGAGCGCGACTCCGAGGAGCGGTTCCGCAAGACGTTCGAGGCGAGTCCCGCCGGAATGTGCGTGTTCACGCTCCAGTCGCGCATCCTCACCGACGTGAACCCGCGCTTCGTCGAGCTCGTGGGCCACGGCAGCGCCGCGGCGCTCATCGGCAAGCACATCGCCACGATCGGCATGTGGCCCGACCAGGACGAGTACAAGGCGCTGGCCGAGCAGCTGCAGCAGCGGCGCTCGATCCGCGAAGCCAGCATTACCTACCGCACATTCGCCGGCCAGGTGCGACGCGCCGTGGTCTCGCTCGAGCTCATGGAAGTAGACGGAGAGGAGCGCGTGCTCGGGTTGTTCTGGCGCGTCTAGAGCAGCTACGAGCGCGAACGCACCTTGTTGTCCAGCCGTCTCAGCCGCCGGAAATTGAGAATCGTCAGGACCGCGTCGCTCACGACGAGCGCGGGGATGATGGGGATCATTGGAAACAGCGGGACGTTCTTCCGGATTCGGTGCATCATTTTTCCGATTCGCATGACGTGACTCCGTGCTTGGGTGATGGCCTCCCTACCCCAAGATGCGCGCGGGGATCGGCATTAAGCCACTATGACGTTTGGGGCGCTTCCTCTTTCCAAGCCCCGCAATCGCTCGCATAGTAGACCCTGATGCGCCACCTGAAGTGCTCCTCCTGCGGTGCGCAGTTCCACGCCGGCGACATGTTCACCGTCGACGGCGCAACCGTGTGCGAGCCGTGCGGTGATCGCCTCCTCGCCGAGGCGCAAGCCAGGCAGCACGAACCGCAAGTCACGCGGATCTTCGACGCCACGATCTGCTCGCGCTGCAACACCGATAACGGCGAGACCGACTTTCGGCTGATCGGCGGCCTGCCCTTCTGCCCGCGCTGCGGCGAGGCGTTGTACGCCTATCCGTTTCCGGTCTGGCTCAAGGCGAGCTTCGCGGCGCTGCTCTTGTTGCTCGCCTTCGCGCTGTGGCGCAACGGCCCCTACTTCGCTGCCGCGCGGCACCTCGTCGCGGGCCGCCGCGCGATGGACCGCCAGGACTACCAGTCGGCGGTGACGCACTTCGCCGAGCTGCTCCCGATCACACCGAGCGATCAGGACGTCATCCTGGTCAGCGCCAAAGCGTACCTGATGACGGGCGACGTCGCCGGCGCGCAGCAATTTCTGCAGCTGCGCGAGCGCTACGACTCGGACCCGCTGTTCAAGGAAGTCGACGCGATCTGGCGTCGCGCGACGCGCGCATTGGCGAAAGCCGATTCCGCGGGCAAGCTGGCCGGCACGAACCATACGGCGGCGGCGTATCGCCTGATCAGCGAAGCGGCGAAGGAGTACCCGGAAGCGCGGGAGCTCCAGGTTGTGATGCTGATCGTCCGAGGCGGCGACGCGTTCGAGCGCAAGGACTACGATCTCTTTCTCAGCGCCAATCGCGAGGCGCTCGCCCTCATGCCGGAGCACCCGCGGGTGATCGCCGGCGTGGCGAGCGCGCTCGCGTGCAAGTACGCGGTCACCGGTAGTCCCGCGTACCGCGCCGAGGCCGAGAGCCTGCTCGCGGTGGCGGAGCGTGCGGCTGCACGGTCGGCGCAGGACAAACAGGATTACGACGAGTACGCCGAGCGCGTCCGGCATCGCCTCGCGACCCGCATCATCATCGATCAGGCGGAGTACAATCGCCGTTTCCGCGTCACCCGCGCAGCCGCGCCGCGCAAATGATCATCATCCCGGGCTGGCTGATCTCGATCGCGACCTTCCCCGGCGTCATCGTACACGAGGCCGCGCACCTCCTGTTTTGCCGGCTCGAGAAGCTCGCCGTGTTCCAGGTGGTGTTCTTTCGCGTCGGCAACCCGGCGGGGTACGTGATTCATGAGATGAGCGACAACTTCCGCTCGATGTTTCTCGTCGCGATGGGACCGTTCTTTTTGAATTCGGCGCTGTGCGTGGTGTTTTGCAGCGCCGCGTTCGTGCCGGTGTGGGAGCTGGGTGTGGGCGACCCGCTGGGATACTTCTTCTACTGGCTCGGCCTTTCCATCGGCATGCACGCGATTCCGTCGAATCAGGATATGGCCAGCCTCTGGCGCCTCATGCCCGCGGCCGCGAAGCGGCTCAGCCCGCTCGCGATCATCAGCTATCCGATCGTCGGGATCGTGTACTTCCTCAACATTGCCCGCGTCCTGTGGGCGGATCTGCTGTACGGGCTCGCGATTGGAGTCTGGGCGCCGTTAGCCCTGTTTCACTGGCTCGCCTAATCGCTGACGCGCCGATTTCGATAACGCCGTAGATCGCGAGCGATCTCGTTTCGACGCAGATTGGGGCATGCATCAGCGCGAGCGTCTCGCCAGGGCCCTGAGCGGCCGCTACACCATCGAGCGCGAGCTCGGCCAGGGCGGCATGGCGATCGTGTACAAGGCGCACGACACCAAGCACGACCGCCCGGTCGCGATCAAGGTCTTCAAGCCCGAGCTGGCGCACGCGCTCGGCCCCGACCGCTTTTTGCGCGAAATCAAAGTCACCGCGCAGCTCAGTCACCCGCACATCCTCCCCCTGCTCGATTCGGGCGAAGCCGACGGGCTGCTCTACTTCGTCATGCCCTATGTCGAAGGGGAGACGCTGCGGCACCGGATCGACCGCGAGAAGCAGCTGCCGCTCGACGACGCGCTGCGGATCACGCGCGAAGTGGCCGACGGGCTCGAATCGGCGCATCGCCGCGGCGTGATCCACCGCGACGTGAAGCCCGAGAACATCCTTATAGAAGAAGGGCACGCGGTGGTCGCCGACTTCGGGATCGCGCGCGCCGTCGCCGAGTCGGCCGACTCGAAGCTCACCGGTACCGGAATCGCGATCGGCACACCCGATTACATGAGCCCCGAGCAGCGCCTCGCGGGCCGCGCCGGCCCGATCGACGCGCGCACCGACGTGTTCGCGCTGGGCAAGGTGCTGCAGGAGCTCGTGGGCGCCGAAGCGCCCGAGGATGTGCAGCGCGTCATCCGGCGCGCGACCAGCGAGGATCCCGCCGAGCGCTACGCGAGCGCGGCCGAGATGGTCGCCGCGCTGCCGCGGCCCTCGGCGAAGATCGACGATCTCGGCGCGATCGCGCGCCTCATCCGGCGGCCGGCTTACGCCGTTCCGCTCGTGGTGCTCGTCCTCGTCGTCGCGGGCGCGATCGTGCTGCCGGGGCGCGCCCGCGCCAGGGCGGAGCGTGGCCGGACGCAGCTCGCGCGCGCGGCGCAGCTCGCCGACTCCGGGCGATATCGCGAGGCCTACGCCGCCTTCGAACAAGCGGAGCGGGCGCTGCCTGGCGACAGCGCGGTACGGCGAGTGCAGCCGCTCGTCGCCGACGTGATCAGCGTGACGAGCGAGCCGTCGGGCGCGCGGGTTTACGCGCGGCCGTTCAGTGCCGACTCGAGCGCCGCGCCCGACAGCGTGCTGCTCGGCGAGACGCCGATCCGCGCGCGCCGTTTCGCGCGCGGCGACTATCGGCTCGTGATCACGAAGCAGGGATTTCATCCCATGGCGACGCTCAGCGTCGCCTGGGGCTCGCGCCCGCAGCGCAGCGGCTACCGCACCGGCGCGACGCTCGCGGTCGACGTCCGGCTCGCGCCGCAGCACGACTCCACCAAAGACATGGCCTTCGTTCCCGGCGGCGCCTACACGCTCGTCGGGCCGAGCATGCCGCTTGGCCTGAAGGCGCAGCTCGCCGACTTTTTCATCGATGCCTACGAAGTCAGCAATCAGGACTATCGAGCGTTCGTCTCTGCCGGCGGCTATCGCCGCGCCGAGCTCGCGCGCTTTACCGACCGCAGCGGGATGCCCGGCCCGCGCGGCTGGACGGGGCAGCAATTTCCGCCCGAGCTGGCGCGGCATCCCGTCACCGGCGTGAGCTGGGGCGAAGCGAGCGCATACTGCGCGTCGCGCGGAAAACGGCTGCCGACGTTGTTCGAGTGGGAAAAGACGGCGCGCAACGGCGTGACCGCGATCGGCACGGGCGTGCTGCTGCCGTGGGGCTACGTGAGTCCGGGCGAAGGCGTCCGGCCCCGCGCCAACTTCGGCTCGAGCGGCACGGCGCCCGTCGACGCCTATCCGTTCGGCATCAGCATCTGGGGCGCCCACAACATGGCGGGCAATGTGAAGGAGTGGACCGCGAATCCGGTCCCGGGCGGCTATGGCGTCACCGGCGGGTCGTGGGAAGATCCGATCTATCTCTACAATCGCTACGGCGCGCTCGCCCCAACCGCGTCATCGGCCGCGCTCGGATTCCGTTGCGCGCGACTCGCCACGCCGAGTGCCGCGCACGACCAGGGCGCGTTCCGGATCCCGCTCGACTCGCGCACGCCCGTGTACCATCCGGTCAGTCCCGCGCAGTTCGCCACGCTGTTACAGCACTATCGTTACGACGCGCGGCCGCTCGAGCCGGCCGTGCTCGACACCGTGGTGACGCCTGACTGGACGCGGCTCAAGATCCGCTTCGTGGTGCAGGACGGCGACACGGCACTCGGCTATCTCTATCTGCCGAAGCAGGCGCGCCCGCCGTATCAGACGATCGTCTATCTCGCGAGCACCGCGGCGTTCCTGCAGGCGCGCACCGTTCCCGAGGAAGCGGAGCTGATGATCGGGCCGAATATTCGCGCGGGTCGGGCGGCGTTCGCGCTCGTGCTCAGGGGCATGACGGAGCGCCCGTTCGGCATCGGATGGGAGTCGCCCGATCCGGCGTCGGTGCGCTTCCGCGATCTGATGGTGCTGCACGCGACCGAGCTGCGCCGCGGCCTCGACTATCTCGTCACGCGCGCCGACATCGACAGCAGCCGGCTCGCGTACGCCGCGCTGAGCTGGGGCGCGGGATCGCGGCTCGTGCTCGCCGGCGTGGACGATCGTTTCAAGGCGGTAGTCCTCATGGGCGGCGGCATCGACGAGCGGCTCTCCGGCCCTGCGCTCCCCGAGGCGTCGTCGATCAACTTCGCGCCGTACATCAGAGCGCCCAAGATCCTGATCAACGGCGGCTACGACGAGGAAGACCCGTGGCTCACGCGCGCGCTACCGCTCTGGCAGCTGCTGCGCGAGCCGAAGCAGCTCGTGCTCGCGCCGGGGTACGGGCACAGCGTCCCGCCCGAAGTGCGCGTCCCCGCAATCAATCGTTTTCTCGATCGGTGGCTCGGGACCGTGAAGTAGCGTCGCGCTTCCGGCGGTTTACGAGCTCGCGCATGTGCGCGGTGAGCGCCGCTTCCCTGTCGCCCCGCACTTCTTCTTTCTCGACTCGCACCTGCGCCGCGCGACCGCCCGACAGCGCGACGATGCGCTGCATGCTCTCGGTCCACGCGCGTTCCTGCATCCCTTCGCCCACGGTCTGCATCAGCACCCGGTCGACGGCGTTCGCCGCGCGGACGAACGTCGCGATCTCGCACCGGATCGCGTCGCCCTCGCTCTCGAATTGAAACCGCACCAGGCCGGCGAGGGGATGGCCGGCGAGCGTCACGAGTGAGATCGAGGTCGGCGTGATCTCCTCACAGCGCACCTGGATGTTGCCGCGGAACGGCAGGTGCAGCGTGAGCGTCGCGCCAACGGTGAGCGCCGTCGGTGTACCGGGCTCGACGCCGGTGTCGGCGGGGGCGACGCGCGCGAAGTTGTCGCACACGCGCCGGCACAGCTCTTCCGCGCCAATCGTCGCGCCCTCGATCAGCGTCCAGTAGCGCTTGCGCTTGAGCGCGCCGCTGCCGTCGTCGGGCAGCTGCTCGGGCGCGGCGTCGGCGAGCTCGCGCAGCGCGACGTCGAGCGGGGTCGGGGTCACGCCGAGCACCGTTTCCAGCGCGTTGCCGCGCGGTGAGCGCACGACGTTTTCCTCGATCAGCATCTGGATATGGTTTTCGGAGAGCGGCAGATCGATCCCCGCGGCATCGCCGAGCTTGAGGCCGAGCTTCGCGATGAACGACGGCACCGGCACCTTGGCGGGATGCCGATCGGTGATCTCGCCGAGCCGCTCGAGCAGCGCGTTCACCGTAGTCTGCTCGCCGCCCGCCAGCTCGAGCACCTCACCGCTCAGGTCTTCACGCGCGACCAGCTCGGCGAGCGCGTTGCCGACGTCGACGTGCCAGACCGGCTGAAACGGCTGATCGCCCGAGCCGATCGTCGGCACGACCGGAAGCGTGCGCACGAGCTGCAGCAGCATCGAGATCACTTCGTCGCCCGGGCCGAACACGTTGCCCACGCGCGCGATCGTCCAACTGCCGTCGAACGCACGCACCAGCTGCTCGGCCTCGAGCTTGGAGCGGTGATACGGCGACTTGCCGCGCTCGGCGCCGAGCGACGACACGAACACGAAACGGCGCACGCCGGCCCGCTCGGCTTCGCGCAGCAGTCGCTCGACGCTGTCGACGTTCATCGCCTGGAACGTCTGTTCCGGCGGCGCTTCCTTGACGATGCCGATGCTCACGAGCATCGCGTCGCATCCGTCGGCGCTGGCGCGCAGCGCGCCGGGGTCGAGCACATCGGCGGTGAACGGCTCGACGCCGCTCTCCCAGCGTCGCGCGTCCTCCACGGCGTGGCGGGACAAGAGGCGCACGCGCCGGCCGCGCGCCGTCAGGGCACTGACCGTCGCCGTTCCGATGAGACCGGAACCGCCCGCGACCAGCACGGGCCCTTCGTCAGCTTTCGTCATAGCTCCCTCCGTATCGCGGCTCGCGCCGCGTGAAATCCGCACATCCCATGCACGCCGCCGCCTGGAGGGGTCGATGCCGAGCAGAGATAGACGCCCTCGAGCGGGGTCGCGTACGGCACGAGCCGCCGCACCGGGCGAGTGAACAGTTGAGCGAGATCCTGAACGCCGCCGTTGATGTCGCCGCCGACGAGGTTTGGATTGTGGCGCTCGAGGTCGGCGGGCGTGCGCACGCTGCGCGCGAGAATCAGGTCGCGGAATCCGGGCGCGAACCGCCCGATCTGCGCTTCGATGCGTGCCGTCATGTCGACCGTCGAGCCGCGCGGCACGTGGCAGTACGCCCAGGCGATGTGCTTGCCGGCGGGGGCGCGCGTCGGGTCGAACAGCGTCGGCTGCGCGAGCAGGACGAACGGGTAGTCGCGATGCTCGTCGCGCCATGCGGCACCGGAGGCCGCAATGATCTCGGCGCTGCTGCCGATCAGGTGCACCGTCGCGGCGCGGGCGCATTCGACCGAGCGCCACGGGATCGGACCGGAGAGGGCCCAATCGACCTTGAACGCCGCGGGACCGTAGCGATAGCGCTCGAGCGCGCGGCGGTAGCGCGCCGGGAGCCGGTCGCCGGCGAGCGCCAGCAGCTGCCGCGGCGTCACATCGAGCATGACGATGCGCGCGGGCGGCAGCTCCGACAGGCTGCGCACCGGTGTGCCGGTTTGGACTTTGCCGCCGAGTGTTTCGAGGTGCGCGATGAGCGCATCGATGATCGACTGCGATCCGCCGCGCGCGAGTGGCCAGCCGTCGGCGTGACCGGCGAGCGCGAGCATCAGTCCGAACGCGGCGGTCGGAGGCTCGGAGAGCGGCAGAAAGGCGTGTGCCGCGATCGCGCCGAACATCGCGCGTGCTGGATCGCCGCGAAACCGCCTGCGCATCAGCGACTCCGCCGAGCGGAGTGCCACGAGTCCGAAGCGCGCGTACAGCAGCGGATGGCGGGGGAAGTGCAGCGGAGCGAGCGCGTCGTCGAGCAGCGACTCCCAGTGTCGCAGGAAAGGCCGCATCAGCCGGGCGTATGCGGTGGCGTCGCCGTCGAGCGTCGCGCCGGTGGCGCGGACGTCGCGCTCGAGCAGCGCGACGCGGCCGTCGAGGAACGGGTGCGCCAGCGGCGCGGCGCCGTGCACCCACTCGAGGCCGTGCCCGGCGAGGGGGAGGTCGCGAAACATGGGTGAAGCGATGCCGAGGGGGTGGATGGAGGAGCAGACATCATGCTTGAAGCCGGAGAGGGTGAGCTCTTCTGTGCGGGCGCCGCCGCCGGGCCGCTCGGCGCCCTCGACGACGAGCACCGAGCAGCCGGCTTGCGCGAGGACTATCGCGGCCGCGAGGCCGTTGGGTCCCGATCCCACCACGACGGCGTCATATGTCACGATTTTACTGGTACACCGGAGGCCGGAGTCACGCTACTCGCACGATGTCCTCGCCGTTCCACTCATAGAGAATCGTTTCGGCCGCGCGCGCGTTCGACAGCGCTTTCGGGCGAAACAGCGCCACGCACTCACCCTGCGTGTCGCGCACGCTGGTGTACACGATGCCGTAGCCGTCGAGACCTTTGACCAGCTCGCCGAAGGCTTGCGCCACCGTGTAGTCGTCGCGGTCGTAGATCCCTTCCGGAGCGGGACGGCCCTTTCGCACGTCGACGAGCGTGGCATCGAGATCCGCTTCCACCATGGTTTTTTCACTGACGCAGGGGCCGCTGCCCGAGAGTGAGTTTTTGGCATGGTGTGTGGACTCGGCGATCGCGGTTTCGCGTGCTTTCGTGGCGTAGTAGCAACCGAATTGTCCGCTGGAGAAACGCGAAGGACCGGTGGGGAACGTGAACGCGGCCATGATCAGGCCGGTGCCGGGGCCGTAGATACGATCGGATAGCGGCACGAGCTCGATGTCTCCCAGCTTGTCCTGGACTACGGGGTTGGTGAGATCGGCGATTTGCTGGGCGGCTTCGAGCTCTTCCTGACGCTTCAGAAGATCGCGCTCATCGATCAGGCGATCGAACAGATTCTCGCCGGCGTATTCCTTTGCGATGACGCGATAACACGGAATCCAGCGGATGTGCTCTTCCTGCAGGTTGCCGGCGAGGAGCGCGGCAGGAGGCCACGGCTTCATCCCTCGCGGCTCGGCGGCCCGCCCGCGATCGTGTCGACGTAAACGCGAGTGCGCTCGAGTGCCGGGATGCCGCGGCGCATGTAGTCGAGCGGCGTGGCGCCCTCGAACGGCGCTTCCTTGCGGGGGCGGCGGATCCACTTGTCCGCTTCTTCGGGCGCGTTCCGCCAGATCCGCTGCAGGCCTTCGTAGATGGCCAGCAGGAAGGAAATGCGCATTAATTCGTCGGCGCTGAGCGACGCTTTGGAGCGCGCTCCCCATTTGGTGAGCGTTTGGCGCGTCATTGACGAGCCCAGCAGCTCGAGCTGCTCGGCGACGCTCAGTTTCCAGACCCGTGCGAGGTCCAAAAAAGCGCGCACGGCGGAGCCGGAGAAGCGCTTCCGCAGTGCGGGATCGTTTATAGCTGTAAGTGTGGTCTGCATTTACGGGCTCTGTAATGTTTTTACACAATCTAGTAAGAATTTACTACCAGTCAATGGGCGCGGCGCGATCTGATTCGCGCCCCCCCCCCGCGGATACCCTCCACGAATTCTCATATCAATAGGTGTTGATATGAGGCTCGCGGCGTAGCCCCCTCACGGCCTCATATCAATAGGTGTTGATATGAGGTTCGCGGCGAGGGGGGACTTGGCCTCATATCAATAGGCATTGATGTGTCGCTGCGGCGGGGGGTGGGCTCGGCGGTGGCTGCGATGGCGCTGCGGTGGGGCCCGGTGGGGCCCGGGGGGTCGGGCGGATCACACCTTTTGGTAGACCGCGACCTCCCACTTGAACGTCCGCAGGCTCTGCCGCTGCTCGAAGCCCTCCGAACGTATCAGCCGGTCCATCGACTCGACGGGATGCACATACGACCGGAATGGATTGCCGATCACCCAGCGGAAGAAATTCTCGATCCTGACCACGACGCGCGTGATCCAGCGATCGCGCGGATACACAAGCCCAAAGAACCGGCGCGCACGTTGGGTCGACAGGCGTAACAGCGATTCCACGTTGGGATAGCAGCACACGACCCGATCGAGCGTCACGATATCGGCAGCGGGAACCCGTTCGGCGAGCTCGACGAAATCGCCCTGCTCGAACTGGATCCGGTCCATAAGACCCTTTCGCGCAGCCTCCTTACGCGCGACCTCCAGAAACGCGGGTGACGCTTCCACGCTCGTCGCGGTTCGCGCGCCGGCCTGGAGCAGCTCATACTGAATCGCGCCGACGCCGCCGCCAATGTCGAGCAGCGTGTGGTCCTGTACGCCGGCCCGCACCAAAGCGTGAACCAGCGCGCGCGTCGTTGGAATCGGACCGTTGGCCCGATAGTCCCTGAGGTCTCCCTCCACTCGCTTGCGTCCGAACTGGCGCTCGCAACCCGGCGCCCCGCAACACGCCATTGAAATGCCCCCGTTCCCCGGCTTCGGCTTATATTCGGTCCATGGTCGAGCTGAATCCGTCGCAGCACGCTGCCGCCACCGCGCCGTCCGGTCCCCTCCTCATACTCGCCGGCGCGGGCACCGGCAAGACGCAAACGCTCGCCCACCGCGTGGCGCATCTGATCAAAGCAGGCGCCAATCCCGGACGCATCCTGCTCCTCACTTTCACGCGGCGCGCGGCCGACATCATGATCCGCCGCGCCAAAGCCCGCGTTCCCTGGGCCGGGACATTTCACAGCGTCGCCAATCGCCTGCTCCGCCTCCACGCGCAGACCGTCGGACTCGAGCCGAGTTTCACCGTGCTCGACCGCTCGGACTCGGCGGATCTCATGAACGTCGTGCGCAACGACCTCGGCTACGCCAAGCTGCCGTCGCGCTTCCCGCGCAAAGACACCTGCCTCGCCATCTACTCGAACACCGTCAACACGCGCAGCCCCATCGAGGCGATCCTGAAGCATTCGTTCCCGGCCTACGCGGAATGGGCCGAGCAGCTCAAAACGCTGTTTCGCAACTACGTCGAAGCGAAGCAAAAACGCGCGATCCTCGATTACGACGACCTGCTCCTGTACTGGTTCTATCTCATGGAAGGGGACGGCGAGCCGGTTCGCAAGCGCTTCGATCACGTGCTCGTCGATGAGTACCAGGACACGAACGCGCTGCAGGCGGAAATCGTCCTGGCGCTCGGGAAGGGTCACCGGTCCGTGACCGTCGTCGGCGACGACGCGCAGGCCATCTACGCCTTTCGCGGCGCGACCATCCGGAACATTCTCGATTTCCCGAGCCGCTTCGATCCACCGGCCCAGATCATCAAGCTGGAACAGAACTATCGCTCCGTTCAGCCGATCCTCGACGCATCGAACGGCGTGATCGGTCTCGCCGAGGAGAGTTTCAGGAAAAACCTGTTTTCCGAGAAACCGTCGCCGCACAAGCCTCGACTCATCGCCGCACAGGACGATCAGGCCCAGGCCGACCATATAGTGAAAAGAGTGCTCGAGCATCGTGAAGCCGGCATTCCCCTGCACCGCCAGGCCGTGCTGATGCGGGCCGCGCACCACTCGGACCTGCTCGAAATCGAGCTCGGCCGGCACAACATCCCGTTCGTGAAGTTCGGCGGGCTCAAGTTCCTCGAAGCGGCGCACGTGAAGGACGTGATCTGCATTCTGCGCTGGGCAGAGAACCCGCGCGACGACCTGGCGGGCTTTCGCGTGCTGCAGCTGCTGCCGGGAATCGGACCCGCGCATGCACGCAAGATTCTCGGCAACGGCTCGGTCCCCGACACGCTGCGCGAGCTGCTCGACGCCCTGCGCCACGCCACGCAGTGGCCCGGCCAGCTCGGCATGGTCCGCAAATGGTACGAGCCCCAGCTCGAGCGGCTCTATGAAGGCGGTGTGGTGCGGACTGCCGATCTCGAAATGCTGGAGCAGATCGCGAACGGTCACCCGTCGCGCGAAAGCTTCCTGAGCGACCTCACCCTCGATCCGCCGGAAGCGATCGGCGACCTCGCGGGCGATCCGCTCCTCGACGAGGACTACCTGATCCTGTCCACGATCCACTCGGCCAAGGGACAGGAGTGGAATGTGGTGTACGTGCTGAACGTCGTAGACGGCTGCATCCCCTCGGACATGGCCACGAGCAGCAAGGAAGAAATCGAAGAGGAACGGCGCCTGCTGTACGTGGCGATGACACGGGCGAAGGATCATCTGGAGCTGATTCAGCCACACCGATTCTATACCGGCGCGAGCCGCCGCAACGGCGACCGGCACATCTATGCGCCGCGCACGCGGTTCATTCCCGACGGCTTGCTGCCTCTCTTCGAACGAAAGACGGAAAACGTGGTCAACGTCGCCGACAGGCTCAAAGCGATGTGGTCATAGCATCCGTCCCAGAAGAGGTAGATTAGTCGGCGTGAAGTTCTGCGCCGCGCTCCTGCTCACACTGATCGTCGCGTGCGCTCGACCTGAGCTCCAGGTCGAGCTCACGACCGACAAGTCGGTCTATCGCTCCGGCGAGCCGATCGAGGTCACGGTCAAGGTGACCAATCGATCGAACCGCGACACGGCGCTGCAGTTCGCGAGCAGCCAGCGCTACGATTTCCAGATCATCGACCCGACCGGCGCCACGCAGTGGACCTGGAGCGCCGATCGCACCTTTATGCAGGTGCTGGGATCAGAAGGACTTCGGGGCGGGCAGTCGATCGAGTATCGCGAGCAGATCCCCGCCACACTGGCTCCCGGCAGGTACCAGGTGACCGGGATGATCACCACGATGGGACGGCCCCTGCAGGCGAGCGCAACGATCTCCGTCGAGTAAGTGTCTCACCCGTACCCATGCCCATAACCGCTTTGCTGTTCCTGCTGGCCCAAACCCAGGCTCCGGACATCGCGGGGCTGTGGGAAGCGACCCTTCGCTTTGGGCCCGACGTCCGTGGCACGCTCCTCGTGATGCGCACCAGCGACGGCTGGCGTGCCGACATCTCCGGCTACTCCGTGGCCACCAAGACGCTGTCGTTCGAGCTGCCCGACGACACGGGCGGCTTCAAGGGCCGCGTCGCCGGCCGCGAGATTCACGGCTACTGGATCCAGCCGCGCACGAACTACAACGGCGGACGCTATGCGACGCCGGTCACGCTGGTCGCGGATGGCCCCGGACGCTGGCGCGGCACGGTGAC
>DASSUS010000037.1:0-11758 GCA_035706765.1 Gemmatimonadales bacterium
GACCGGCACGCCGGCGCTCGCGGCCATGAAAGCGCGCTATCGCGCCGGAGCCGTCGTGGGCGGGACCTCGGGAGGCGCCGCGGTGCTGTCCGACTCCATGCTGACCGGCAACCAGCGCCCGCCGGGCGACACACTCGGCTACTACGGCGACGAATTCCCCAGAGTCGCGCGCGGCGTGATCGAGATCGTGCCGGGTCTGGGGTTTTTCCCAGGTGTGATCGTCGATCAGCACTTCGTGCGGCGCGAGCGGCACAATCGGCTGCTGTCGGTGATCCTCGAGCGCCCCTCCTTCCTGGGCGTCGGGATCGACGAATCGACCGCACTCGAGGTGGCCCCTGACGGAAGCTGGACAGTGCGCGGCGCCTCCGCGGTCGTGGTCTATGACGCGCGCGACGCCCGCGTGACGGCCAAGGGGCCGCTCGGCGGGAGCGACATTCGAATGCATATCCTCCCCCCCAACGCCGGATTCGACCCCTCGAAACGTGACGTGACGCTGCCGAAGTAGCTCTTGCCGACTGCGGTCCCGTGGCGCAACATGGGAAAACTCGCGTCCCATATCACCACGGAGGTCGGCTATGAAACAGCTCATTCGTTCGTTGCTATTTCTCGTCGTCGCGGCCGCGGCGCCGCCGCTCCTCGCCGCCCAAGGCACCGCCAGCGTGACCGGCCGTGTCGTGGACTCCACTACGGCCCAGCCCGTCGTCGGCGCGCGCGTTTCGGTGGTCGGCGCGACGGCCGGCGTGGTGACCGATCGCGACGGCCGCTATCTGCTGCCGAATCTCGCGGCCGGCACCGTCACCCTGCGCGCGCAGCGCATCGGCTACACGCCGCTCGATCGGGTCGTCACTCTGGTCGAGGGTGGAACCGTCACCCAGGACTTCGCGCTCGGCCAGGCGGCGACGCTGCTGTCCGATATCGTCGTAACCGGCTACGGCACGACGAACCGTGAAAACATCACCGGCGCGGTGGCGTCGGTGGGCGCGGCGCAGTTCGAGAACACGCCGATCGCGGGCGTCGATGCGGCGATGCAGGGCCGCGCGGCCGGCGTCCAGGTGACGCAGAACGCCGGCAACCCGGGCGCAGGCATCACCGTGCGCATCCGCGGCTCGGCATCCATCAACGCGTCCAACCAGCCGCTGTACGTGATCGACGGCGTGCCGCTGCTGCGCGACGAGTACTCGCAGCTGCTCGTCGGCGGGCAGGACATCACCGCCGTCACGGGCGTGAACCCGGACGAAATCGCGTCGATCGACATTCTCAAAGACGCATCCTCCGCGGCGATCTATGGCTCGCGCGCGTCCAACGGCGTCGTGATGATCACGACGAAGCGCGGCCGCGCCGGCGGGGGACAGGTCAGCTTCAGCACGTACATCGGGCAGCAGGACGTGCCGAAGAACCGTCGCTGGGAGATGATGAGCGGGCCCGAGTACGTCGAGTATATGAATGAAGGCGCGACGAACGACGGCTATGCACCGTTCTACTTCGGTGATCCCGCCGATCCCACCCTGCCCAACAGCGACTGGCAGGACGCCATTCTCCGCACCGCTCCCGTTCAGAACATGAACGTCTCCGCGTCGGGCGGCTCCGACCGGATCCAGTACTACGTCTCCGGCGGGCAGTTCAAGCAGGTCGGCGTCGTGTTCGGGTCTGGGTACAGCCGGCAGTCGGGTCGCGTCAATGCCGACGTCACCGCCACCGACCGCCTCACCTTCCGGGCGTCGCTCAACTTCAATCGTGAGGATCACGACCGGATCGAGAACGACGATACCATCGCGGGCGTCGTGACGAACGCGATTGCGTCGCCGCCGTACATCCCGGTCAAGCGCTCCGACGGCGAGTACACCGGTACGGCCGATGGCCTGCCGTACGTGAATCCGCGCGCGATCGCCGCGTACAGTCACGCGGAGTCCCGCAGCCTGCGCGCGATCGGCTCGTTCGAGACGATCTACCAGATGCGCAACGGCGTGACCCTGAACGGCCGCTTCGGGCTGGACGTGCTGAATGTCCGCGACCTGAAGTGGGATTCGCCCCGGGTCTCGGGCTCCTACGCCGAGGACGTGGGCGGCGACAGCCAGATGGGCAACACGACGGCCAATCGCTACGTCGTCGAAGCCTTTGCCAACGCCAAGCCGAACGTCAGCCCGTCGCTCAATCTCGACGTGACCGGCGGCGCCAGCGTCGAATGGAACGGCTCGGACTGGAATTTCCTCGAGGGCATCGGCTTCCCGAGCGACCGGCCCCAGTATCCCGGCAACGCCGCCACCGTCACCGTGTACGACGGCGACTGGTCCGGCTACAACATGGTGTCCTTCTTCAGCCGGGCGAACGCGCAGTTCAAGGACAAGTACCTGCTCAGCGCCAGCGTGCGCGCCGACGGCTCGTCGCGCTTCGGTGAGAATCACCGCTACGGCTGGTTCCCGGCCGCGGCGTTCGGCTGGATGCTGACCAAGGAGTCGTTCGCGAGCGGGCTGGCGCGCCATGCCGATCTCAAGCTGCGCGCGAGCTTCGGTGTGACCGGCAATCACGACATCGACGACGACTTCGCGCATGTGCCGCGCTTCGGCCGCGCCAACTACGTGGACGTCGCGGGGCAGGCCAAGTCGAGCTTCGGCAACCCGGACCTGCGCTGGGAGAACACCCACGAGATCAACGCGGGGTTCGATCTCACCCTGCTGCAGGGGCGTGTGAGCCTCGTCGCCGACTGGTATCGCAAAGAGACCAGGGATCTGCTCCAGGAGCGTCCCATCACGTCGACGAGCGGCAGCACGTTCGTGCTCCAGAACGTGGGCAACATGGAGAACCGCGGCTATGAGCTGACGCTCGACGTGAAGCCGATTCAGTCGGCGCAGGCCGACGGCCTGCGCTGGAACACGAACCTGAACATCGCCTGGAACCGCAACAAGGTCACGAAGCTGTTCGACAACCAGCCGTACTCGGTGGGCGGCTACAGCGCGAGCCGAGTGGTCGTCGGACAGCCGCTCGCGGTGTTCTACGTGATCCGCTTCCTCGGCGTCGATCCGGCGACCGGTGACGCGATCTACGACGACATCAACAACGACGGCTCGATCAACGACGCCGACCGTGTCTACATCGGCAGCCCGCATCCGAAGTACTGGGGCGGGTTCACGAACGAGATCACGTGGAAGGGATTCGATCTGCGCGGCTTCCTGCAGTTCTCGCGCGGGTTCAAGATCTTCAACGCGATCAACGTGTTCGCGAACGACGGCGGCTACTACTACGACAACAAGTTCCGGAAGGCGCTGCGGCGCTGGCGCCAGCCGGGCGACGTGACGGATGAGCCGCGCGCCAGCTTCGACGGCGTGTCGGGCGCGGACCTGATCTCGAGCCGCTACTTCGAAGACGGCTCGTACGTCCGGCTTCAGGAGCTGACGCTCGGCTACAAGCTCCCGCAGCGGGTCGGCAACGCGCTGCGGTTGCGCGACGGCCGGGTGTACGTCTCGGGCCGCAATCTGTACACGTGGACGAAGTACTCCGGCTATTCGCCCGACGTGAACAGCGACGGCTCCGACTCGAACACCGCGCTGGCCACCGAGTTCTATGCCTATCCGGCGGCGCGCTCGTTCATGTTCGGCATCAGCGGGTCGTTCTAACCATGGGGGCCACTATGATGAAGCATCTGCTCCGGTCCCTGCCGCTGATGGCGCTGGTGGCCGGTTGTAACTCCGTTCTCGACGTCAGGCCGATCAACGAGTTCGCCGAGGCGGACGCGATCACGACGCCGGGCGGCGCCCGCGCGGCGCGCGCCGGCTTGTACGACGCCTTGCAGGACGACTCGTACTACGGCGGCGATTTCCTGTTCTTCAGCGACATGTCGGCCGAGGATGTGCAGCACACCGGCACATTCACCACGTACCGGCAGGTCGATCAAAACGACCTGACGTCCGACAACTCGTCGATCGAAGACGTGTGGGACGCGCTGTACAACGCGATCGGGCGCGCCAACATCATCATCGAGCGCGTCCCGCCCGTGGCGGGGCTCGATCCCGAGGAGCGGGACCAGATCCTCGGCGAAGCGTACTTCGTCCGGGCATTGAGCTATCACAACCTCGTGAAGCTCTGGGGCGAGCCGACGGGCATGGGCGTTCCGCTCGTGCTCGTGCCCCCGCCCGACATCCCGAGCGCGTCGCAGGTGACGCGGGCGTCGACCGCCGAGGTGTACACCCAGATCCTGGGCGACCTGGCACAGGCGGAAGCGCTGCTGACCGCGGCCGGCGGATCATCCGACACGCACAGCGGTTCGCTGGGCGCGGTACGGGCGATTCGCGCCCGCGTGATGCTGTATCAGGGCAACTATGCCGGCGCCGAGGCGGAAGCCGAAGCGGTCGCCGCCATGGGGTACGCGCTCGCGAGCGACTACGGCGATCTGTTCACGCCGGAGGGCGACGACACTCCGGAAGACATCTTCCGGCTCGCGTTCGATGCCGTGGATTTCAACTACATCGGTTACTACTACCTCGCCAACGATGCGGGCGGTCGGCGCGAAGTCACGCCCTCCGATAGCCTGCTCGCCGCATACAGCGCCGGTGATCTGCGCGGGCAGCGCAACATCCAGTTCACCGACTCGAGCGACATTTCCGTGATCGGGGAGACAGGGTACGGCGCGAAATGGGTGACCGGCGTCGGCGCCGAAGACCTGCACGTGATCCGGTTCGCGGAGGTGCTGTTGATCCAGGCGGAGGCCGAAGCCCGTCAGAACAAGCTGGGCGAGGCCGAAGCGACGCTGACTCCGGTTCGGGTCCGGGCCGGACTGGCGGCCGCGGGCGTGGATACGATGTCGCAGGCGAACGCGATCAGCACGATCCTGAACGAGCGCCGGCTCGAGCTGGCGTACGAGGGCGATCGCTGGCCCGATCTCGTGCGCACCGGTCTCGCAGCCACCCGGGTCGATCTGACCGGCAAGACGCACCAGGTGCTCTACCCGATTCCGCTGAACGAGCGGGACGTCACGAATCCGCCGCTCCCGCAGAATCCCGGGTACTGACGGCTCGTAGTTGCAGAACGGAAAGGGCACGCCGCGCGCGTGCCCTTTTTCGTTGTGATGCAGATCGCGCTGGCCTCCATGTCCGGAAGCGGTGAACTCAAAACTGCATGCAACCTTTCTCGCGCTGGTGGCGTCTTACCCACTGAAGACTGGAATTGTGGAACCGAAGACACTCTTGCTGGAGGTTGCAGATGCGCGGCCTGACCCTGTTGATCGCGACGATCCTGACGTTCGGATACGGCTTCGCCGCCCAAGCCGCCATGACCGCTGATCGCGCAGAGACGTATCGGCGCGTGGCGAAGACGGTTGAAAGCCCGGATCCCGCCGACCTGAATCACATCTGGTATGGTGGCATGCTGGCCCCGGTCACCGTCGAGGCAACTGCCCAGCCCAAGTGCAGCCTGACCTGAGGCTAATTCTGAGCAGATTTCATCACGCACCCCTCCTGCCCGCTTGAGGACCCCGGCGGGCAGTCGCGTATCCAGGCGAAACTTGTAAGATTGAAGGAGCGTAACGTCACCTAACCATGGACATCTCCTTGGATCAACCAAGCCCGACGAAACGGTTCTGGCGCACGTGGCGTCGCGAAATCATTCGCGGCGGCGTGCTGTTCGGCCTCGTCCTGGGCGGCGGTCTCTTCGTTCGCAATCTCAAGAGCAACATCCATATGCCGGCCCCGCTCGGGGCCCTCGGCTCGTTCGGGGACTTCAATTGGGGCGACGGCGACGCCAGTGACCTGTTCGCGGGGAATCGCGAAATCGGCGAGCCGTGGGAATACAGAGTCCTGCTGAAACCGTCGCAACAGGTCTGGATTCGCAACACCAACGGTCCGATCGACGTCATTCCAGGTCATTCCGATTCGCTGTTCGTTCACGTTGAAAAAAGCTGGCGCCATTCCGATCCGCAGAGCGTGCAGCTCCTCCCCGTGCTCACGGAACGGGGCGTGACGATCTGCGCGATGTGGGAAGCGCGGGAAGCGCACTGCCAGGACGGCGGCGACTACCGCCTCAATGGAGTCAGGAAAAACGACGTGGCGGTGCGGTTCATCGTGGAGCTGCCGCGCGCCATCCCGATCGAAGCCTCGACGGTGAACGGCGCCCTGCAGATCGAGGGCGTGAGCGCGCCGGTCCAGGCGAGCACGGTCAACGGCCGGATCGCGGTGCATACGTCCACCGGCCCGGTGAAGGCGACGACGGTGAACGGCAGCATCGAAGCGATCATGCAGTCGCTCACCGAGGGTGATGTCCGCCTGACGACGGTCAACGGCTCCGTCGTTGCGGGTCTGCCCTCGAAGATCAACGCCAACATCGACGCCGAAACGGTGAATGGGCGCGTCGAAACCGACTTCCCCGTGAAAATCACGGGCAAGGTGAGCACGCGGCACTTGCGCGGCACGATCGGCACCGGCGGCATGACGCTGAAGCTGGTGACGGTCAACGGCTCGATCACGCTGCACGAAGCCGGGCAGATACCGGAAGGCGAGCATCCGGAGCTGTTAGAGACCCCCCGTCCCCCCCGCCCAGCGCGCGTGCCGCGCCCGGCTCGCGCTCCGCAGGCGGCTGTTACGCCTTAACTAGAGGATCAGATCACCGGCGCGCGGGGGGCTCCGCCTCCCAGGCTGTAGGGCCAGCGCGCCGGATACAGTTCGGCAAACCCGTAGATGAGCAGTGCCGCACCCGCCAGCGTGATGTTCTTCCAGAAATGCGCCGCCTGATTTGCCGCCAGCATCGGGTCGGCAATGCCCCAGAACTTGTGCACCATGAATGCCGTGGGGACGAGGAACACGAACAGCAGGATCGCGCCGAGCTTCGGCTTGAATCCCAGCAGGATACTCAGCCCGCCGGCCAGGAGCATCAGCCCGCTCACCAGAACCGCCACGGTTGGCGCGGGCACGCCGGACGCAGCGGCGTAGCCGGACATCATGCTCAGCTTGGTGAGATGGTTGAAGCCTGAGTAGATGAAGAAGAAGGAGAACAGCACCCGTCCAATCAGCAGCACAGTCCCACCCATGAGTCAGCCTCCGAGGTAGCGCGAGACATCCGCAGGAAACGTCCGTACATCGATCGGCTTCGTGATGTACCCATCGAATCCGGCCGCCGCGGCGCGGGCGCGGTCTTCAGGCAACGCGTGCGCCGTCAGGGCGACCACCTTCCAGGAGCGCTCCGGCAACTTTTTCAGTTCCTCGAGCAGCGCGTAACCATCGCGCCCGGGAAGCTGAATGTCGAGCAGCACGAGGTCGGGCGGCGGGTCGCCGCGCACGACATCGGCCAGCGTGTCGCCGTTCATCAGCCCGATCACGCGATGGCCCTTGATCGTGAGCAACGTCGACAGCAGCTTCAGATTGTCGGGCTGGTCTTCGACGATGACGATCGTGGCCACGGTCAGTGCGCCTGGGGGAGCGTGAACCAGAAGGTACTGCCTTTTCCCATTTCGCTCTCGACGCCGATTTCGCCGCCCTGCATCTCGACCAGCCGGCGCGACAGCGCGAGTCCGAGTCCCGTCCCCTCGTATTTGCGGCTGGCCGATCCGTCGAGCTGCGAGAATTCCTTGAACAGCTTGGCCTGATCCTCGGCCCGAATCCCGATCCCCGTATCGCTCACCGCGATGCGCGCCTCGGCGCCGCCGTTCACCGGGGCGGCGACGACCGTGATGCGGCCGCCGTCGGGCGTGAACTTGATCGCGTTCGACAGCAGGTTGAGCAGGATCTGCCGCACCCGGCCCCGATCGGCCTGGACCCGCAAATCCTTGGGCGGGGGCGTGACCACCAAATCGTGTCCGTGCTTCTGCACCTGCGCGTGAACGCTACCCGTCGCTTCGGTGAGCAGTCCCGCGACGTCCACCGGCTCGGGCTTGAGCTCCATTCGTCCCGCCGCGATGCGCTGCAGATCGAGCAGCTCGTTGATCAGCTCGAGCAGCTGCTTGCCGTTGCGGGCGACGGTCTCGAGAAAGTCGCGCTGCTGCGCCGACAGCGGCGCGCCGAGATCCTCGGTGAGCAGCAGATCGGTGAAGCCGATGATGCTGTTGAGCGGCGTGCGCAGCTCGTGCGAGATGTTGGACAGAAACTGGTCCTTCGACTTCATCGCGGCGTCGAGCTCGGTGTTGAGCTGCTCGAGCCGCTTCGCGGTTTGTCGGACCTCGATCGCCAGGCGTCGCGTGTTCTGATGCGCCGAGGCCCGCTCGCACGCGATGGCGAGGTTCGGCGCGGCCTGGTCGAGCGCGGCGCGCTCGTCGGTATCGAACTGCGGGCCCGGCATGACGCCGAGCACGGCGATCAGCTTCGAGCCCGAACGCAGCGGAACGAGCACCAGACCGTAGGGCATGGTCGCCGTCATGCGGAGCTGATGGCGCACGGCCTGTACCGCTTCGCCGTGGTAGTGGATGGCCTGCGTCGCGTCGCCGATCAGATTCCGCATCGTGGCGCGCGGGATCGAGCGGGACTCCATGCCGCGGTTGATCGTGGGGGCCCATTCGTTCGAATCGTATGCGGGCTGATAGAGCACGATCCCGGTCGCGCGGGTCGCGCCGGCGATGACGCCGAGGGCCTGGCCCAGGCCGGTGGTCGAATCGTCGGCGGAGGTGTTGAGGGCCGACAGCAGCTGCGACAGGTAGGCCTGCAGCTCCTCGCGCCACGCCAGCGTCTGCGCCATGCGATTGACGCCGCGCGCGATCGTGCCGAACTCCCCCGGCTGATCCTCGGGCAGCGGCTCGACGAACTGCCCTTCGGCGACGCGCTGCAATGCCTGGGCGATCCGCGAGAACGGCGCCGCGAGCCTGCGCCGATTGTACCAGAATCCCAGTCCGAGAACGGCGATCATCGAAACGAACAACACCGACGAGGCGATGGCGGCCTGAACCGCGTCGTCGCCGGCGTCGCTGGCGAGCTCGGCGTACTCGGTGTCGTGCAGGCGCAGCGCCAGCTCGACCATCGCGGTCTGCGTGGCGCGGGCACTGCGCCAGGTGGCGACCTGCGTGATCAGGCCGACGAGCGCGACCGCAATGAACGTCGCGGCGAAGAGGCGGGTGATGCTCGGAGTCGCCCGCATGGGGCTCCATAATATGCGGGTGACGTGTACCTTCCAAGCCGTGCGACCGCATACCCTTGGCCTCATCGGGCTTGGCGCGATCGGCGGCTCGATTGCCCGCCAGGTGAAAGTCGGTGGGGGCAACGGGGGGATCGCCGCGGTCATCGGATGGTCGCCGGAGCCGGCGGAGCGGGCGCTCGCCGCGCAGCAGGGCGCGCTCGACGACGCCCCGCCGCGCGCGGTCGACGTCGCCCGCGTCGCCGATCTCCTGATCCTCGCCGCGCCCCCCGCCGCCAACCTCGCCCAGCTCGACTCGATCGTGCCGCATCTGAAACGGGGCTCGCTCGTCACCGACGTGGGCTCGGTGAAGCGGGGGATCGTGTCCCGCGCCGAGCGGCTCGGGATCGGCGCGCGATTCGCGGGCAGCCACCCGCTCGCCGGAACGCACCGCCACGGCTTCGAGGCGTCGCGATCGGACCTGTTCCGGGGCGTCGTCGTCTATGTCACGCCTTGCTCGGAAGGCGGGGACGCGGCGCGCGAGGTCGCGCACTTCTGGCAGGAGGTGCTCGGCGCCGAGCCGGTGGTGCTCGAGGCGTCGCGTCACGACGCGCAGCTGGCGGCGACGAGTCACGTTCCGCAGGTGGTCGCGTCGCTGCTGGGCGACTTTCTCGCGCGCTACGCGCCGCCCGGATCGACCTTCGGCACCGGCGCCGCGGATACGACGCGCCTCGCCGCCAGCGAGCCGGCGCTCTGGACGGAAATTCTGCTGATGAATCGCGACGAAATCCTGCCCGCGTTGCGCGCGCTCGAGGAGTCGCTCGGCACGGTGGAGCGCGCGCTCGAGGTGGGAGACGCCAAGGCGCTCACCGCCTGGCTGACGCGCGCGGCCGACTGGAGGCGCCGTCTTGGTTAGCGGCGTCGTCCGGCCGCCGGGCGACAAGAGCATCTCGCACCGCGTCCTCATGCTTGCCGCGTTGGCGAAGGGAAAGAGCGGACTGCATGGTTTGCTCACTGGCGACGATGTGAAGTCAACTGCGCGAGTATTGCGTCAACTCGGCGTGCACATTTCGCCAATTCGTGATGAAGCGGTGCGCGTTGAGGGGAGACGCCTCACGCCGCACGCCGCACGTCTCAATTGCGGCAATTCCGGAACGACAGCGCGGCTCATGCTCGGAATCCTCGCGGGTCACGGATTCGAAGCGACTCTCACCGGTGACGCCTCGTTGAGAAAGCGTCCGATGCGGCGCGTGACTGAGCCGTTGAAGGAGATGGGAGCCAGGATTCGGGAGTCCGGAGACTCACTCCCCGTGACGATCCGGGGCGGCAAATTGCGTGGACTCACCTACACCAGTCCCGTCGCCAGCGCTCAAGTGAAGAGCGCGATTCTGTTCGCGGCGCTCACGGGTAACGTGCCGGTGACGATTCGTGAACCTTATCGATCGCGTGACCACACGGAGCGCCTGTTCGCGCATTTGGGGCTCGGAATCCATGAGACGGACGGAGCAATCGTGTTCGAGCCGGCCGTCGGGCCGTCAGGCCGTCCGGCCGTCAACATGACGGTGCCAGGCGACCCCTCGAGCGCCGCGTTTCTCGTGGGAGCAGCGGTGCTCGCGGACAAGGGCGAGCTCCTGGTCGAGAACGTGGGCGTCAATCCGACGCGGACAGGATTCGTCGTCGTGCTGGAGCGCATGGGCGCGCACGTCGAGCGCGTGAATCTGCGCGACGAAGCTGGCGAGCCCGTCGCGGACCTCATCGCTCGGCCGGCCGAGCTGAAGGGCACCGAAGTGTCCGCGGCCGAGATCCCCACGCTCGTGGATGAAGTACCGATCCTTGCGGTGATCGCGAGCCGCGCCCGCGGAGAGACGGTGTTCCGCGAAGTGGGTGAGCTGCGCGTTAAGGAGAGCAATCGCCTCGAGCTGATCGCGGCAAATCTCCGCGCGGTGGGCGTGAAGTCCGAAGTGCAGGGGAACGATCTGCACGTCGAGGGGACGGACCGGCCAGCGCGCGGGACGATCGAGACCGCCAAAGATCACCGCCTGGCGATGGCGTTCGCCGTCCTCGGCACGGTCAACGGGGCGAACGTGAAGCTGTCCGAAAAGAAATCGGTGGCGATCAGTTATCCGGGCTTCTTCAAAGATCTGGCCCGGATTCACGTACGATGACTCTACGCGTCATCGCGATCGACGGGCCGGCGGCGTCCGGCAAGAGCTCGACGGCGGGACTCGTCGCCGAGCGGCTTGCGTGGGCGCATCTCGATTCGGGGGCGTTGTACCGGGCGCTGACGCTTGCCACCATCGACAACCTCGGCGAAGGTGGCCGGCGTGCGGGGGAGGAGTGGCCCGCGCAGCAGATCCTCGATCTGGCGGAGCGACTGCCGGTTCGATTGGTACTGGTCGGAAACAGATTCCGTCCCGAGGTCGCCGGGGCCGACGTCGAGGAAGCGATCCGTGGGGAGCGGGTCACGCGCTACGTGTCGGTACTGGCTGCCATCCCGGAGGTTCGGACCTGGGTGAATACCCAGCAAAGACGGGCGGTCGAGGGCGGCCGAGGTCTTGGAGGGTTTGGAGGTGTGGTGGTGGACGGCAGGGATATCGGGACGGTGGTGTTTCCTGAGGCTCCGCTGAAGATTTTTTTGACGGCGACCCCCGACGAACGTGCCCGGCGGCGGCTGTTCCAGCGCGGTGAGCACGTCGATGTCGAGCTGGTGCGGCGCGAGGGCCGGGCGCTGGCGGCC
>DASSUS010000038.1:0-15822 GCA_035706765.1 Gemmatimonadales bacterium
TCGCAGATCTCATCGACGATCTGCGTGACGATGTGCACGCCGCCGCGCCACTGGCGCCGCGCCGGCATCGTGAGATCGACGTCCGCGAGCGACGTCGCGCTCTGCTTGAGCGCCGCCTCGCGGTCTTCGATGGCGCGCTCGAGCTCACGTTTGAGGGCGTTCGCCTCCCCGCCCACGCGCTTGCGCTCCTCGGGGGCGAGGCTCGGGAGGGTCTTCAGGATCTCAGTGAGGGCACCTGCTTTACGGCCGAGAAGCTGAGTCTTGATCTCCTGGAGCCGTCGATCGTCGGCGTGCGGGATCTCTTTGAGATATTCCCGCAGCGATTCTAGGGCTGCAAGGATTTCTTGGCGACCTCCGCCAGCTGTTCAAACGCGGCCGGATCGCGCACGGCGAGATCGGCGAGGACTTTGCGATTCACCTCGACGCCGGCCTTGCGCAGACCGTTCATGAACTTGTTGTACGACAGCGCGTGCAGCCGGGCCGCGGCGTTGATCCGCGTGATCCAGAGCCGGCGGAACTCGACCTTCTTCGCGCGGCGATCGCGGTACGCGTACTTCGCCGCCCGCTCGGTCGCTTCCTTCGCGGCTTTCCAGAGTTTGCTGCGCCCGCCCCAGTAACCCTTGGCGAGCTTCATGACCTTATTTTTGCGCTTCAGGCGCGCGACGTTGCTCTTGACGCGAGGCATGAGTGCTCCTTACGCCTGCAACAGGCGCTTGAGGCGGCGATCGGCGTGCGACACCAGTGTCGCCTTCCGCAGGTGGCGCTTCCGCTTGGGATGCTTCGAGGTCAGGATGTGGCGCTTGTAGGCGCGATAGCGGCGCAGCTTGCCCGTGCCCGTGAGCCGGATGCGTTTACGCAGCGCGCGCTTGGATTTCATTTTCGGCATTGCTTGAACCCCTGGTATCGGCTATCAGCTAGCGGCCAGCCGATAGCTATTTTGGTGCGAGGACCATCGACATATTGCGGCCCTCGAGCTTCGGCTCCTGCTCGATCTTTCCAATGTCCTTCAGTTCCTGCGCAACGCGATCCAGCACTTCCCGGCCCAGCTCGATGTGCGCCATCTGCCGGCCGCGGTACATCATCGTCACCTTCACCTTGTTGCCGTCCGCGAGAAACTCGCGCGCGTGCCGGGTCTTGAAGTCGAAGTCGTGATCGTCGATCCCGGGGCGATACTTCACTTCCTTCAGGTGAATCACGTGCTGCTTCTTCTTGGCCGCGCGCGCCGCCTTGGCCTGCTCGAACTTGAACTTCCCGTAGTCCATGATCTTGACGACCGGGGGCCGGGCGAGCGGCGCGACCTCCACGAGATCCAGGCCCCGTTCATGCGCGGCGGCCAGGGCTTCATCGATACTCAACACCCCTAACTGGTCGCCGTTGTCTGCGATCACGCGCACCGGACTGATGCGGATCTGCCGGTTGACACGGGTGCGCGGTGCTTTGCTGTTGTTATCGGGCGGTGGCAGCTGTTTTATCCTCCGGTGACGGCACAAAAAAACGGACCCGGGTTGCCCCAAGGTCCGCTTCCTCTCCCCCCGTCCATCTCTCCACAACGTGGAAAGGGAGCGAGGGGGTGAGGCAGAACCCTGGAGCGCTCTCTACTGAGAGGCATGCGGGTGGGGCCCGAGGGCCCACTTACCATATTGTCGGGGAGCAAGCTAGCCGACCAGCCGCGGCTGGACAAGCCCGAACGCCTTCCCGTCATGACCCAGTCGCCCGGAGACGACCTTCGGGTCATGCTCAAACACGAGCAACCACTCCTCGGCCTGGGCCCGCTGGTAAAGCTTGCGGCGCGTTTCGAGGGTGACGAGCGGCTCCAGGTCGTACCCCATGATCCAGGGGAGCGGCAGATGGGCCGAGGTGGGGACGAGATCGGCGATGAAGCAGGCCTTCTCCCCGCCGCTCTCGATCAGGATCGACTGGTGATACGGCACATGACCGGGCGTCGGAATGCAGCGGATGCCCGGGAGCACGTCCGTTTCGCCATCGATCAGCTGAAACGGCACGCCGTCGAAGTTGTGGGCCAGGTAGCTGCCCGCCGTGCGCTCGTTGGTGTGGCGGGCGAAGTCCAGCTCGCGCCGCTGCACCACGTACTTCGCCCGCGGGAATGCGAGTCCTTCGGGGGTCGTGTTGCCGCCGGCGTGATCGAAATGCAGGTGGGTGTTGATCACCCACGTGATGTCTTCGGGCGTGTGCCCCAGCTCGGCGAGCGCGTCCTCGAGCTTGGTGCGGCCGTTGGCGCCCGCATTCTCGACGCCGTAGATGTCCCGGAACTTCTCGTTTTCCTTGTTGCCGATCCCGGTATCGATCAGGACGAGCCCGTCGTCGTGTTCAACGAGGAGACAGCGCAGCGCGAGCGGAATCCGATTGCGCTCGTCGGCTGGGATGCGGCGCTCCCAGAGCACCTTGGGCACGACGCCGAACATCGCGCCGCCGTCGAGGTGCTGCATGCCGCCTTCGAGGGCGTGGCAGGTTAGGTGGCCGACTCGGAATGTCGTGTGGGTCATGAACCGTGCGGCGTGTGGCGTGTGGCGTGTGGCGCAGGGACCTTCAGTTCTGCGCCGCACGCATCACGCCGCGCGTACTCGAGATCTGCCAGACAGACTGCCCCATTCCCTTGCGCCAATCTCAACAGCTTCGCGAGGCACTTCGCGGCCGCGACGGCATCCGGTGTGGCACGATGGCGGCCCTCGATTTCGATCCCGAAGTGGTAGCTCACCGTGTCGAGGTTTCGGCGCGGCAGGTCGGGGAGCAGCTTGCGCGCGAGGCGCACGGTGCAGACGCGCGGGCCCTGCAACAGCAGCCCGCTCGCGCGCTCGATTTCGGTCGAGACGAACGCCCAGTCGAAACGCACGTTGTGCGCGACGAACACGCGGCCCTCGAGCGATTTGAGCAGGTCGGGCACGATGTCTTCGAAGTACGGCGCGCGCTTGAGGATCGGCGGCAGGATGCCGGTCAGCCCCTGCACGAACGCGGGGACATGAATGCCGGGATTCACGAGCGAGTGGAACAGGACGGTGCCGTCGAGCGCCACCACCGCGATCTCGATGATGCGGTCGCCGCGGAACGCGCGCACGCCGGTCGTTTCGACGTCGACGACGGCCCAGCGGCAAGCGTCGATGGCCGGACTCTGTTCGACCGGCGTGGCGGCGAGGGTCCAGCGACCGTCCTGGGTGCGGCTGAAGCGCTTGTCGGGGGCGAGCAGCGTGGCGGCGATGCGATCGGCGGTGTGGCGGTTGGCTTGCGCGATGCCGAGCACGTCGCGCACGATCGCGAGACTGCCGGCGGGGCCGCTCTGCAGAAACGAGACTGCGCGCGCAGTCAGCGAGCTCGCGGGGACCGCGGCCAGCCCGCTCAGACGTCGTCTCGCCGCAGGGGGAGCGTCATGCAGCGCGGACCGCCGCCGCCGCGCACCAGCTCGCTGCCGTCGATCGAGATCACGGCGCGCTCGCCGTCCTCCAGCGTTTCATCGCCCGTGAGGAGATTGACGGCGGAGATCAGCCGGAAGCCGGCGTTGGTCAGCTCGCCGAGGGTGGCGTCGTTGCGATCGTAGCTCAGGATGACGCCGGGCCGGACGGCGAACGAGTTGCAGGCGGACGCCCATTGCTCCCGCTCCTGCACGGTGCGCGCGTTGCCACCGCAGAAGATCGGCTCGAACGGGTGGTCCACGGCCTGCATCGCGGCAAAGAAGTTCGGGACTTCCTTGACGCCTTTGGAGCGCTTGCGGCGGTGCAGCACCGCCAGCCGCTCCGGGCCCACGAAGTGCGGCGGATAGACGACGCACAGCTCGCGATCCACCTGCGTGAAGATCATGTCGAGATGGATCGCGGTGCGCTCGGCGGGGAGCACGACGATCACGACGTCCGTCACGCCGCAATGGGTGAAGACCAGATCGCACAGCAGGTCGAGCGCGGCGGGACTCGAGCGCTCGCTGAAGCCCAGGAGCAGGAGATCGGGGCGAATCGGGTGGACGTCCCCGCCCTCGAGGGTGTAGTTGAGCCGTTTTTCTTCCGAGCCGTCGTAGAGGATTCCGGCGTTCTCGAAATCGGGATGGTAGGTGAACAGCGCCTTGATCAGCAGCTCTTCGGTCCAGCGGACGCCGTGCCGCATCGCCCCGATGACGGCGTGCTCGCCGATGACGAGCCCGCTGTCGCGCGTGAAGAACAGGTTGGGAAGCGGTGGCAGCGCGTACGCGACCTCGTTCAGCGCGCGCGCGATCGGGCCGCCCTCTTCGAGCGCACCCTCGATCATTTGCGCGACGAAGTCCTCGGACGAGAGCGCGGCGAGCTGCTTGGCGAGCGCGTCCGAGGGGACGACTTCCAGGGCGCGCGTCGTGAGGAATTCACGCACCTGGGGGCGGCCCGCGATCTGCGCGAGCGAGTCGCGCACCTCGTGGACCTCCGCGAAGCGCTCGAGCACCGCGACCAGCCGGCGATGCTCGCGCTGGGCGATCTCGAGATCGATGATGTCGTCGTAGAGGTAGTCTTCGCGCGTCCCGGGCGTGACGGCGACGAGCTCTTTCCCCGGCGTGTGAACCAGGACCGACCGAAGGGCGCCGATTTCGGAGGTGACGTGAACCCGGGGCATGGCGGGAAAGCTAACGGTTGGCCAGCGAGTAGCTCAGCGTCTCCAGCTCCAGGGCCATGTTCACGGTCTTGACTTCCACGTCGGGCGGGACGTTGAGCGGGACCGGGGCAAAGTTCAGAATCGCTTTGACGCCGCTGCGGACCAGGCGGTCCACCACCTGCTGCGCCGATTCCGCCGGTGTGGCGACAATGGCGATATCGCTCGGGTCTTTTTTGAGGTCGGTCTCGAGGTGCTTCACGTCGCGAACGACGAGCCCGTTCCAGCGCGAGCCGATCTTGCGCGCGTCGTGATCGTAGATCGCGGTGATGTGGAAGCCGCGTTGCTTGAAGCCCTGGTATTGCACCAGCGCCCCGCCCATGCGCCCTGCCCCGACGAGTACGACCCGGTAGCCGCGCTCGAGGCCCAGAATGTCGCGGATCCGGCGCGCGAGCTCGGGAACGGAGTAGCCCAGCCCGCGCTTGCCGAACGAGCCGAAGAAGGAAAGGTCTTTGCGGACCTGGGCCGAGGTGGTGCCGCCGAGCCGGGCCAGCTCGCCCGAGGAGATGGTGGGGGTTTTGGCCTGCTCGAGGAATCGGAGGTAGACAGACAGCCGGCGGACGGTGCTGTCGGAGATCTTCCGCATTGTGAACAATTTCACAATGCGGAAGCCCGGCGCAAGGTCAGGCCGGTTTTCGAGCCCGGATGAACGCCCCCATCACTCGGCCGCTGACCTCGCGGGCGAGCACGTCGGCGTCGAGGCCGGCGCCGGCGAGGATCGTGCGCGCATCCTCGAAGGCGTAGATGCGCGTCGGCTCGACGTCGGTATCGCTGAATCCGGCCTCCGAAAGCAGACGGCGGTATTCGCCTTCCTCGAGCGCGCCGGCAACGCAGCCCACCCAGAGCTCCATGCTGCGCCGCACCGCGAGCGGGATCTCCCCGCGGCACACCACGTCCGAAACCGCGAACCGGCCGCCGGGACGCAGAACGCGGAACGCTTCTTTGAGCACACGCCGCTTGTCGGCGGACAGGTTGATCACGCAGTTCGAGATGATGACGTCGACGGCACCGTCGGGGAGCGGAATGTTCTCGATTTCGCCTTTCAGGAACTCGACATTCGTGGCGCCGGCTTTGCGCTGGTTTTCGCGCGCGAGCGTCAGCATTTCGTCGGTCATGTCGAGGCCGTAGGCTTTGCCGGTCGGACCGACGCGCTTGGCGGAAAGCAGGACGTCGATCCCGCCACCCGAGCCGAGGTCGAGCACCACCTCGCCGGCATGAAGGTCGGCAAGCGCCGTGGGATTTCCGCAGCCGAGCGAGGCGAGCACGGCACCCTCCGGCAGCGCTGTGGTCTGTGCAGCGTCGTACAGGTTGTCGGTCACGGGATCGCAACCGCACGAGCCGCTCGGCCCGCAGCTTCCCTTTTGGCCGTCCAGGACTTTTAGTGCTGCTTCGGCGTACTTCTCCTTGACCGTTTCTTTGACGTCGCTCATGAGCTCCTCAGTCGCAACACGCCACGGCACAACTGCCGGCGTGTTTTCCGGGTTTGACGGACTTGGTGTATGCGGCGATTTGATCCAGCGTGTCCTGCTGCAGACCGTAGAACATCCAGCGCCCCTCCCGACGGTCGGAGATGACGCCGGATTCTTTGAGCACTTTCAGATGGAATGAGAGCTTGGATTGCGCGATATCGAGCACCTGCTCGAGCTCGCACACACAGCGTTCTTTGTGGGAGAGCAGTTCCACGATGCGGACGCGAGTTTCGTCGGCGAGCGCATGGAACCAGCGAGCCACCTGAGCGGCGGTCATGGGAGGAAACGTATCAATTTTTCTTGATACGTCAAGGCTCCCGGCAGCACGTGAGCGGGCATGTGCCGACGTGCTTGCCCGGGCCGATCCGCTGCGCGAAAACGGCCATGTGGGCGAGGGTGTCGGGCCTCAAGGCGTAGTAGCGCCAGCGCGATTCACGGCGGGCGGTGACGAGGCCTGCCTCACGCAGGACCTTGAGATGGTAAGAGATGTCGGATTGCCCGGCGCCCAGGCACTCCTGGAGCTCGCTGACGCAGCGCTCGCGCTGGGACAGGAATTCGAGAATCGTCATGCGGGTGTGATCCGAAATGGCGTGAAACCATTGTCCCACGTGCGCGAACCGCAGCGGGGTCGAGTGCGGAGCGACCGGCCACCCCGGCCCGATGCGGGGGAATTTTTCCCTGGCGAGCTCGAACAGGCGGGCGCGGCGCATGGGGGCACGCTACACCGGACATATCAATACCTATTGATATGTGCTGCGGCGCGGGGTACTGCGCAGACGGCGCGCCCAAACGCGCGCCTCGTATGTACGGCGGCGCCCCTACTGCTCCCCGGTCCGCCTTACCGCGTTTCTTGGCTCCGCAACCGCAGGAGCCTCAGAAAATCGTTCGGAGAGAGACGCTCGGGACGTGCCGTCGGATCAATTCCCAGCTCTCGCAGCTCGGCCTCGGAAACGCCCGGTACCGCGTTTTTTAACTGTTTTCGCCGCTTGCCGAAGCACGCCGTCACGAACGTCCGAAACGGCAGGACCTCCTCTCGCCGGAGCAACGGCTCCGGCAGCGGCGTCAGGCGAATCACCGCGCTGCGTACCTTGGGCGGCGGCCTGAACGAGCCCGGCGCCACCGCAAACAGCTTCTCCACCCGGCACACGGCCTGTACTCCGACCGTCAACGCACCGTACGCCTTCGTCCCCGGCTTTGCCGCCAGCCGGTCCGCCACCTCAGCCTGAACGAGAAACACCACCCGTTCTGGCAGCGGAGGTGTCAACGCCTTGTCGATGAGCGGGGATGTGATGTAATAAGGGATATTCCCGACGATCTTCGCGACGCGCGGCCAGTCCAGCCGGAGCGCGTCACCTGGGAGAAGCTTCAGCCTCTCCTCATCCAACGCCGCCGCCAGCTCACGGTCCTTCTCGATCGCAATGACCTGCAGGCCGCGCGCGAGCAACGCGCGCGTCAGCGAGCCGCGCCCCGGACCAATCTCCAGCACCGTTTCGCCAGGTACGGGATCGAGCGCATCTACGATCCGGTCCAGGATTCGAGCATCGCTGAGAAAATGCTGTCCGAGCCGCCTCAAACTTTGAGCAGAACGAGCGTACGGTCGTCGTTGGCCGGGGCGCCGCCGGTAAACGCGGCGATGTCCGTAAACACCGCTTCGAGAATGTGACGCGCCGGCCTGTTCCGCAGATTCACCACGTGGCTCAACACGCGCTGTTCGCCAAACCGCTCGCCACTCGGCCCGCGCGCGTCCGCGAGCCCATCGGTAAACAAACAAAGAATCGCCTTGCCGCGCTCGAACGGTTTCGTCGCTTCCTGGCCGCCGTCCCCCAGGCCGAGCGGGGGCCGCGTGGCCTCCAGGCGCGTGACGTCGCCGGTTTCAGTCGAAACCAGGAACGCATGCGGGTGCCCCGCGTTCGCGTACGTGAGCGTGCCCTTGAGCGGATCCGCGACCGCGTAGCAGAGCGTCAGGAACATCTCGGTCTTGGCCAGCTCTTCGGCGAGCGAGGTCTCGAGCCGGCGCAGCGCCTCGTGCGGCGACTCCGCCGTCTCGGCATGAATACCGGAGGCCGCCATCGCCAGCGCCATGATCAGCGCCGCCCCGAACCCGTGACTCGACACGTCGCCGACCATGACGCCGACGCGATCGCCGTGCAGGCTCAGCAGGTTGTAAAAATCGCCGCCGACCGACTCGGCGGGGCGGCAGCGCGCCGCGACATCCGCTTTCGTCGCGACCACCGCCGGCGACGGCAACAGCTTGAGCTGCAGATCGTGCGCCAGCTCGAGCTCGCGCCGCACGCGCTGCTGCCCCAAGTCGCGCTCGACCAGCCGGGCATTCTCGATCGCCGCGCCGATCTGATTGGCGATCGCGGCGACCAGCTTGCGATCGCCCGCCGTGAACGCGTCCTCACCGGTGCGGTCGGTCAGATTGATCACGCCGATCGGCGTCGGCACGCGACCCGGCGACGCGTACACCACCGGTACCGACAGGAACGCCAGTCCACGATACTGGCGCTCGACGGGATTGGGCGGCTTCTGCGCCCGCTGATCGGTCGGATCGTAGGAAATGATCCGCATCTCGCGGAACACGCGGGCCGCGATCGAGCGGGGGTCGTCGACCTCGACCGCGTCGATCTCGCCCAGATCGACTCCGCGCGCCGCCACCAGCCGCAGCACGTTCGCGCGCGGGTCGTGCACCATCAGCGTCCCGCGGCGCGCGCGCACCACCGCGCAGACCTCGCGCAGAATCCGATTCGCGGCCTCATCGAGCCGGATCGTGTGGCCCAGGATCTCGCTGATCGTGTAGATCAGATCGATTTCTTCGTACCGCCCCGACAACTCGGCCGCGACCTGCCCCGTTTCCTCCTCGGCGCCGAGCACCGCGCCGATGACTTCGGCGATCTCGGCCGCCGCGCGCGTCTCGCCGCGCACCTCGAGCCAGGTATCCGAGATCGCGGGAATGGGCTGAAACCAGGCAGGACCATCGGGCGTGTCGACCGGCCCGCCGCCGTTGGGCGCCGGCGTCCAGTGCGGCTCTTCGCGACCTTCGCCCAATCCTCCGCCGACCGGCAGCAGCCGGCCGCCCGGAGTCTTGGCACGCCACAAACGCAGGGTTGTACCGGAAAGCGCCGCGAGCACCGGCAACAGGCGCTCGAGGCGTGTCACCCCGCCCGGAGCGTCAGGCAGATGCCGTTGCCTTTCTCGTTAAACGCGACGTCATCGACCAGGTGACGAATGACGAAGAGCCCGCGGCCGAACTCGCGCTCCACATTGTGCGGCAGGGTGGGATCGGGCACGCGGTTCGTGTCGAACCCACGCCCGTCGTCGACCACGTAGATGCGGACGAAGTCGCGCCCCAGCTCCACCTGCACCTGCACCACGCGCCCGGGATCCTCTCCCGTGCCGTACTTAATCGCGTTACCCAGCGCCTCGGCGAGCGCGGTGCGGAGATTGAAGCTGATGCGCCGCGGGGAGAGGGTGCCGGGCGGCACGTGGCTCGCGACCAGCTCGACGGCGTCGCCCACGATTCCGAGGTCACTCGGAACGTCGAGGCGCATCGAGTTCGGCGTGACGTCCAGGCGCAAACTCAAAACGCGGCGAGCGCCTCCTCGGCGGTACGCGTAATGGCGAACAGGGTGTCGAGCTTGGTGAGCTCGAACAACGTCTGGAGATCGGCGTTCAGCCCCGCGAGCCGCAGCTCCCCGCCCTGCTCCCGAATCTTCTTCGAGAGCGAGACGAGCACGCCCAGTCCCGACGAATCGATATAGCCTGTCTTGGAAAAATCGATGATGAACTTGCGCGAGCCTTCTTCGAGCGCGTCGAGGACCTTCTGCTTCAATTCCTGGCGGTTGCCGACAATGAGCTGGCCCTCCACCCCGACGACCACGACACCGCTCTTGTCTTTCTTCAGGGTGAACCGCATTCCGATTACCCCCTAGGCTTTTCGCGTTTGGAGAATGGCGATCGCCGCAGTGTTCACAATATCATCGGCGGTGGCGCCGCGCGACAGGTCCGCGATCGGCTTGGCCAGCCCCTGCAGAATCGGCCCCAGCGCCGTCCAGCCGCCGAGCCGCTCCACGAGCTTGTAGCCGATATTGCCCGCGTCGAGATCGGGAAAGATCAGGATGTTGGCGCGCCCCGCGACCGGCGATCCCGGCGCTTTGCGCCGGCCGACCTCCTCGAGCAGCGCCGCGTCGGCCTGCAGCTCGCCGTCGAAGACGAAATCGGCAGCCGGGTGGCGGCCGCGCAGCTGCGTGATCGCCGCCTGCACGCGCTCGACGCGCGGCCCCTGCGCGCTGCCCCGCGTGCTGTATGAAAGAAAGGCGACCACCGGCTCATCCCCCACGATCCGGCGCCGGTCCTGCGCCGCCGCGATCGCGATGTCGGCCAGCTGCACCGACGTCGGCTCGGGACACACGGCGCAATCGGCGAACGTGAGCACCTGGTCGTCCTTCACCATGTAAAACGCGCCCGACACCGCGGCGATCTGCGGCGCCATCCCGACGGCCCAGATCGCGGCGCGAATCGTGTCGCCGCTCGGATACACGGCGCCCCCCACCATGACGTCGGCAGCCCCGATGCCGACGAGACACGCCCCCCGCGTCAGCGGATGCTCGAGCGCCTCGGCCGCCGCCGCGTCGGTCGGAAACCGGTCTGGACGGCGCGAGCGCAGGTGGTGCGCGAGAAACGGCAGCCGCGAGTCGGGCACTTTGTGCAGCACCTCGACGATCGCGAGCCCCTCGCTTTCCATCCGTTTGGCCGCTTCCTGGATCCGCGGATCATCACCTTCGGGAAACACGACCCGCTGCTTCGCGTCGCGGGCGCGCTGCTTGACGCGATCCAGAAAGCTCATTTGGCGAACTTGCGCTTCAGGGCCTGCTGGACCTTCGGATGCACGAGCGTCGACACGTCGCCGCCGAACCGCGCGACCTCGCGCACGAGACTCGAGCTCAGGTAGGTGAGATCGAAAGCCGGGACCAGGAAGACCGTCTCGATCCCCGGCGCGAGATTGCGATTCATGAGCGCCATCTGGAACTCGTACTCAAAGTCGGATACCGCGCGCAACCCGCGCACGATCACCGACGCATTAACCCTCTTGGCGAATTCGGCGAGCAATCCCTCGAACGCTTGCACCTCCACCTTGTCCGACACCGTCTCCCGGATCAGCGCGACCCGCTCCTCGAGCGAGAACAGCGGCTGCTTCGCGACGTTCACCGCGACCGCCACGATCAGCTTGTCGACGAACTGGAGCGAGCGATGGATCAGGTCCTCGTGGCCCCGGGTGATCGGGTCGAACGAGCCGGGATAGACGGCGATGCGTTTCATCGGACGGTCGGACGGTCGGACGGCCGGACGGCCGGTGCGAACAGGAAGGTCACCGCGGTATCGCCATATCGTCTCGTATCATCACCGGAAACCGCGACGTCGGCCGAATGCTCGACCGACAATACGCCCGCGAAGGGTGTAGCCCGGAACAGCTCAACGAGCTGGGCCGCGTCGTCGCTCGCGTAGGGCGGATCGGCGAATGCCACGTCGTAGGCTCCCGGCTGCAACCGTGCGGCGAAGCGCATCGCATCACTCCGGTGAATGGTGATCCGAGCTTCGACCTTCAACGTTGCTGCGTTGTCCCGTATCGTCGCCAGTGACGTCTTGTGATTCTCGACGAAATCGACCTGTGCCGCGCCGCGCGACAGCGCCTCGAACCCCAGCGCCCCCGATCCCGCGAACAGATCCAGCACGCGCGCGTCCGGGATCGATTCCTGCAGAATGCTGACCCACGCTTCTTTCACGCGATCGCCCGTCGGCCGCACGGCTCGACCAGCGGGCGCCTTCAGTCGCCGGCCCTTGAACTCACCCGCGATTATGCGAAGCAACGGCGTGTCGCGCGCGGCGTGCGGCGTGACCTCGCTTGGCTGCGCCGCACGCTACACGCCGATGCGCCGCACGGAATCGCTCGGCGCCAGCGATGCAATCCGAGCCTGAATCGTCGTCCGCCCCTGCCATTCATCTCGCTCCAGCCTGAACGCGACATCCAGCGAGTCCTTGAGCCAGTCTTCGGGCACCGCGTCGGCCCAGCGGAATCCGATGGCCGGCAACACCGCGGAGCCGTCGTCGAGCGTGAACCGCAGATGATTGGCGCCCACGCGCCGCGCGCCGACCGCGCGCGCGTTGCGCACGCCGAATACCGGCGCCGGATTGCCGGCGCCGCACGGCTCGAGATGCCGGATCAGCTTCTCGAGCTCCGGATTGACCGCCTCGAGCCGGAGCTCGAGATCGACGCGCTGGCTCGGCGCGAGGTCGTCGGGGGTGAGCAGCTCGCCCGCCACGCCGAGGAACGCGGCGCGAAAGCCGTCGAAGCGCTCGCGCTTGATCGTGAAGCCCGCCGCCATGTGGTGGCCGCCGTACTTCTCGAGATGCGTCCCGACCCGGTGCAGCGCGCCGTGCAGATCGAAGCCCGCGATGCTGCGTCCCGAGCCGCGGCCGAATGCGCCGGACTCATCCCAGCCGACGAGGAACGTCGGGCGGCCGTAGCGCTCGACCAGCCGCGACGCCACGATGCCGATGACGCCCGGATGCCAGGTCTCATGCGCCAGCACGATCGCGGCATCCGAGGGGGCGAGCGTCTTCTCGACCAGCTCGATCGCGTCGTCGAGGATCTGCTGATCCATTTCCTGGCGGCGGGCGTTGACCGTCTCGAGCTCGCGCGCGAGCGCGCCCGCTTCCTGCGGGTTCTCGCTCAGCAGCAGGCGCAGCCCGTCGTTGGCGTCGCCGATCCGGCCGGCCGCGTTCAGGCGCGGCGCGAGGATGAATCCGATGTGGGCCCCGCGCAGCGGCTTGCCGCCCAGCCCCGCCGTCTCGATCAGCGCGCGCAGTCCGACCCAGCGCGTGTCGGCCATCTTCTTCAGGCCGTAGCGCACCAGAATCCGGTTCTCGCCGACGAGCGGCACCACGTCCGCGATCGTCGCGAGCGCGACGAAGTCGAGAAAATGCAGCGGCAGATTGGGCGAGAGGCCGAGCGCCTGCACCAGCGCCTGCGCCAGCTTGAAGGCGACGCCGGTGCCGCAGAGGTTCTTGTCCTCCGACTTGCAGTCGGCGCGGCGCGGGTCGAGCACCGCGTTGGCGGGCGGCAGCTCATCGCCGGGCAGGTGGTGATCGGTCACGATCACGTCGATCCCGGCCGCGCGCGCGTTGCGCACCGCGTCCACGGCGGTGATCCCGCAGTCGCACGTCACGATCAGCCTCGCGCCGATCCGCTGCGCTTCGGCCAGACCGGCGGGGCCGAAGTCGTAGCCGTCGCGGATCCGGTGCGGCACGAACGGGTGCACCGTGCCGCCGGCGCTGCGCAGGATCCGCGTCAGCATCGCGGCCGCGCACTGGCCGTCCACGTCGTAGTCGCCGTGCACCAGGATCGGCGCGTGCGCGCGCACCGCGCGCGCCAGCAGGTCGACGGCGACCGGCATGTCGGCCCAGCAATGCGGGTCGCTGAGACGCTCGAGGTCGGGTCTGAGAAAGGCCTTGGCGAGATCGGGGGACGACAGCCCGCGCTGCACCAGGAGCGCGGCGAGCGCTTCGGGGATCTTGAGCTCGCCGGCCAAAGCGCGGGCGGCGGCCGGATCAGCCGCGGCGGTGACGATCCAGCGTGGTGCGTTCATTCCTTGGCGTACAATAACACGCCGCACGCTTCGCAACCTTCGATCGTCGCGCCGCGCTGAATCAGGGCCTTGCGCTGCGTCGGCACCGCGGTAAAGCAGTTGCCGCACGAGCTGCCGTGCAGCGGATAGACCGCGAGCGGCGCTTTGCCGCGCCGGATCCGGTCGTACTTGTTGAGCAGCACCGGATTGACCCCCTTGGCCGCCTGCTCGCGCTGGATCGCGACGCGCTCCCGTTCGGCGGCGATCTCCTCGCGCTTGCCGGCGAGCAGCTCGCGCTGCGCCGCCTGCGCGTCGCGGACGTTCTGGAGCGCGTTCTCGGCCTCGGCCGTCTTGCGCTCCGCTTCGCCGACCGCGTCGCCCGAGCGCATGAACTCGGCTTCTTCCTTCGCGAGCACCGTGCGGGCCAGATCGAGCTCGGCCATCAGCGTCGACGCCTCTTTGGCGCCGCGGACCCATTCGAGCTTCTGGCGGCGCTGTTCCTGCATCGTGCGGTAGCTCGCGATCTTTCCTTCGAGCCCGTCGCGCCGGTCCAACGCGGCCTGGATGCCCGCGCGCGCCTGCGCCACAACCCGCTCGGCCGCGGCGATCTGATCGTCCAGCGCCTTGACCTCGGGTTCCAGTGCTTTCAGCCGCGCGTCGCAGCCGGCGAGCGCGACGTCCTTGTCCTGCAGTGCCAGCAATGCTTCAAGATCCGGGTGCACCCTTCCTCCCTGCTTTGAATAATTGTGGTTGCTTCTTTCTCAACTCATTCCACACTGCCTGTTTCTTTGCTACGAGAAGCTCCTGTTCTTTTCCTTTCGCTAACACGATCTGTCGATCGAGCTCACGAAGCTGCTCCTTCAATGGCTGCCCCTCGATGTTCGACGATATGTAGTCCAACACTTCTTGAGCCGTGAATGGACTCAATCCCTCTTCGCGAAGGGCTTCGTAGGTGCGCGCGGGAATCGTTTCGAGATCTTCGAGCCTGTTCGAGAGAACAGCCGTGACGACCTGTCTGTAGGGAGGGAATTGCAACTCTTCGGGTTTGCACTTGGCGAGTACTGCTTCGCGCCAGGGGCTTCCCTCGAGCACCAGCAGCGCAACCCATTTCTCGATGCTCTGGGGAAGTTGTATGACGGCCGGCGCATTGATCGAAAGGTCACCCGTATCCGCGAGTGCCGGCTTTTCCTTCAACTCACGCTCTAAAGCATCTCTACTGATCTTCGCTGCTTCTGAAACCAACCCGACATAGAAGTCCCGAGTAACGGAGTCGGCCGTCGCTCTTATCGTGGGAAGCAGCCGGTCCAGCGCTCTCCGTCTGCCCGGCAACGTCCCGAAGAATCCTTTGCGCTCGAGGATCTGAATCTTCCGTTCCATCACATCGACGGAGTCCTTGAGCGCCTGCTCGAGCGCGCTCGCGCCTTTCTTCTCCACCAGCGTATCGGGGTCTTCCCCTTCGGGCAGCGTGGCGACGTTGACGCGCAGCTTGTGGCGCAGCAGCACGTCGCCCGCGCGGAACGTGGCGCGCAGACCGGGCTCGTCCGAGTCGTACAGCAGGATCACCTGGCCCGTATGACGCCGCAGCAGCTCGGCCTGATCGTCGGTGAGCCCGGTGCCGAGCGGCGCGACCACTTCTTCGAAGCCGGCGAGCGAGGTGCGCAGCACATCGAACTGTCCCTCGACGAGGATCGCGCGCTCCGTCTTGCGCATGCCGTGCTTGGCGACGTGCAGGTTGTAGAGCAGCTGGCCCTTGTGAAAAATCGGCGTCTCGGGGGAGTTCAGATATTTCGGTTCTCCCTCACCCAGAATCCGGCCGCTGAACGCGACGACGCGCGAGCGCAGGTCGTGAATCGGGAACAGCAGCCGGCCGCGGAATCGCGGCACCTTCGTGCCATCCTCCCGTTTAACGATCAGGCCGGCCTCGAGCAACACCTCTTCGCGCAGCCCCAATCCTTTCATCGCATCGACGAACGCCGAGCCGCGGGGGCCGAATCCCAGGCCGTTGACCTGCGCCTGCTCGAGGGTGACGTGCCGGGACTCGAGGTAGTTGCGGGCGATTTCGGCTTCGGGGCTTTCGCGCAGCTGCCGGGCGAACCAGTCGGCCGCGG
>DASSUS010000039.1:0-9690 GCA_035706765.1 Gemmatimonadales bacterium
CAGGCGTCCTAGACAGCTACCAGCCGCCAGCCGCCAGCTTCCAGCTTGAGAGGAAGCCTGGCTTCCTTACAGGGCTGGAGGCTGGAAGCTGGAGGCTGAAAGCTGACTTGTGACTGACGACGAAGTTCTCGGAAAGGCCTACGACGCGCGGTTGATGCGGCGGCTGGTGGGGTATCTGCGCCCGTACCGGCTTGCGGCGACGCTCGCGCTGGGGGCGATCGTGTTCGCCTCGGTGCTGCAGCTCGCGCAGCCCTACCTGATGAAGATTGCGATCGACCGCTACATCGCGACGGGCGATCTGGCGGGCGTCAATCTCATCGCGCTGGCCTATCTGGCGATCCTGATCACAGCGTTCGCGCTCGACTACGCGCAGACCTGGCTGCTGCAGATGACGGGCCAGCGCATCATGCTGGACCTCCGCCGGCAGATCTACACCCATCTGCAGCGCCTCGACGTCCGGTTCTACGATCGCAATCCGGTCGGACGGTTGATGACGCGCGTGACGACCGACGTGGACGTGCTCAACGACCTGTTCACGTCCGGGCTGGTGTCGGTGTTCGGCGACGTGTTCACGCTGGCCGGCATCATGATCGTGATGCTGGCGATGAACTGGCGGCTCGCCCTCGTCGCCTTCGCCGTCCTCCCGCTGATCGTCGTCATTACGCAATGGTTCCGGCGCAACGTCCGCGAGCACTACCGGAAGGTCCGGATGTGGATCGCGCGGATCAACGCGTATCTCCAGGAACACATCACCGGCATGGCGACGGTGCAGCTGTTCCGGCGGGAGGGGCGCGCGTTCGATCGCTTCGACGAGATCAACCGGCAGCATCGCGACGCCAACATCCAGTCGATCTTCTACTACGCGGTGTTCTATCCCGCGGTGGAAATCGTCGGTGCGCTCGCCTCGGCGCTCATCATCTGGTACGGCGGCGGCTGGACGCTCGAAGGCACCCTGACGCTGGGGTCGCTCGTCGCGTTCCTGCAGTACTCACAGCGATTCTTCCGGCCGATTTCGGACATCTCCGAAAAGTTCAACATCCTGCAGGCCGCGATGGCTTCGTCGGAGCGCATCTTCGCGCTGCTCGACGAGCCCGTCGTGATCACGAGCCCCGCCGCGCCGGTCCGCCCGGCGCGGACGGAGGGGCACATCATCTTCGATCACGTGTGGTTCGCTTATAACGGTGAGGACTACGTCCTTCGCGACGTGTCGTTCGAGGTCCGCCCGGGCGAGCGCGTCGGGATCGTCGGCGCGACCGGCGCCGGCAAGTCGACGATCATCAACCTGCTGCTGCGCTTCTACGACGTGAGCCGCGGCGCCGTGCGCGTCGACGGCGTGGACGTCCGCCACATGGATCTCCAGGAGCTCAGGCGCCTGTTCAGCCTCGTGCTCCAGGACGTCCACCTGTTTTCCGGCACCATCGCCGAGAACATCCGGCTCGGCAACGAGACGGTCACGGACGCCGCCGTCCGTGCGGCGGCCGACGCCGTGCACGCGACCCCGTTCATCCTCCGCCTGCCGAACGGCTTTGCCAGCCCGGTGGCCGAGCGCGGCGCGACGCTGTCGGTCGGGCAGAAGCAGCTCCTGTCGTTCGCGCGCGCGCTCGCCTTCGACCCGCGCATCCTCGTGCTCGACGAGGCGACCTCGAGCGTCGACACGGAGACCGAGCTGCTGATTCGCGACGCGCTGCAGGTGCTCATGAAGGGCCGGACGACGATCGCGATCGCGCACCGGCTGTCGACCATCCAGGACATGGACAAGATCCTGGTGCTCCATAAGGGAGAGCTTCGCGAGGCCGGCACGCACCAGGAACTGCTCGCGCGCCGCGGGCTCTACCACCGGCTGTATCAGCTTCAGTACAAAGATCAGGAAGGGGAGGCGGTCGCCGACCGCCCGCCTGTCAGGGCGTAAACCCGGACTATTCATAAATTGTAGTTCGCACGCCGGTCAGAGACATCGGAGGGCGGTTTTGCCGCGTTCACGTGTGAGGGTGTGGATGGCGTGTTGTTCAATCCGGGGTTGAAGGCGCGGCGGCGCGCCGGAGACGGGCCGCCGCGGCACGGTGAGACAGAGCTCGAGCGCCTTGACGCCCTGCGTGGCGCGACGGCGCGCGTTCAGGGGATGGGGGACACCAGCCTGCGATGGAGATCGCAGAAGAGCGCGCGGCCCGGCCAGCCCGTGGCCAGGTGCACCCAGATGCGGCGGACGGTGCGCACGACGCGCGCCCCGACCTTCAGCAGGCGCACCCGAATCTGCCCCGCGGTGGCGGTGGCCAGGTCCGTGCGAGGCAGCAACCGATGGCGCAGGTACGCCAGCAGGCCCAAGGCGAGCGTGTGCAGCTGCAAGCGGACGGCGTTGGCACGGTACCGATGACAGCTGAGCCGATCCGCGTGCAGATCGCGCTTCAATTCTTTGATGCGATTCTCCGCGGTGCCGCGCCCGGCGTACCACGCGACGAGATCCCCGGCGCGCCCCCGGCGATTGGTCACCAGGAAGCGGACGCTCGTGCCGATCGCGTTGACCTGGATGTGGACAAGGATGCGTCGTTGCCGCGGCCATCGCTGCGCGCGATGGCGGAAGCTGGTGCACACCGAGACGGGCTGACCCGTACGCGCGTAGCGCGCCTCGGCGCGCGCCCGCAGCGGCGCCACGCGCGTGGCAAACAGCCGATTCGAGCCCATGGCGAGCACGTATTCGACGCCGGCGCGCTCGAGCGCGGCCTCCACGCGGGGGGTGGCCATGCCACTGTCGCCGCGCAGGCGAATGACCGCGGCGGGGAAGCGCCGGCGCAGCCGCGGCAGGAGGCGCTGCAGATCTTCGACGAGGCCGGTCGCGTTGGGCGTCCGCCCCGGGCGCAACCGCGTGCGCAGCGGCACGCCGGTGTGCCCTTCAAACCAGACCAGGGGGTAATACATCGTCTGCTGGTAGTACCCCGTGAAGAACGCGAGCTGCTGCTGGCCATGGGTCGGATCGTCGGTGCTATCCACATCCAACAGAATCTCCGCCGGCGGCTGCCCCGGCGCGTACGCGTGCGCACAAAACCAGTCCACCGGCACGTCCATCAGCCGGCGAATCGCGGGCCAATCGAAAGCGTTTTCCAACCGCGACATGGTGGGTTGGGAGCCGAGCGGCGTCGACGATCCGTTGCCCGCCACGATCTGCAACGTGGGATCGTGCCGCAGGGTGGTCGCGTCGTTCACATCCTCATAGCCGGCGACGATCTGGTACAGCCGCTGCCGGACCAACGTCGGCAACGCATGGGTGACGTACCGCCGATCCCGTGGCTCGGCGAGGTCCCGCAGCACGGCGTCGGTCAACCCCAGCCGATGGTCCAACTCGCGCAGCACCAGCAGCCCGGCATCACTCGTGATCTCGCCACCGGCGAAATCGACCGCAAGTTTTCGTTGGAATCCGAAGCCGAGTTGCGTATAACAGCGTGTAGCCATCGTTCCTCCACGTCGTGCGGCTTTCGAGGCTTAGGACACCGCGAAAGTACCACGACTTTTCGAGGGTGATGGCTACTTTTGTGTACGCGTTTGTGAATAGTCCGGGATAAAGGGCTGACCCACATGATGTGTGGGTCAGGGCTTCAGCCCTGACCTCAGCTAACCCTCCAGAGGCCGCCCGACGACGAGGTGAATCGCGTTGAGGCGGTAATACAGCGTGTCGTCGAACGTGCCCTCGTACACGCGCTCCTCCAGCGGTTCGGGGCTGGTCGCGATGACGCGGGCGTGGCGCCGATCCCGGCTCGTCGCCGCCAGCATGTCGGCGAGGCGCCGCTGGAGCGCCGGATCGAGCCGGCCGACGTCCCGCAGCACAATGGTCCCGGCCCGTCGAAACCAGGGTTCCGCCTCCCGCTCCGCGCGGGTCTGCACGCCGAGTGCGTCTCCCAGCACCGACTCCACCGCTGCCGCTGGTGCGCGGCAGTCCACGGCAAGGAGTCGCGCCTGGCACCGATCGCTCAGCTCGTGGATGCGGCGGGCGAGCGCCTGCGCCGCGGTCATCTCGCCGGTCACGAGCACGTTCACCTGCGCATTCGCCGCATGCCGCACGTCGAGATCATCGAACGGCACGGCCGCGTCAGCCTCCTCCTCGGCGTCCGCAGGGTCGGTCGGTTCGTACGCCACACACTCGATATCCATGGGGTCCCTCCACGCGCTGACCATACGCGCGGATCCGCTCACGTGGCGTAGGCGCGCGCCTAGCGAACGCCGAGCGAGTCATGAGACCGTAAGACTTTTGCATGCAGTTAGTTACAGCAGACGATGGGTCCCTACCCGCCGCGCGTGATAGGCTTGGTCAGGTCGAACCTCATACATCGCACACCCTGATGGCGGCTCCTGGACCTTCACCGATCCGACGGTTTGGAGAATTCGAACTCGACCTGGCCGCCGGCGAACTCCGCCGACGGGGACGAAGACTGAAGCTTCAGCCGCAGCCATTCAAATTGCTGGTCCTGCTGACGGGACGCGCCGGCCAGCTCATCAGTCGTGACGAGATCCGCCAGGAACTCTGGAGCGAAGGGACCTTCGTCGACTTCGACCAGGCCGTCAACTTCACGGTCAAGCAGATCCGCGATGCGCTGCAGGACGCGGCGGATCGGCCGCTCTACATCGAGACCGTCCCACGCCGCGGGTACCGGTTCATCGCGCCCATCGACGGCGCCGAGCCCGCGCACCCGGCCCCGTTCCGCGGCGGGATGACGACGATGCGCCTGAACAAGGCGCTCTGGGCGAACATCGCCGAACTGCGGATGGCCGAACGGCGGCGACGGCAGTACACGCTGCTCGCCATCATCGTCGGTGCCGTACTCTTCGCCGGCCTCGCCGCCTACGTCATCGTCTTCCGGTAAGACGCCCCTCAGATCAGCATGAACGCGGCCGCCGCTACGAGCGTCGGCAACGCGGCCGCGGCCAGCAACCATCCCGGCGACACCGCGTGGTCGAAGAACCGCCCGAGCAGGGCCTGCCCGGCTGGATTCGGGGCGTTCGCAATAACCGTCAGTCCGCCGCCGACGACCGCCCCGCGAACGACTGCGAGCTGCAGGCTCGAATCGAGGTGCGGCACGAGCGTTGAGAGATACGTGATGAGCGCGTTGTCGTTAAAGGCCGTGAGCACCGTCGCGCCGACGAAGAGCGGAACGCGCGTGAGGCTGCCCAGGACCGGCGAAATCCACCAGCCCTGGAGCCCGCCATGGATGACAAGACCTGCCAGGAAGAACCCGACGAGCAGCGGCGTCCGCAGTTCGATGCGGCTCTGGTACGCGGCGGTCGCACGCGCAAAGCCCAGAAAGAAGAGGAAGCCGCCGAGGAACAGCGCCGGATAGTGCGCGGTGAAGACCGTCCACCCCATGAACGCGATGTGGATCGCCACGAGCCAGGCTGGAACCGGCAGCAGCGCCGGACCTTTCGCTTCCTCGTCGGCCTGGTCGATGTCGGCGACGCCGGGGCGCGCCGCCAGCGCGCGCAGCTCGCGGCGAAACAGCACGAAGTACACGCCGGTCGAGATGAGGATCGCGAGGACGGCGCGCCACCCGAAGTGCAGCAGCATGAAGCGCGTGTCCCATTCCCACGTGCGGGCGACCATCAAAACGGGAGGCGCGGCGAAGTGCGTCAGCGTGCCGCCGATCGAGATGTTCACGAACAGCAGGCCGAGCGTCGCGTATTTCAACGCACGCCCCGGTTGCAGGTCGTAGAACTGGCGCGCAAGCAGCAGCGCGCAGATCGTGATCGCGGCCGGCTCCGTGACGAACGACCCCAGCAGCGGGCCAACGGTCAGGATCGACACCCACCATGCCGCCGGCGTCCCGCCGCCCGCATTCGCCAGCCGTCGAAGCGCCCCCTCGGCGAACGTGATGACCGGCCGCGTCGAGGCGAGCGCCATGATGACGACCACGAAGAGCGGCTCGGTGTAGTTGACGGAATCGTTCAGATAGTGCTTCGCCGCATCCCACCCTTCGTACACGGTGATGGCGATCAACAGCACCGCGGCCCACAGGCCGAACACGACTTCGACTTCGCCCAGAAAGTGCAGCAGTTCGGCGGCGATGCTGGGCGTGCTCGGGCGTCCGGCCGCGCGCGCCTCGGCATCGTGCCGGTGCTGGACGCGATGCGCGAGCCCGGCGAACCATGACGCGGAAAACGTGTGCAGGATCGCCAGCAGGAAGATCCCGGTCGCCACCGCGTTGAACGGGTCGGTCTGCACGCGGACGATGAGCGTGTTCAGAATCCCCGCGCCGTCGATCGGGGGGTACGCGGTCAGAGGCAGCGGAAACTGAGCGGCGGGCATCAGGCGACGATATCGAAGCGGCGGCCCCTTGCGCAATCCGTCATGGAGGTTGCATTCCACCGCGGCGGATGGACGCACCCAGCTGGTACGTGCTCACCGGGGCGGTGTTGGGCGCCATGGCGCTGGGCGCAACACTCATCCGGCGGCTCCCGCTGTCGACGTCGATCTTCTACCTGCTGCTCGGCTGGCTCCTGGGTCCGCACGGGTTCGCCGTCATCGATCTCCGCCTCGATCGCGACGCGGCGTTCATCGAACACGCGACCGAAGCCATCATCCTCATCTCGCTGTTCTCCGCAGGCCTGAAGCTTCGGCTCCCCCTGCGCAGCCGCGCCTGGCTGCTGTCGGCACGCCTCGCCGGGCTTTCGATGCTGATGACGGTCGCGATCATCGCGGCGGGTGCCGTCGTGCTGTTGGACCTGACGTGGCCGCTGGCGATCCTGCTCGGGGGCATGCTCGCGCCAACGGATCCGGTGCTCGCGTCGCAGGTGCAGGTCGACGATCCGTTCCACATGCACGCGCTGCGTTTCGGCCTCACATCGGAAGCCGGGCTCAATGATGGATCCGCGTTTCCGTTCGTGATGCTCGGCCTCGCGCTGCTCGCGGGGCCGTTCCCGACGTCCGTTGCGACGCACTGGCTGCTCGTCGACGTGGTCTGGGGCATTGGCGCGGGGCTGGGCTGCGGATTCGGCATCGGACTCGTCGTCGGTACGCTCGTGCTGCACCTGCGGCGCGTTCACCGTCAGGCGGTCGGACTGGGGTACTTTCTCGCCCCGGGACTGATGGCCCTTGCCTACGGGATTGCGCAGCTCGCCGGCGGCTATGGCTTCCTGTCCGTGTTCAGCGCGGCGGTGGCGCTGCGCTGGATTGAAATGCGGCACGGCACGCCCGAGAATCCGCCGGATCTGCCGCTCGTCTCCACCAACCGCGGCACGCGGTTCGAGGCAGCGACCAACCCGAACACGGCGCCGATCTTCCTCGTCGAACTCCTGCTGCAGTTCACGATGCAGATCGAACAGCTGGGGGAAGCCGTGATCGTGACGATCGTGGGAATCCTCCTCAGTCATGAAGGACTGTCGTCGGTCGCGCTGCCCGCGGCGCTCCTGGTGCTGGTGATCGCCCGGCCGCCGGCCGTGTTCGCGAGCCTGCTCGGTACGCCTCTGCGATGGTCCGAACGCGCGCTGATCGCGTGGTTCGGGATTCGCGGGATCGGGTCCTTGTACTATCTGGCCTACGCGGCCGGACACGGCATGCCGGCGAACGCGCTTCCTCTGATGACGCGGATCGTCACGTTCGTGATCGCCGCCTCGATTACCGTGCACGGCATCAGCGTGACGCCGCTCATGCACTGGTACGAACGGCACCCGAATCAGCGGACGCCGATGGAGGTCTGACTTACGTCGGCTCGGGAGCCGCGCCGAGCACCTGCTGCAGATGCTCGGGATTGAAGAACTCGCGCGGATCGATCATCCCGAACCGGGCCATGGTCATACGCGTCGCTTCCGCCGGGTTGAAGCGGACGGCCTGGCGGATGCGCAGGACCTGTTCCGGAATGGGCTCGAAGCGCGCCGCGTTCAGATTCTGCTGGTAAATCGCCGTGGAGGCCGCATTCCGCTCGCGCTCGTACCCCTCGAGCGCGACGGCAAGCGCGCGGCGGCCATTCAGGCCATCGAGGATTGCCGCCGCCAGCAGGTCCGCGTCCCGGAGCGCGTCGGCAATGCCGAGCGCCATGTACGGATCTTTGTGGCAACCCGCGTCGCCGACGAGCGCCCACCCGTCCCCGTACGGCTTGCGGTAGAAGTTCGGCAGATCCGTCGCACCGTAATAGCGTTCCTCGCGGCGCCCGTCGAGGACGCGCCGGCTGATCCGGCGCCAGCGCCAGCGCGCGGCGGACGTGCGCATCGATATCGCTGCGGATCGACGGCAGCTCCGCGATCGGGCTGCCGACGAATACGGCGTAGAGATCGTCGGTCGTCCGGAACGAGAAGATCACGCGGCGGACGTCCGTCCGGTGATACAGCTCGAACGGCAGCGCCTCGACCCCGCTCCAGTACGAAAAGTAGTAGCAGAGGAGCGTCGGCGCCTCGTCGTAGACCGCCGCGCCGACGGTTCTCGCGAGCTTCGAATGACGGCCGTCCGCGCCGACCGTGATGGCCGCGTGCTCCTCAACTGGCGTCCCGCCTTGCGTGCGTCCGCGGACCCCGTGATGCGATCGCCGTCCACGAGGAACTCGTCCACCGTAAACGCCTGCCGCACTTCGGCTCCAGCCTCGATCGCCGCGTCGACGAAGATCGCGTCGAGCGCCGCACGGCGCGGACCGTAGCCCCAGGCGACGCCGTCGATCGCCAGATTGCGCGCCACGAGAGGAAAGTCGCCGACATCGCTCAACTGCTCGGCGATCGGCGTGCACTTCGCCGCCACACGATCGAGAAGGCCCCACGCCTTCAACCGTGCGGGTCCCTGCCGGTGAATGAAATGTCCGTGAGGGATGTCACTCGGGAACGTCGTGCGGTCGACGACCAGCACTCGTGCGCCCCCGCGCGCGAGCAGCATCGCGAGCGGCGCTCCGGCGCACCGCGCGCCGACGATGATGACGTCGTACATGCGTCCGCCTCCCGAATGGTGCCGGTCAGGATACGCGAAGACGGACGTCGAGCGAAGCGCAACTATTGCATCGGCTGGCCGCTGATCAGCGCCGCTTTCATGTCCTCGGAGACGGGCCGCTGTCCGAGCCAGTGGTCGAGGAACGCCAGCATCAGGTCGTGGCTGGCTCTGGAGGCAGCGACGATCTGATTAACGCGAAGGCGCGTGCCGCGGCCGGGCACGTACTCGACGAGCAGGACGTCTCCGTGGCGGAGCGTCGAGAACGTGCTTTGCAGCTGAGCCATGGCGTCCGGCTGAAGCCTGGGCACCAGCTCACGCCACCAGTCGGTCCGCACGCGGATGCCGAGATCGTGATCGTCGCTGAGGACGACGAGGCGCACGGCCTTGGAGCGATCCGGCGAGCGCAGACGAGCGGCGTCCGTCAGCGGCGCATCGGCGTAGATGGCGACGCTGTAGAGATCGACGGCGCCAAGCAGCTCGTGCCGCGTCGCCTCGCCGGCGCGCGGCAGTGACGGACCGTTTTCCGGTGTGACCGTTCGCGGCTGTCCCGCGGATTGTGGTGTCAGAAGGAGCGACGCGCTCATGAGCACGCCAAGCGCGAGCGTTCCGAGTAGCTGCGGCATTCCTGATTCTATGCCGCGCGTGGGCGTGCTCAGACCCCGAAGTGCGTCCGCGCGAACTCCCGCCCTGTCGCCGACTTGAGAAACCGCTCGAACCGGACGGCGGCCGCGACCTCGGCAAACGCAATGACCACGTGCAGCTGCCAGGGACGGTTCCGGGCGGTCTGCGCACACCGTCCGGCG
>DASSUS010000040.1:0-5528 GCA_035706765.1 Gemmatimonadales bacterium
TCGCTCGTGGAATCGATCGCGCGTCGCACGAAGCAGATTCCTGGAGACTGGAGTGGCCGCGCGCGCAGCATCGCCGTACAGCAGATCGCGCCTGCGCTCGAGCGGCAGATCAGGGAGCTCGAAGCCGAGCGGGCGATCGCCACCGACGACGCCGGTATTGCCGCCCGTCCGCACGGTGAGGAGTTCTATCGCTGGGCGCTGAAGGCCTCGACCACGACGACGCTGACGCCTGACGAGGTCCACGAGCTCGGCCGGAGCGAGCTCGAGCGGCTGCACGCGCGGATGGACACGATCCTGAAGCAGGTCGGCTATTCACAGGGCTCGGTGGGTGAGCGGATGCAGCGACTCGCCGAGGATCCGCGCTACAAGTTTCCAGCCGGTGACCCGGGCCGGACCGCGATCATGGCGTTCATCGAAGACCGGCTGCGCTGGATTCGCGAGCAGATGCCGCGCGCGTTCGATCACGTGGTGAACCCGAACATGGAAGTGCGCCGGCTTCCTCCTGAAGAGGAACCGGGCGCACCGGGCGCGTACGGCGGCGCGGGGTCGATCGACGGGAAGATTCCGGGCCGCTTCTGGATCAATCTCAGGACGACCGACCTGCACAGCCGTTACAGTCTCGCCGATCTCACGTTTCACGAGGCGATTCCGGGTCACATCTGGCAGGGCGAGTACACGCACCAGATGCCGCTGATCCGCCAGATGCTCAGTTTCAACGCGTACTCCGAGGGCTGGGCGCTCTACGCCGAGCAGCTGGCCGACGAGCTTGGCGCATACGAGAACGATCCGGTCGGGCGGCTTGGTTATCTGCAATCGATTGCGTTCCGCGCCTGCCGGCTCGTCGTGGATACCGGTATCCATGCGAAGCGATGGACGCGTGAGCAGGGCGTCCGGTTCTTCGTCGAGGTCAATGGGTCGAATCCGCTCGAAGTCGCGAGCGAGGTCGACCGCTACTGCTCCTGGCCGGGACAGGCCTGCGGGTACAAGGTGGGTCACAGCGAGATCAACCGGCAGCGCGACAGGGCAATGGCGGCGCTCGGTTCGCGGTTCGATCTGAAGGGGTTCAATGATGCCGTCGTGCTCGGCGGGAACGTGCCGCTCGACGTACTCGCGACCAACGTGGAGTCATACATCAGCGCTGCGCAGGCAGGTTAACCGGGGCGCGAACCAACCGTGATCCGCAAGCTGCCCTCGGGCAAATACCGCCTCTACTCGCGCAAGAAAGACCCGCGGACGGGCAAGCGCCGCAACCTCGGCACGTTCCCGACGCGCGCCGCTGCCGAGAAGCACGAGCGCGCCGTGCAGTACTTCAAGAGACACTGATCTAGAACGGAATCCGCATCCCGAACGCGAGCCCGCCCTCCCGGGTCGGGCCAATCTGAAGGCGCTGCAGCGGCACCGAGGTCCATCGCTCGGTTTTGGTTTCCGAACCCACGATGATCCCGAGCAGCGCGCCCACACCGCCGAGCACGCCGAGCCTGGTGTCGAGGTTCGGTGACACCTCGTAGGCGATACAGGCGACGGTCGTGCAGTTTCCGTCTTCGTCGACCCAGTCGGGGTCGGCCGCCAGCGCCACGAGCGCCCCCGCGAGCACGCCGAGTCCGAGGCCCTCCAACGTCATGCGCCGCTCGCCTCGCACTTCCATCCTGGTGACCGAGTCGGTCGCCACCATGAGCGCGAGGCCGGGGGCGTCTCCATCCACACTGACGGTGAGTGTATCCGCCTCCCAGGACACGAGTGTGCCCATGAGTCGATCGCCGACGCTTGGTGCGTCGAAGCGGATCCGGGCGCCTGGAGTCAGGCGGCGCTGCATACATTGGAGCGGGGGAGCGAGCGTGAGGACGGCCAAGCACCAGGCGAGAACGGCGAAGGGGAAGGTGCGCATGCCGTACCAATTGGCAGAAGTCGTGCCGCCTCTGGCGCGGCAACCATCGAGTCCCAGGTGTCCTGTGGGAGGGACAGGCGTGTGTCTCTGACGCACGGTCGGCGCCTTCTATTGACTGGCGCGGGCGCCGTCGCGCTCGTTGGCTTGCTCGGCACAGCTCGCGCCCACGATTCCTGTGGCCCCGCCGTCCTTCTCACCGCTTACTCCCACAACGACTACCGAAATCGACGGCCGCTCCATGACGCGCTCGATCGCGGATATCGGGGCGTCGAAGCCGACGTCTTTCGTGTGGGGAAAGCGCTCCTCGTAGGGCACGCTCGATCGGAGCTCCGGACAGGTAGAACGCTCGAGCGCCTCTACCTCATGCCGCTCCGAGAGCGGTTCCGCGCTTGTGGCTTCGTTCTATCGGACTCGAGCTCGTTCTTCCTCAACATCGAGATCAAGGAGGCCGATTCGGCGGCGTTCCGTCACCTCGTCACCCGATTGCGCGCGTTCGAAGAGCTGTTTGTGCCCGCGGCGTCAGCCGCCCCTCCCGTCCGCGTGACGTTGGTTGGCTGGTGGCCCAGCAACGCCGATACGACGTGGCCCAGCTATCTGCGGGTACAGGCCGTGTTCGATCGCTCGATTCCTTCCGGGCGGCAAGACAGTCTGCCTGTTGGGCTCGTAAGCATCGATTACGGAAAGTCGCTTCGGTGGTCGGGACGAGGTCCCGTGCCGGCGACGGCCACGGGGCGCCTGGCTGCCGCGCGCGAGTCGGCAGCGGCGGACGGCGTCGCGTTGCGCGTTCATCATGTGCCGACGTCCGAGACGGTCTACCGCTGGCTGCTTGGCGAAGGTGTCACGCTGATAGGGACGACGGATCTGCGGCGCACCGAATCGATCCTTCAGCGGCTTCAGCCATGACGAAACGTGACCGCCGACGCTGACGGGCGTCGATCCGAGGTGGTAGAATAGTCTGCAACCGCTCACACTCTGGAGAGTCTCGATGACGTGTCGGCTCCTCTTCGCTGCCGTAACGCTCTGTAGCATTCTGGTCTCGTCCGCACACGGGCAGGATGCGCAACGCGTTGCGACCGCCAAACGCGTTCTGGAGGCCAGCGGTACGGTCGAGACGATGACCGCCGCCATGAAAGCGAACCTGCCGGCGCAGCGGATGGCGAACCCGCAGATCCCCGCCGAGTTCTGGACCCGGTTCGAAGCGCGGATTCAGCAGGACGTCCCGCAGCTGGTCGACAGCATTGCGCTGCTGTACGCGAAGAACTTCACCCAGCAGGAGCTCGACGGGCTGCTCACATTCTACCAAACCCCCACGGGACGCCGCCTGCGCGAGCTGCAGCCGAGCCTCGTTACGGAAAGCTCGGCGATCGGGCAACGCTGGGGCATGCGGATCGGCGCCGAGATCGGCGCCAGCATGCAACCCAGGTAATCCGTGTCTCCGGGCGTTTTCCTGATCGCGCTGCTGTCGACCGTCGGCATTGCCGCGTTCACGATCATTCGCGTCGCTCGGCTGTTTTCGCACCGGCCTGAATCGGTCGGGGCGGAAGTCGCCGAGCGACTCGATGAGCTCGAGGGGACGGTCCAGACGCTGCAGCACGAGCTCGCCGAAACGCAGCAGCGGCTCGATTTCGCCGAGCGGCTCCTGACGAGCTCCCGCGAACAGGGGCGAATCGGGAGCTAGGGCCCGCGATCCGGCTTGGTCAGTCGATCTCGTTCAGGCGGTCACACAGCGACGACCACGCCGGAGGATCACTCGCGGGGAAGGTGTCGGCGATGATCTTGTCCATCAGCGCCTCGAGGCGTTGGCGCTCCGACATCGGCTGTTGCTGCGCCGGCCTGGACCTGGATCTGCGCTCAGCGCGAGTCATCGGGCCTGATACACCAGCTTGCGCATGATTGCCCTTGCGGGTGCGCCTTCGTGCCCCCGGACTTTGATCGGGAGCACGATCAGATCGTAGTCACCTGCCCGCACAGGGCGTAAATCCAGCCCCTCCACGATAGGAATGCCGCGCCCCAGCAGCGCCTGATGCGTTCGCGGCGCCGGCGCCCCGAACTGCTCGGCCGAGATGTAGTCGATGCCGACCAGCACGACCCCGGCATCGGCGAGCAGCTGGGCGGCGTCAGGCGCGACATAGGCGAAATCACGGTGGAAAGCGGATGAATCCATCCAGCCCCGCTCGCTGCTCCGGGTCCGGAACAGGATCCGTCGCGCGCCCCGCCATTCGTGGCGATTCAGCTCGGCGGCATCGATCGCCTGGACGCTGTCCGGAATCTCGACGACGCGGGCCGCACCCATCAACGGCTCGAGCCCGATCTGATCGACCGGCGCGCCGGTGCGGATGAAGTGCATCGGCGCGTCGATATGCGTGCCGCTGTGCGCGCCCATCGAGTACACGGAAAGCGTGAAGTTGTCGTTGTTCCGCATGTCCTTGAGAAAGTCGAACTTCATCGGCGCATCGCCTTCGTACACCGGCGTGGTCGCGGGATCGAGCGTGGCGGTCACATCGACCCAGCCGCGCGCGCTGAGCTCGTTGGGATCGGGTTTGCGCGGCGCGCATCCGACCAGCAGGCTGAGCAGCAGCGTAAAGCCGAGGCCGGCGACCCCGATGATGGTCTCGGCCACCGTCCAGGTCTTCAGCGTCTGTGCGACGGTCATGTTGAAGAACTCCTTGATGAGCCAGAATCCCGAGTCGTTGACATGCGAGAGTACGAGCGAGCCGGCGCCGGTCGCGAGCACGAGCAGCTCGGGCGAGGTCCCGCCGGTTGCGACGGCTACCGGCGCGACGATGCCGGCCGCGGTGGTCATCGCGACCGTCGCCGATCCGGTCGCTACGCGGATCAAGGCGGCAATCACCCACGCGAGCAACAGCGGCGAGGTGTGCGAGCTCACGGCGACATCCGCAATGGCCTTGCCCACGCCGCTGTCCAGCAGCACGCGATTGAATCCGCCGCCCGCGCCGATGATGAGCAGAATCGCGGCGGTCGGCGCCAGGCAGTCGCCCGCAAACTTGAGGATCTGATCCCGGGTGAAGCCGCGCCGATAGCCAAGCGACCAGAACGAGAACAACAGCGCCACCAGCAGGGCCACGATCGGCCCGCCGATGAAGTCGAGACTCCGGCGAACGGGGCTCGACGGCTCGAGCGCGACGTCGGCGGCGCTCGCGGCCAGCATCAGGACGACCGGGAGCAGGACCGTGAAGATCGAGATGCCGAATCCCGGCAGGTCGGGAGGTACCTCGCCCGCGAGCTGCTCGGCCATCGGATTCTCCCGGGCGAGCGGAATGCGCGGGGCGATCCAGGCGCCATAAATGGGGCCCGCGAGCGCGGCGGTGGGGAGGCCCACGAGAATCGCGTACAGGATCGCGAGCCCGATATCGGCGTGAAACGCGCCCACCGCGAGCATGGCGGCGGGATGTGGCGGCACCATGCCGTGAACCACCGACAGTCCGGCTACCAGCGGAATCCCGACCTTGATGAGCGAAAGGCCGGAGCGCCGCGCGATCGTGAAGACCAGCGGAATCAACAGGACGAATCCGACCTGAAAGAAGACCGGGATCCCGACGATGAACGCGACGACCATGATCGCCCAATGAACCCGGCGCTCTCCAAACCGGGCGATGAGCGTGATCGCGATCCGCGTCGCGGC
>DASSUS010000041.1:0-8359 GCA_035706765.1 Gemmatimonadales bacterium
CGTCGGTCGGCCGAGCCGGAGCGGATTCAGGGAAGGCTGCGGCTGCGGCGCGGTCACGCTGTCCGGGATGACGCTGGCGATGCGAAGCGTCACGACGCCGCCCGGCAGTGAGTCGGTGGACCCGTCGGGACCGAGTCGCCAAAGGGACGGCATGGCAACCGACACATTGCCCGTTTGCCATGCGACCAGGAGATAACTCACGCGCCACTGGTTGCCGTGTTGCGTCACGCCGGCATCGCCGAGCTGCTCGACGTCGCCATGAGCGTCGAGCTTTCCGGCCCGGACGCGCCACCCCGCCGGCGCGTCGATGGACCGTTCGACGCGGATCGTGTCGCCCACGGTCAGGCGCTCGGGCGCTGCCGTCCAGCCTCCGGCTTGCAGGACGAGCAGGAGCACCGGGATCACCGGGCCATCCTTCGCGCCCGCGCCGCAAACGCACGCCGCAGCGGGACGCCGTACGGCACCGTCGTCAGCAACGACACGCGATCGACGCCCGCCTGCACGAGCTTGCGCGTGCGCTCCTGCTGCATCCGTTCGGCGGCGACGCGGATGCGCGTGCGCGTGGGCGCGTGACTCGTGTCGACGAGCAGGCGCTGGCCGGTCTCCGCGTCCTCGAGCTCCACCCATCCGGCGTCGGGGAGATCGTACTCGCGCGGATCGTCGACGGTGATCGCGACGACCTCGTGCCGCGCGGCGAGCTGGCCCAGCGGCTCTTCCCAACCTTCGGCGCGAAAGTCGGACAGGACCACCACGATGGCGCGATGCCGGAGCAGTTTCGTCGCGTAAGCCAGCGCGCCGGCCAGGTTGGTCCCGCGCCCGCGCGGCGTGAACGCCACGAGATCGCGAATCACGCGCAGGGCGTGCGCGCGCCCCTTCGAGGGGCGCACGACGAGCTCGGGCTTGTCCGCGAACAGCAGGGCGCCGACGCGGTCGTTGTGGCGCGCCGCGGCGAGCGCCAGCACGGCGGCCACTTCGACGGCGAGGCCGGCCTTGGTGTACGGACGGCCGAAATGCAGCGAGCCCGACTGGTCGACGACGAGCAGCAGGGTGATCTCCCGCTCTTCCATATATGTCTTGACGAACGGGTGGCCCATCCGGGCGGAGACGTTCCAGTCGATGGCGCGGAAATCGTCACCCTGCTGGTAGGCGCGTACTTCCGCGAACTCGATGCCCTGCCCTCGAAAGACCGAGCGGTATTCGCCTGTAAACAGGGTGTTGACGAGGCTACGCGTCCGGAGCTCGATCCCCTTGACCAGCTTGAGGACGTCCCGGGTAATCACGGCACTCCCACAGCCTCCAGGATGCGTGCGATGACCTGATCGGCGTCCATGTCTTCCGCTTCGGCCTCGAACGTCAACAACACGCGGTGACGCAGCACGTCGAACGCCATCGCCTTGACGTCTTCCGGCACGACGAAGGCGCGGCCGCGCAGATAGGCGTGCGCGCGGGCGGCCTGGGCCAGGTAGATGGACGCGCGCGGCGACGCGCCGAACGCGATCAAGGGCTTGAGCTCCGGCAGGCCCACGCTCTGCGGCTCGCGCGTGGCGCGGACCGCGTCGACGATGTAATCCACAACTTTCTGATCCATGAACAGCTCGGCGATGGCGCTGCGGGCCGCGAGGATGTCCTCGGCCTCCGCGATGCGCGCGACTTCGATCGGCCGTCCCGAAGCCATCCGGCCCACGATCTCCTTCTCCGCATCCCGCGTGGGGTAGCCCACGCGGACCTTCAGCATGAAGCGGTCGAGCTGCGCTTCGGGCAATGGATAGGTGCCCTCGTGCTCGATCGGGTTTTGCGTCGCGAGCACCAGGAACGGCTCGCCGAGGAAAAAGGTCTCGCCGCCGATCGTGACCTGCTTCTCCTGCATCGCCTCGAGCAACGCCGACTGCACCTTGGCGGGTGCGCGGTTGATTTCATCGGCCAGTATCAGATTGGCGAACAGCGGTCCCTTCTTCGGATAGAACTCCTGCGAGCGCTGATCGAACACCATCGTGCCGATGACGTCGGCCGGCAGCAGGTCCGGGGTGAATTGGATCCGCGAGAAGGTGATCCGCAGGCATTCCGCGACGGTCTTCACGGCGAGCGTCTTGGCGAGTCCCGGGACACCCTCCAGCAAAATGTGACCCCCGGTGAGCAGGCCGATGAGCAGCCGCTCGACCATGACGTCCTGTCCCACCACACGCTTGGCCACCTCGCGGGTGATGCTTTGCGTGAGCACCGCGTCGTTCGTCTTGGCCGCTTTCGCCGTCATCTCAGCGACGCCTCTGCCGCACGCTTCACCGTCGGCTCCTTGTCTCGAGAGTAGAGCTCCAGCAGGGCTTTGGCTTCGGTGCGATCGAGCCGCGCGAGTCCTTCGATCGCGGCGGCGCGAATGAACGGCGTGCGACGCGGCCTGCCACCGGGCTCCGCGTACCTGGCCAGCACCTCGAGCGCTTCCATGGCGCCCAGCTGTCCGATCGCCTTCAGCAACGTAGCCAACACTCCTTCGTCTTTCTCCTGCTCCAGTCGCCGGACCAGAACGGTCGTCGCGGCCATGTCGCCGGCCGCCGCAATCGCCCTCGCCGCCGCCGTTCGCACGAGCACCGACTCGTCCTTCAACCCGGGCATCGCGGGTCGCGAGATTTCGCGGCCGCCCAGCTCGGCCAACCCGAGCAGCGCCGCTTCACGCACGCGCTCGTCGCTGTGGCGCGTCAGGCCGATCAACGTCTCGGTGACCCCTGGGCTGCCGCTCAGACCGAGAAACTCGGCGGCCGCGGCCACGACCTCCGGGACTTTGCTCGCGACGCGTGCCTGCAACGGCTCGACGGTCCGGTCACCGGCTGCGCGCATCGCGGCGCGGTAGGCTTCTCTCAGCTCGGGCGCCGCGTGGAGATACGCGTCCACGACCGGTCCCGCTGAAACCGCGCCGAGCGCTCCGACCGCGTGAACCAGATGCGCCCGTTCCGCGGGAGGCACGCGCGGCTCCCCGAGCCGCACTACCATACGCTCCACAATAGCCTCGTCCGCAAGCGCTCCCGCCGCCTCCCCGATCGCTTCCTGAATTTCGGGATCCTGAATTTTTCCGAGCGAGCGGTCGAGCCCCGCCACGATTTCCGCGATGGCGCCAATGTCGCGCAACGCGAGGATGTTCGGCGTGATCCGCCGCAACTGTTCCAGGGTCGCACGCTGCTCGTCGGGAGTCGTCGCCGCCTGCAACGCGGCGACCGCGCGGCGCGCCTCGACGTCAGCGGGCAGCGCCTCGGGCCGGAACACGTTGCTGGTTCGCGGGACGCCCAGGCCTTCCGGCGGAAGGTGCACGTGAGCAATCGGACGAGAAGGTCTGGGCTGCTCGGCCGGCGGGGAGGATGGTGCTGGCGAGTCCGGAGCCGGCGACTGAGGCGCGGGCGCCGGCGCCTCCGCGGCGGTGGGTGGCGGGGGCGGAGCGGCCGCCGGAGCGTCCAACGCCGCCCGCGACGCAGACAGGCGCTGGCTCGCGCGCCGGCCGAGCATCAACGTGATCCGCCCGAGGACCGAGTCGTCGGGCGCGACATTCCCCACGGCGACGCCGAACAACCCCAACCAATGCTCGGGTGTGACGCCGGGGTTGATCTGCACACCCCGCACGCCGCGCGCGAACAGGAGACCGGCGAGCTCCGCCACCTGCGTGTTGCGCGGGAGCAGATGCTGCCCGTGCCACATCATCCCGGTCGCGCCGACCTTCCACTCCACCGTTCCGAGTCCGGCGAGTGCGGGCAGCGCGGTGGTGATCTGTCGCATCGCTTCCAGCACGGCCGGATGCGATGCGGGATACAGGCGCGTGAGCCGGAAGGTCGTGCCGATCGCGCCCAGCGCGCGATCTACGGCTCCAGTGTCGATCGCCATGCCGGATAATTTGTCGGTTCAGCGGGATCCATGCATGCGCTCGATCGCTCCGACTTCCGCTTTGGTGAGCTCGCGCCACTTCCCTTCCGGCAGCTTGCCGAGCCGGACCGGCCCGTAGGCCACGCGGTGCAGCCATTCGACCTTGAGACCGAGCGCCTCCGCCATCCGGCGCACGATTCGCTGCCGGCCTTCAGCGAGCGTCAGCTCGATCTCGATCGTTTTCCCGGCGGGGCGCACGCGCGATTCGAGCACGCGGACGGCACGCCCGTCGATCACGATCGGGCGCGCCAGGGCCGCGCGGATCTCCGTAACGTCCGGTCCGTGAACACCGAGCCAATAGGTGCGCGGCACCTCATAGCGCGGATGCATGAGCCGGTGCGCCGCGGCGCCGTCGGTGGTGAGCAGCAAGAGGCCTGACGTCATGACATCGAGCCGGCCGACGTACGTGAGACCCGGCACCTTGGGCAGCAATCCGAACACGGTCCGGCGGCCTTCCGGATCGGAGCGACTCACCACGTAACCAATCGGCTTGTTGAGCGCGAGCCAGGTGGTGCGCGTCGCGCCGCGCACCGGCCGGCCATCCACGGTGATCTTCTGTGAATCGGGATCGGCGCTCGAGCCGATCGTCGCGATCTGCCCGTCCACCCGCACGCGCCCCGCGCGGATCAGATCCTCCGCCTTGCGGCGCGAGGCCACGCCCGCGCGCGCCAGGGCGCGCTGCAGGCGCATCAGCGTCATTCTTCTTCTTCGACGGGGGTGGGACGGCGGAGCGCCACCGACAGCTCTTCGAGCCGCGGCAGGTCTTCCAGATCCTTCAGTCCGAGAATCTCGAGGAACGACGGCGTCGTCCCGTACAGCAGCGGCCGGCCCAGCCCTTCACCACGCGTGACGACCTCGATCAAGCCGCGCTCGACCAGCTTGTCCATCACGGCTCCGGAATCGACGCCGCGGATCTCGTCGACTTCGAGCCGGCCCACCGGCTGGCGGTAGGCGATGATCGCCAGCGTCTCGAGCGCCGCCGGCGACAGGCGGCGCGGGCGCAGCGCGAACTGCGCGCGCTCGATCGTTTCCGCGTACTCGCGGCGGGTCAGGAATTGCCAGCCCTCGGCAATCTCGACCAGCTCGACGCCATGATCGTCGTTGTAGGCGGCCGTGAGCTCTTCCAGCGCGGCCCGGACCGCGTTTTCGCCCGCCGTCACATCGAGCGAGGCAAGCTCCTCGATCGTGAGGGGACGGGACGCGGCGAACAGCGCCGCTTCAAGCAGCTTCGCGAGGGGTTGCACGCTTGATGACCATGGGCCCAAACGGCTCGGCCTGCGAGAGGGTAACGGCGCTGCGCTTGGCCAGCTCCAGCAGCGCGATGAACGCGGACAAGACGTCGACGATCGTCGCCTGCTTCCCGACGATATCGAGCCAGCCAAACTCGTCCCGCTCGGCCAGCAGCGCGTTGATGCGCGCGGTTGCGCCCTCGACGTCGAGCGGGCGCGGCACCACGCGGTGCAGCATCGGCTCCGGAATCAGCGCGATCACGCGCTCGGCCGCGGCGAGCAGGTCGTTCAGGTCGATCTGCAGCGGCGCGGGGGGCGCGTCGGGAGGCGGTGCTTCGTAGCCGCGGCCGAACCGCTCCGCGCGCGCGTCGGCGGCGCGTCCCAGCCAGTCGACCAGCTCGCGGATCTGCTGGTACTCGAGGAGGCGGCGCACCAGCTCCGCGCGCGGGTCCTCCCATTCGTCGTCGCCCAGGCGCCGCGGCAGCAGCATCTGCGCCTTGATCCGCAGGAGCCGCGCCGCCATTTCGAGGTAATCGGCCGCCTGGTTCAGGCCCAGCTCGTTGATCACCGCCAGGAACTGATCGGCGATCTTGGCGATCGGCAGATCGGTGATGTCGACTTCGTCTTCGCGAATCAGATGCAGCAGCAGGTCGAGCGGGCCCGAAAATTTGTCCAGCTCGACGACGAAGCCGCCGCCCTGATTGATGAGCGGCACCGTCACAGCGCCCCCGGCAACGCGAACCCGCGCACGACCACGATCGCCGCGCCCATCAATGTCCGTGCCGGCCACAGGAAGGCATCGATCACGCCCGGCAGCAGCCAGACGATGAGGAGGATGGGGAAGATGCCGAGCATGTACAGCTGGCGAAATCGCATCCCCGCCGCGGGCGGCAGCATGTGCTTCAAGACGTGGCTGCCGTCGAGCGGCGGAATCGGAATGAGGTTGAAGAAAGCGAGCGCGGTATTCACCCACATGCCGATGAACATCATGCGCTGCAGCAGCGCGACGGTCCCGGCGAGCGCGCCGACCGCCTGCCCGAGCAGTCCCGCCAGCACGAAGCCGAGCGCGCACAGCACGAACAGCACCAGGTTGGTGATGATCCCGGCGAGTGAGACGATGATGTCACCGGTGACGTAGTTGCGGTAATTGCGCGGGTTCACGGGCACGGGCTTGGCGCCGCCGAACGGCGGACCGCCCATGTAGATCAGCAGCACCGGGAGGATGATCGTGAGGAACGGGTCGATGTGCTTGAGCGGGTTGAGCGTCAGCCGCCCGAGCATGTAGGCGGTGGTGTCACCCTGCCGATACGCTGCTTCCCCGTGCGCGTACTCGTGCGCGACGACGGAAAAAAGCAGGACTGGAATGAGGAGCAGAATGTCTTGTAACGACACGGCCTAACATAACGTAGAGCCTTGACCCGACGCAACTTACCTTCTACTTTCCGCGCCATGCCGAAGATCAAGTCCGCCAAGAAAGCGATGCGTCAGGCGCGCGCGCGTACCGAGCGCAACCGCGCACAACGGTCTTCCCTGCGTACCGCGCTGAAGCGTGTCCGCGCCGCCGCGACCGCCGACGCCGCCGCCGCGGCGTACGCGCTGGCCGCTCGCGTGCTCGATCGCGCGGCGCGCAAGGGACTGATCCATAAGAACAACGCCGCCCGGCAGAAGTCGCGCCTGGCGGCATTGGTGAAACGGTTGAAGGAGAAGGCGTCCTAGAGCGCAGCGAGCTCCGCGCCGCAGTTCTCGCAGTACCACTCCGTCGCTACGTTCATCGTCCCACACTCCCGGCACTTCAACGTCTTTTCGACCGGCGCGTTCTCGTCGGCGGGCGCGTCGGGCGTCGTATTCTCCTCGATCTGATATTGCGCCCCGCTCGCGCGGCGCGGTGACGGAGCACTCTTCTCTTCATCCGTCACCGACTTGAGAAACGCCAGCTCATCCATCGGCGTCTTGCGCTTCTCGGCCCTGGGCTGCGGCGACATCGTGAGCAGCTCGTCCGACCCGGCGCGCGCCGGTGCCGGTTTCGCTTTCACGAGCGCGTCGAGCTCCTCGAGCCGCGTGATGTCGCGCTCGACGTCCAGCAGCTCATCGCGCACCGCCCCCAAATCGGCGAGCGCGTCCTTGTGCACCTGGGTCCATTGCGCTTCGTCGTACTCGCCGACTTCGTGGCGCAGCTCGGTCTCGGCCAGCCGCTCCGCCGCCGCTTTTTCCTTTTTCTGCAGCTCCGCCAGCGCCTCCTTGCGTTGCGCGATGAGCTGGCGCGCGGCGTCGGCGTGGGCTTTCAACTCCTCGGTGACGGCCTTGAGACGCGCCTCGTAATCGGCGCGCACGCGCGTGCGCACGTGCTCCGGCGCCGAGTCCGCGGTGGCCTTGATGCGAGCGAGCCACGCTTCGTACTGCCGGCGCTCTTCGAGCAGGCGCTGAATGGCCGCCGCGCTCTTCGAGGGATTCTTAGCCATCGAGCCTCAAAGGCTGCGGCGTCCCGATCGCGCGGGCGGCTACGATGATTTTCGCGCAGTGCTCCAGACTTTCCATCCGGATCCAGGCCTCGTCGAGCGTGTGACCCATCGTCACCGCACCGTGATTCGCCAGGAGCAGCGCGTTGTGCCCGTCGAGGTACGGGACGACGCGGTCTCCCAGCTCCGGGGTTCCGGGCCGGCCGAACGGCACCAGCGGCACCGGACCAACCACGAAGATAAGCTCCGGCAACAAATTGCCCGGAATCGCCTCTCCCGCAACGGCGAAACCGGTGGCGGTGGGCGGATGCGCGTGCACGATCGCCTGCACATCGGGCCGGTGACGCAGAATACGCAGGTGTAAGTCCAACTCGCTGGTAGGCTTGCGGGGACCGGCACGGCGCGGCCGGCCGCTCAGGTCCACCTCGACCATGTCGCGCGGGGTGAGCAGCGACTTGATGAAGCCGGACGGCGTGACGAGCGCGCGTTCCTTCCCGAGACGGACCGAGAGATTTCCGTCGCGCCCGGCGATCAGGCCATGCGCCGCGAGCCGGCGGCAACAGAGCGCCATGCGCCGCGCGAGCGCGCCGCGGTTCAGCGCGCGCTCCCCTTCCCCTCCTTCAGCTCGTACACGACCTGGCCTCCGACAATCGTCAGCAGCGCGCGGCCCGTGAGCGCGCGATTGGCGAACGGCGTGTTGTGGCTCTTGGAGAGAAAGGTCTCGGGATCCACGGTCCACTTCGCGCCCACATCCAGAACCGCCACATCGGCCAC
>DASSUS010000042.1:0-10587 GCA_035706765.1 Gemmatimonadales bacterium
GTAGGAGAACGAGATGAGCACCGTCAGCGCAGCGGCGCCCAGAAAAATCCAGTCGGTGACCCAGCGGAAGTCGTCCACGGCCACCATGCCGGGCAAGCCTTCCACGCCGGCGCGGTTCCACCACAGCCACCAGACGGCGACGGCCGTGGAGGCGAGCGCGACGAGGGTGAGCCACCCGGCGAGCCGCAGGTCGCGCAGCGTGCGATGGCGCCACGCCACGAACAACAGCAGCACGAGCGTCCAGCCCGTGAGCACGAGCTCGGGCAAGAGCGACAGCAGCAGGTCGTTATAGCGGGTGAAGTCCAGGCTCACGGCTGTACTCCCGCTGCCTGCGCCGGGGCAGCCGCGCCGGGGCGGACCTGTTCGATGAGCTGCCGCGCGGACGGCTCCATGCGGCGCAAAAACGGCTTCGGATAGATCCCCACCCACAGAATGCAGACCAGCAACGGCACGAGCACGATCAGCTCGCGCCAGGTGAGATCGGTGAGCTTGCGGTTCTCCTCGCTCGTCAACGGGTTGTAGATCACGCGCTGCAACGCCGTCAACAGATACGCCGCCGCCACGATGACTCCGGTGGTGGCGATCGCGGTGGCCACCGGATACGTCCGGAACGAGCCGACCAGGACGAGGAACTCGCCCACGAAGCCGTTCGTGCCCGGCAGCGCGATCGATGAGAGCGATACGATCGTCAGCATCGCGGCGAGCAGCGGCACCACCCGCGCGATTCCGCCATAGGACTCGATCAGCCGGGTGTGGCGGCGCTCGTACAGCATTCCCACCAGGAAGAACAGCGCGCCGGTCGAGATGCCGTGATTGATCATGATCAGCAGCGCGCCCTGCACGCTCTGGATGGTCAGCGCCCAGATCCCGAGCATCACGAACCCCAGGTGCGCCACCGACGAGTACGCGACCAGCTTCTTGAGATCGGGCTGCACCATCGCCACCAGGCCGCCGTAGATGATCCCGATCAGCGACAGCGCCACGATCACCATCTGCACCGTGCCGTGGAGCGCCACGGCCGGAAAGAACGGCAGCGCGAACCGCAGGAACCCGTACGTCCCCATCTTGAGCAGAATGCCCGCCAGGATCACCGAGCCCGCGGTGGGCGCCTCCACGTGCGCGTCGGGGAGCCAGGTGTGCAGCGGGAACAGCGGAACCTTGATCGCAAACGCAAGGAAGAACGCGCCGAACAGCCACCACGCGGCCGGCCCGAGCAGGCCGACTTGCTGGAGCAGATGCGTGTAGCTGAACGAATAGACGCCGGTGACGCGGCCCGCGTGCAGGTACAGCACGATGATCGCGACCAGCATCAGGATCGAGCCGAAGAAGGTGTAGATGAAAAACTTGATCGCCGCGTACAGCCGGTTCTCGCCTCCCCAGACCCCGATGATGAAGTACATCGGAATCAGCATCACTTCCCACATCACATAGAAGAGGAAGAGATCGAGCGAGACGAAGACGCCGATCATGCCGGTGGTGAGCAGGAGCAGCAGCGCGTAATAGCCGCCTTCGCGCCTGGTGATGTACTTCCAGCTGCCCAGGATCGACAGCGGCATCAGGAACGTCGTCAGGAGCACCATGAACAGCGAGATCCCGTCGACGCCCACAGAGTAGTTGATGCCCCACGGGGCGATCCACGGCCGGTTCACCACGAACTGCATCCCCTCGGCGGGAACGAACGACCACCACATCGGCAACGAAATCGCGAACTCGACCAGACTGGCGATCAACGCGACGTGCTTCGCGAGCCGCGCCGGGACCAGCAGCACGATCGCCGCCGCGATCAGGGGCCAGGCGAGCAGCGCGGTCACCACCCAGCGCTCGTACATCAGGAGCTCCCGCCCATCGCCCGCCACAGGACCAGCAGCACCCCGATCACGAACGCCGCGACGTAGAGCGTGACCTGACCGTTCTGCAGCCAGCGATTCGCCCAGCCCAGGGCCTTGGCCCCCCGGGCCGCGCCGTTCACGACGCCGCCGTCGATCGCGCGCTGGTCGATCTGTTTCCACAGCACTTCACGCGACAGCCAAACCAGCGGCCGGACGATCAAACCATCGTAGATCTCATCCACGTACCACTTGTTGCTCAGGACGCGCGCGAACCCGCGCTCTTCCGGCGCCTGCGCCTTCGGAACCAGGGACTCGGGCTTGAGCAGGCGCCAGGCGCCGACGATGCCCAGCAGTCCAACCGCCACCGCAACGCCGACCAGCACCCATTCCGTGGTGTGCGACAGATGGGCTTCGGGCAGCAGCGGCGCGCTCGCCTGCGTGATCGGCTCGAGCCAGTGGTGCAGCCACGCCCCCCCGCCGAACAACTCGGGAATGTTGATGATCCCGCCCAGGGCGGTCAGCACACCGAGTAGGAGCAGCGGTCCCGTCATGATCCAGGGCGCCTCATGCAGGTGTTCGCGCGCCTGCTCGCCGGTCCGATTGGGGCCGTGAAAGGTGTAGAGCATCATGCGCGTCATGTAGAACGCCGTCAGGAGCGCCGCGGCGAGGCCGAAGCCCCAGAACACCAGCCACAGCGGCTGGACGCTGCCGCGCGCGAACGCCGCGGCGAGAATTTCGTCCTTGGAGAAGAAGCCGGAGAGCGGCGGAATGCCGGCAATGGCGAGCGTCGCGATCCACATCAGCGCCGCGGTCCACGGCAGGTAGCGGCGCAGCCCGCCCATGTTGCGCATGTCCTGCGCGTCGTCGTGGCTGTGCGTGTGATGGTAGGCGCGGTGCAGCGCGAAGATCACGCTGCCCGATCCGAGAAACAGCAGCGCCTTGAAGAACGCGTGCGTGATCAGGTGAAAGACACCGGCGGTGATCGCGCCGGTGCCCACGCCGACGAACATGTAGCCGAGCTGCGAGATCGTGGAGTACGCGAGGACCTTTTTGATGTCCCACTGCTTCAGCGCGATCGTCGCCGCGAACAGCGCGGTCAGCGCGCCGATCCCCGCCACAACCGCGCTCGACACCGGCGCCAGGGCGAACAGCAGGTTGCAGCGCGCCACGAGATACACGCCGGCGGTCACCATCGTCGCGGCGTGGATCAGCGCGGACACGGGCGTCGGTCCCGCCATGGCGTCCGGGAGCCAGGTGTACAGCGGGATCTGGGCCGATTTGCCGGTCGCGCCGAGGAACAGGAACAGCGTCATCGCCGTGACCGCGCCGCCGCCCGCGACGAGCGCGGTGGGGGCGTGCCGGAAGACGGTCACGAAGTCGAGCGACCCCGTCGACCAGAAGATCATGAACATCGCGACCAGGAATCCGAAGTCGCCGATGCGATTCATGATGAACGCCTTGCGCCCGGCGTCGGCGTTCGCCTTCTCGGTGAACCAGAAACCGATGAGCAGGTAGCTGCACAGGCCGACGCCTTCCCAGCCGACGAACATCACCGGGAAGTTCGCGCCCAAAACCAGCAGCAGCATGAAGAACACGAACAGATTGAGATACGAGAAGTAGCGGGCGTACCCCTCGTCTTCCTTCATATAGCCGATGCTGAAGAGATGAATCAGCGAGCCGACGCCCGTCACCACGAGCAGCATGACGAGCGACAGTTGATCGACCTGCAGGGCGAAGTCGACCTGCAGCGTCCCGACCGGAATCCACGACCAGTACCGGAATACGACCGGCGCTTCGGGATGCAGCGCCGAGAACCCGCTGAACACCACGAGTGAGACGGCGAACGCCGCGAGCAGCACCCCCGCCCCGATGACGGAGACCAGCGTCTTCGCGGACGGCCGCGCGAGCGCGAGCGCGCCGTTCAGGACGAATCCGAGCAACGCGAGCGCGGGCGGGATCCAGATCAGGGCGATGGAGGTCCCGGCGTCGTTCATCCGTCCTTCAGCAGGTTCATGTTCTGGAGCGCGATCGACTGCTTATGGCGATAGACCGCGAGGATGATGGCGAGCCCCACCGCGGCTTCGGCCGCCGCGACGGCCATGACGAACAACACGAATACCTGCCCGCCGATCCCAAGCCCTTGCGCCAGAGCCACGAAGCTGAGATTCACGGCGTTCAACATCAGCTCGACGCACATGAAGATCACGATCGCGTTGCGGCGAAACAGCACGCCGGCGACGCCGAGCGTGAACAGGACCGCGGAGATGGCGAGTGCCGGGCCGAGCAGCATCTAGAGTCTCCGCTTCGCGAGGACGACGGCGCCCACGATCGCCGCGAGCAGCAGCACGCTGGCGATCTCGAACGGAATCAGGTACGCCTCGAACAGCGGCGCGGCGACGGCTGCCACCATTCCCTGCTGATCCTGCATCGCCGCGACGGTGCCGGGCGGCAGCCGGATCGCCTCGGGGGGCGCGGCATCGCCCAGCACGCGGAGCTGGAGCAGCAAGGCACCCGCGAGCACGACGGCCGCGAGCAGTCCTGCCGGTCCCTTGATGTCGCTCGGCCCGGGGCGCCCGAGGTTCAGCAGCATGATCACGAACAGGAACAACACCATGATGGCGCCGGCGTACACCAGCACCTGCAGCACGGCCAGGAATTGCGCGTCGAGCAGCACGAACATCGCCGCCAGCGCGAACAGCGTGACGACCAGCCAGAGCGCGCTTCCGACGGGGTTCTTGCGCGTGATGCAGAGCAACGCGCTCCCCATCGCGATGACGCCGAAAATCCAGAAGAATGTGAGCGTCAAGGGATTCGCGTCATTCGCCTTTAGGGTCCGATGGATCCCACAGCGTCGATACCGGGTGCGTCTGCGCCGTCAACCGCTCGAGATCGTACACGAAGCGGTCGCGCGAATACTCGGAATTCTCGTAGTGAACGCCGACGTGGATCGCTTCTTCCGGACACACTTCCTGGCAATAGCCGCAGAAGATGCAGCGGAATTCGTCGATCTCGTAAATCAGCGGATAGCGGTGGCCGTCTTCGTCCTCGCCCGGTACGAGCTTGATGCAGTTGGCGGGACAAATTTGCGGGCACAGGCCGCAGGCGACGCACTTGGCGCGCCCCTGCTCGTCGGTGAGCATCCGATGCGTGCCGCGCCAGCGCGACGACAGCGTCCAGTCCGGGGACGACTTCTCTTCCGGATACTGCATCGTGACCTTGGGCCGCAGCAGGTGGCTGAACGTCAGCGCCATTCCCTTGAGCGTCGCGCGCAGATACGAGGTCTGCCGCGTCGGCCGCTTCATGACCTTCACACCGATCGGCATTACATGGCCTCCTGCGGCACGGAACCGGAGACGATGCGGCCGCGATCGAGCCACCACACCAGCGCGATGAGCATCAGGAGGTTCAGCCCGCCGAGCACGGCGGCCATCCCCGTCCCGTACGCCCAGCCGAGCTGAACGCGCAGGAACCAGATCGCGACGGCGAGCACCGTGATGTAGATGAGGGCGAGCGGCAGCAGCACCTTCCAGCCGAGCGCCATGAGCTGGTCGTAGCGGAAGCGCGGCAGCGTCCAGCGGACCCAGATGAAGGTGAAGAGAAAGACGAACGTCTTCGCGCTGAACGCGACCAGCGTGAGCAGCGTTTTGGGCACGCTGGGCTCACCGCTCGAGTCCCAGCTGGTGAACGGTATGTCCCAGCCGCCGAAAAACAGCGTCGCCATCAGCGCCGACGCGGTCACCATGTTCGAGTACTCGGCGATGTAGAACATCGAGAACTTCATCGCGCTGTATTCGGTGTGATAGCCGGCGATCAGCTCGCCCTCGGCCTCCGGCAGGTCGAACGGCAGCCGGTTGGTCTCGGCGAACGACGAAATGAAGAAGATCAGGAATGCGAGCATCAGCGGCAGGATGAACCAGAGTCCCTGCTGCTGCTGCGCGATCACCTGCGAGAGCGTCACGTTCCCGGCGAGCAACAGCACGGCGACGGTGCTCATGCCGAGCGCGATCTCGTAGGAGATCATTTGTGCCGACGCGCGCAGCCCGCCGAGCAGCGCGTACTTGTTGTTCGACGCCCACCCCGCGAGCACGATGCCGTACACGCCGAGCGAGCTGATCGCGAGGATATAGAGGAACCCGACGGGGAGATCGGCGAGCACCATCGGGACCAGGCCCCACCTGGTGGGCAGCGGCGACGCGAATGGGATCACGGCGAACGTCAGCATCGCCGGAACGAAGGAGATGATCGGCGCGAGCGTGAACAGCGTCTTGTCCGCCATCGCGGGCGCGGTCTCTTCCTTCAGAATGTTCTTGAGACCGTCGGCGGCCGGCTGCAGCAGTCCCTGGGGCCCGACGCGGTTTGGACCGAGCCGATCCTGCATCCAGGCGCAGACGCGACGCTCGAACAGCGTCAAGAGGGCGACGCCGACCAGAATCAGGTTGACGACGAGAAACACCTTGATCGCCGACGTCACGAGAAAGAACGTCACCGCGCGGCTCCCGTCCCGGCGCGGCTCAGCGCGTCCGACAGCTGGCTCAACACCCAGGCGGCGGGTTGCGCCATCCCAGGGGCCGGCTTCGCCTGGAAGTAGGGTTGCACGCGGCCGTCGCGGTTGGTGAACGTGCCTTCTTCCTCGGCGACGTTGGTGATCGGCAGGACGACCTCGGCCGAGCGGCACGGAGCGTCGTTGCCGAGCACTGTGCCGAGGTAGATCAGGGCCCCGTTCGTCTGCACGGCACAGTCAGGGTCGTCGAGGACGAGGACGACGGCGGCCGACTTCGCAGCCTCGAGCGCGGCCTGGTACTCGCGCGTGTAGCCCAGGTTCTCGGCGCCTGTGCCGTTGGGCGCGCGCTCGGCGCGGAGCGCGAGGTTCGGAACGCCCGGGAGCGGCGCCTCTTCGCCCATGACGACCTGAAACGCGCCCGTCCAGCGGAAGCCCGAGAGCAGCTGTTTCGCGGCGGCGAGCGCTTCGTTGGAGGCGCCGGGCGACACGAGGGCCACGGCGCTCCCGGAGGCGCCGCGCAGGATCGAGAGCACCTTGTCGAACGCCTCGTCCCAGTCCGTCGCCTTCAGCTCGCCGCCCGAGCGCACCAGCGGCGCCTCGATCCGGTCGCCGCGATTCATCCAGCGATAATGCATCCGGCCGTGATCGCAGATGAAATAGCGGTTGACCTCGAGATTCGGCCGCGGCCGCACGCGCACCACGATCTCGTCGCGCGTGTCGAGCGAGATGTTGCATCCCTGCGAGCAGCCGGTGCAGATCGACGCCGTCTTGTCGAGCTCCCACGCGCGTGCCTTGTGCAGGAAATCCTTGGACAGGAGCGACCCGACGGGACAGAGATCGACCACGTTGCCGGCCCACGGGTGGTCGAGCCGCGCTTCGGGGTGAATGCCGATGAACGCGCGATCGCCGCGCTCGGAGACGTTGAGGACCGGCTCCTTGGCGACGTCTTCCATGTAGCGGACGCAGCGCGTGCAGAGAATGCAGCGATTCGGGACGTACAACACGTCCGGGCCGAAGTCTTCGACGGGATTGAACCGCTTGGCGAACTCGGCGTAGCGGGTGCCGGGCCGCCCTTCCTGGAAGACGAAGTCCTGCAGCTCGCACTCGCCGGCCTGGTCGCAGATCGGGCAATCGAGCGGGTGATTGATGAGCAGAAACTCGAGCACGCCCTGGCGCGCGTCCTTGGCGGGCGCGGTCTGGGTTTTGACGACCATCCCTTCGGTCACCGTGGTGGCGCAGGAGATCGCGAGCTTGGGCGCCTTCTCGATCTCGACGAGACACATGCGGCACACGCCGGCCACAGGCAAGCCGGGGTGATAGCAGTAGTGCGGGATCAGCACGCCCGCCTGCTTCGCGGCCTCGATCACCAGGGTGCCTGGCGGGACCGAGACCGGGACGCCGTCGATTGTCAGATTGATCATGCCGTCAGCCATCAGCCGTCTACCCTCAGCCAACCATCATTGGTTGCCGTTTGCCCGCGAGATACGCCTCGAATTCCCCGCGGAATTTCTTGATCCCACTGACGATCGGAGCGGCGCACGAATCCGAGAGCACGCAGATCGTCTTGCCGGTCATGTTCTCGGACAGATCGAGCAGCAGATCGAGGTCTTTGGACTTCCCCTGCCCCGCAAGGATGCGTTCCATGATCTTCGTGGTCCACGCCGTCCCCTCGCGGCATTGCGTGCACTGGGCGCACGACTCGTGCGCGTAAAACCTCGCCAGCCGCATGATCTGATAGACCATGTCGGTGGAATCGTCGAACACGATCACGCCGCCCGAGCCCAGCAGCGATCCCTTTTCGACGACGCCTTCGTAGTCGAGCAGCGTGCTCTCGGTCTCTTCACGCGTGAGAATCGGCACCGACGAGCCGCCCGGAATGCACGCCTTGAGCGTGCGGCCGGCCGGCGGGCCGCCGCACATGTCGTAAATGAGATCCTTGAGCGGGAATCCCATCGTCACTTCGTAGTTGCCGGGGCGCTGCACGTTGCCGCACACCGAGAACAGCTTCGTGCCGGTGCTCTTGGGATTCGAGAGAGAGAGCCCTTTGTACCACGCCGCGCCGCGCTTGATGATGTGCGGGACGGCGGCGAGGGTCTCGACGTTGTTGATCGTCGTGGGGAGCCCGAACAGTCCGGCGGCCGCCGGGAACGGCGGCTTGATACGCGGATTGCCGCGCTTGCCCTCGATCGAGTTCATCAGGGCGGTTTCTTCGCCGCAGATGTAGGCACCCGCGCCGCGATGCAGATAGACCTTGATGCTGCCGAAGACGCCGGCGGCGTTCGCTTCCTCGAGCGCGCGCGACATGATCGTCCACGGCTCGGTGAATTCGCCGCGGATATAGATGTAGGCGACCTCGGCCCGGATCGCGTGCGCGGCGATCGCCGTCCCCTCGAGCAGGGCGTGCGGCGTCCAGCGCATGATCTCGCGGTCCTTGAACGTGCCGGGCTCGGACTCGTCGGCGTTCACGCACAGGTAGTGCGGCTTTTTCTTTTCCTTCGGCATGAACGACCACTTGAGCCCGGTCGGGAATCCGGCACCACCGCGCCCGCGAAGTCCGGACTCCTTGACGACGTCGACAACCTCGCCCGGCTGCATGTTCAGCGCCTGGCTCAGCGCCTCGTAGCCGCCGCGTTTGGTCCAGCCCTTGAAGGTGCGCGCATCCGCGTCGCCGAAGTATTGCGACAGGACGACGGTTTCTTTGGCGTGCGGTTTGTGGGGATAGCCCATCACGAACTCCCCGTGCGGCGTGTGCGCGTGCGGCGTGCGCGCCTGCGACGCGTGCGCGTGCGGCGTGTGAACGTGCGGCGTGCGGCGGAGCGAGGCGAGTTCGAGCGCCACGACGCTTGCCGTGCGGTGCCGCACGCCCCACGCCGCACGTCCATCACCGATACTTTCTCACAAGTTCCGCCACTTTTTCAGCGGTGACGTTTTCGATGAACTCATCGTTGATCAACACGGGTGTCGCGAAGCCGCACGCGCCGAGGCATTCGACTTCGATGATCGTCCAGTTCCCGTCGGGGCTCGTGGCGCCGGCGTCGCCCGCCCCGGTGTGCTCCAGGAAGGCTTTCACCACCCCTTCGGCGCCGCAAACGTTACACGGCGACGTCGTGCAGACCTGCACGAAGTTTTTCCCCACCGGATGCTGGTGATACATCGTGTAAAACGTGACGACGCCTTTGACGTATGCCGGCGTCAGTCCCAGCAGCTCGGCCACTTCCGCCATGATGCGGTCGGAAATCCAGCCGTGCTCGCGCTGCGCGATCCAGAGCGCGGGGAGCAGTCCGGCCTGCTTCGTGGGGTAGCGCTGCAGCATCGTTTGCAGCTCGTCGAGGACCTTGCCGACGAACACGGGCTGGTAATCCTCGCCGTGATGCGCGCCGTGGGTCTGCGCGGCGTCCCGCGGAGTAGTCATCGATCGACCTCGCCCATGACGATGTCCACCGAGGCGTTGATCGCGATGAGGTCCGAAAGCAGGTGGCCTTCGGCCATCCTGGGCAGCGACGACAGATTGATGAAAGACGGCGGCCGAATCCGCCAGCGCACCGGCTTGGCGGTACCGTCGGACACGAGGTAGTTGCCGAGCTCGCCCTTGGGGTTCTCGATCCCGACGTAGGCCTCGCCCACCGGTGCTTTGACCCCCTCCATCACCTGCTTGAAGTGGAAGATCATGGCTTCCATGTCGCTCATCGCCCGCGTCTTGGTCGGCAGAATGACGCGCGGGTCATCGACGTTGATCGGGCCGTCCGGCAGCCGCTCGAGCGCCTGCGCCAGAATGCGGTTCGATTGATAGCATTCCTCGAGCCGGCACATGTACCGGTCGAACACGTCGCCGTTCTCGCCGACCACCACGTCGAAATCGTACGTCTCGTAGCCGAGGTACGGCTTGTCCTTGCGCACGTCGTAGGGCACGCCGCTCGCTCGCAGCATCGGGCCCGACAGCGAATAGTTGATCGCCTCTTCGGCCGTGAGCACGCCCACGCCCTGGGTGCGGCCGGCCCACACCGCGTTGCGGGTGAGCACCCGGTCGATCTCGTCGAGCGTTTTGGGAAAGGTCTGCGTGAACTCGCGCAGCCTGTCCGTGAATCCGTCCGGGATGTCGGCGAGCAGGCCTCCGACGCGCGTGAGGCTCGTGGTGAGCCGCGCGCCGGTCCACATCTCCTGGAGGTCGTAGATCTTCTCGCGCTGCTGGAACGCCCACAGGAACGGCGTGAAGGCGCCGAGGTCGATCGACGTCGTGCCGAGCCAGACCATGTGCGA
>DASSUS010000043.1:0-3333 GCA_035706765.1 Gemmatimonadales bacterium
CCCGTGCCGACGCCCGAGCCGCCGCCGCGGAGCGCTGCCGCCGACGCGAGGCCTGGGCCGAGCACGCCGGAGCTGCTCAAGGATCCGCTTCCCCGTGTGAATACGATCCTCGTCTCCGCCGATCGCCAGGTGGCGCTCGTCGACGGGCGCGTCGTCGCGGTCGGTGACAAGGTCGGGCAGCGCGTCGTCAGCCGGATCGAAGCCCGGTCGGTGGTGTTTCGCGAGCCGTCGGGCCTGCAGATTCGGATCGGGCTGGGCGGCCGGTTTCTGGGCGTGGTGAAGGGACGCCGCTGACGCGCTCCCGTGCGAAGCCCCCGTGCGATGTGAGAGACTGGGGAACCGCCGAGACCTGCCGGCCGTCTTGAGAACTGGATCGTCTTACCTCACCGAACGCCAATGGGACTGATTGAGACGCACGACCTCTGGAAGACCTACGTCATGGGCGCGGAGGAGATTCACGCGCTGCGCGGCGTGTCGATCGACATCGAGCGCGGCGAGTACGTCGCCATCATGGGGCCGTCAGGCTCCGGCAAGTCGACGCTGATGAATCTGATCGGCTGCCTCGACACGCCGACGAAGGGCAGCTACCTGCTCAACGGCAAGGAAGTCGCGTCGATGAACGACGACGAGCTGGCGCGAATTCGGAACGAGGAGATCGGGTTCGTCTTCCAGACGTTCAACCTGCTCCCGCGCGCGACCGCGCTCCACAACGTGGAGCTGCCGCTCGTCTACGCCGGCGTCTCGGCGAAGGACCGGCAAGAGCGCGCGCAGGCCGCCCTGGCCAAGGTGGAGCTGTCGGAGCGGTCCAGCCATCGGCCGAACGAGCTGTCCGGCGGCCAGCGGCAGCGCGTCGCGATCGCGCGCGCGCTGGTGAACAATCCCTCGATCCTGCTCGCCGACGAGCCCACGGGCAACCTCGACTCGAAGACCGGCGTGGAAATCATGGCCATTTTCGAGCGGCTGCACGAATCGGGCAACACGATTGTTCTCGTCACGCACGAGCCGGACATCGCCGCGCACGCACGCCGTGTCATTCACATCCGCGACGGGCAGGTGGAGAAGGACGTCAAGCAGGCCGCTTGATTGCCGATTGGCGATTGCCGATTGGCGATTGCATTGTCGATTGGCGATTGACGATTGAATTGGCGATTGCTGATTGCCGACTGAAGGTTCGTCACGAAGGCGCCAGCTGGAGCGAATTCAGTGGACATCAATCTTCCGGGTGGCTGGCACGCCACTATCCTGCATCCCTGGTTTGTCCTTTTGTTGATCCTGATCCTCGTCGGCGTGGCCATCGCCGTGTTCAGGGTGGTAGCCCCCTAAAGGGCGCGCTGCGGCGACTCACACCGCGGCCAGGTGGCCGGCCGCAATCTCCCGCAGCGGCGCGCGATCGTCGAAGGTCTTCGGATCGAGCACAATCCGCTGCCGCGGGGCGTCGGGATCGGGAACTGGAATCGCCGATAACAGCGCGCGCGTGTAAGGGTGGGCGGGCGTCGTGAAGAGGGCGGCCGTCGATCCCATTTCCACAATCCGTCCCCGATACATCACAGCGACCCGTGGACAGATGTGCTCGACGAGCCGCAGGTCGTGCGCGATGAAGAGGTACGTCAGGCGCAGCTGCCGCTGCAGATCCATCAGTAGATTTACCACCTGCGCCTGCACCGACACATCGAGGGACGAGACGGGCTCGTCCGCGATGATGAACGACGGGTTCAGCGCGAGCGCGCGCGCGATGCCGATGCGCTGACGCTGGCCGCCGCTGAACTCGTGCGGGTAGCGCCGCAGGTGATCCGGATTCAGCCCCACCATCTCGAACAATGCCGCGACGCGCGCCCGCCGGTCCGAGCGGGATCCCTGCTTGTGGATGGCGAGCGGCTCCTCGACGATCGCGCCCACGCGCATGCGTGGATCGAGCGACGCGTACGGATCCTGAAAGACAATCTGCATGTCGCGCCGGAGCCGCCGCAGGTCGTGTCGCCCCAGCGAGCGGACGTCGCGTCCGTCGAAGATCACCTCACCCGAGGTCGGTTCGATCAACCGGAGGATGCATCGCCCCGTCGTCGTCTTGCCGCTGCCCGATTCGCCGACGAGCCCGAAGGTTTCGCCGCGCTCGATTGTGAAGCTGACGTCCTCGACGGCGCGCACGACCGATGGCCGGCCGAAAAGACCCTGCCTGCGCGCGAAGTGCTTCGAGAGATGGCGTACTTCGAGGAGCGACATCAGCGGCGCTCCGCCGCGCGATCCGCGGCGTACAGGTGGCAGCGGACGTGGTGTGCGAGGTTCGAGGATCGAGGATCGAGGCTCGGTGACAGCCGAGTGTTGTCGGGCACTTCACGCTCGCACGGTTCGAAGCGGTCCGGGCATCGTGGGGCGAAGGCGCAGCCGGGCGGAAGGGCGCCGAGCGGCGGAACGGTTCCCGGGATCGCCTGCAGACGCGCGCCCGGGACGCCGCCGGGGATCGACGCGAGCAGGCCGCGCGTGTACGGGTGGCGTGGATCGCGGAACAGCTCGCGCGCCGGCGCGCTCTCGACGATACGTCCCGCGTACATCACCGCCACGCGGCTCGCCATCCCGGCGACCACGCCGAGGTCGTGCGTGATGAGGAGGAGCGCGAGCCCGAGCCGCCGCTGCATGTCGCGGAGCAGTTCGAGAATCTCGGCCTGGATGGTCACGTCCAGCGCCGTGGTCGGTTCATCCGCGATCAGCAGGGACGGCCCGCACGCCACCGCGATGGCGATCATGGCGCGCTGACGGAGGCCGCCCGAGAGCTGATGGGGGTACTCGCCGGCGCGGCGCGCCGGGTCGGGCACGCTGACGGCGTCGAGCAGTTCGATCGCGCGCGTGCGTGCCGCGCGTCCGCGCGCGACGTCATGAACGGCGAGCGTCTCCTCGATCTGGCTGCCGATCGTCAGGACCGGATTCAGCGCCGTGGACGGCTCCTGGAACACCAGTCCAATCCGGGCGCCGCGGACAGCCTGCATCTCGCGCTCGCCGAGCGCCAGCAGGTCCCGTCCCTCGAAATCCACACGTCCGCCCGCAATCCGCCCGGGCGGACGCACGAGCCGCAGAATCGACAGCGCCGTGACCGACTTGCCGCTGCCCGACTCGCCGACGAGGCACAGCGTTTCTCCGGGGTCGACGTGGAGAGTGACGTCGTTCACGGCCGGTGCAGGCCCGGATGGAAGATCGAAGACGGTGGTGAGCCCCTCGACGCGCAGGAGACGAGGTGCGAGGTTCGAGGATCGAGGCTCGGACGCCGAAGCTGGAACCTCGCTCCTCGCTCCTCGCTCCTCGAACCTCGATCTCTCAGGCATCAGTCTCCCGGTGCTCGCC
>DASSUS010000044.1:0-14956 GCA_035706765.1 Gemmatimonadales bacterium
CTCCTCCGGACCGACGATGACCGCGCGCGCCGCGCCGCGCGCGGCCGCCAACTCGAGCTGCTTGCGCACCCCGGTGTGACGCAGTCCGTACTCGACCGCAATGCCGCGGTCGCGCAACGCGTGGGCGAGCTCGAGCACGACCGGCAAGTCGTCGCCTCCCACCGCTATCAAAAAGGCGCCGAGCTCCGTCGACGCCTTGGGGGCCAGGCCGCGCTCCTTGAGGAGCTCGCCAAGTACAACGTCACCCATGCCGAACCCCAGCGCAGGGAGATCGAGCAAGCCGTCGTAGCGGCCGCCACCCGCGATCGCGCGCAACTCCTTCCGCGAGTCGAACAGCTCGAACACGATGCCGGTGTAATACGCCAGCCCGCGCACGATCGTCATATCGATCGACACAAAATCACCGAGGCCCATCGCCGAGAGCGCCTGGACAGCCTGTTTCAGCGGCTCGGCTGCCTCGCCCGCCGCCTCGAGGGCCGCAGGGCCGCGCAGGGCGGCAACCTCGAAGACCGTTTCCGATTCTCGAGCGCCGAATCCCGCGTCCCGCAACATCTCGTCGAGCGCATGCTTCGGCACCCGCTCGCTGCGATCGATGACGGCGAAGGCGGTCGGGAGCTGCGCATCGCTGATCCCGCGGTTCGTGAGCAAGGCGCGAATCACACGACGGTCGGAAACTCGCAGCTGCACCTCACCGGGCCCAAAGCCGAGCGCCCGCATGATGTCCACCGCGGCGGCCATGAGCTCGGCGTCCGCCAATGGGCCAGGCTCGCCGATGATGTCCATGTTGAGCTGGAAATGCTCTCGCAGGCGCCCGCGCTGCTGGCGCTCGTAGCGGAACAGCTGGGGGATCGAAAACCAGCGGATCGGCTTCTTCAGCGCCTGCGCCCTCGCCGCCACCATCCGGGCCAGCGTGGGGGTCATTTCAGGCCGCAACGCGACCTCGCGCTCGCCCTTGTCGCGAAAGGAATAGAGCTGCTGCACGATCTCCTCGCCGCTCTTCTTGGTGTACAGCTCGAGCGATTCGAGAGGCGGGCCGTCGTATTCCTCAAAGCCATAGCGCCCGGCCACGCTGCGCCAGGTCGCGAAGATGTGGTTACGGAGGCTCAGGTCTTCAGGGTAGAAATCGCGAAAGCCGGGTAGGGCTTTTCCTTGCATCACAACAACTTAACCGACCGGCGCAAAGCCGGGCAAGCGAGCCAGTGCGTCACCGACGGTATGGAATGAACCGGTGACGAGCACCGTCCCCGCCCCGTGTTGAATGTCCTCCAGCGCGTGCGAAAAGTCGGGATCGAAATGCGATAACGCGTCGAGATCGTCGAGGGACCAGCGCTGCATGACCGGGATCGACGGCGGAACGGTCAGAATCAGCTTGTCGACCACGGGGCCGAGCGTCTTGAGCATCGCGCGCCAGTCCTTGTCGTTGCGAATGCCGACCAGCGCGTGGAGCGGCCGCTTGATGTCGCGCCAGCTCTCCCGAATCGTATCGGCCACGACCTGCATGCCGTCGGGATTGTGCGCTACATCGAAGATCCATTTTCCCCGCAGCTCGAACCGCCCGGCGATGTAGGCGTCGGCAAAGCTGGCGGGCAGGTTCTTGCCGACGGGGCCGAAGGGCTTGGGCAGCGCGTTCAGGATCGCGTGGGCGACCAATGCGTTGGCGACCTGATGCCGCCCCCGCAGCCCCAGCCTGGTATCCTTGCGCGGCTGGAGTGTCGTATCCACGGTGACGATGGGCGCGGCACCGCGCCGCTTGGCTTCCGCCACGATCTCGGCGCGCACCTCGGGGTTCGACTCGCCGGTCACGAACGGCACTGAAGGCTTGGCGATCCCCGCCTTTTCACGCGCAATGCTCTTGAGATCGTTGCCGAGATATTCCGTATGCTCGAGCGCGATCTTGGTGACCGCGCTGACGAGCGGTGTCAGCACGTTGGTGGCATCGAGCCGGCCGCCCAGGCCCACCTCGATGACCGCAATGTCCACCTGTCGCGCCGCGAAGTCGGCCAATGCCAGAGCGGTCGTGGCCTCGAAAAAGCTGGCGTCGAGGCGTTCGATGTGAGACTTGAGCTGGGAGGTCCATTCGGTGAACGCGTCTTCCCCGATCGGCACGCCATCGACCGTGATCCGCTCCACCGGAGACACGAGGTGGGGCGAGGTGTAGAGGCCGACCCGCCAACCCTGGGACTGCAGCTCGTTGGCAACGAAGGCGGACGTCGACCCTTTGCCGTTGGTGCCGCCGATATGTATGGAAGGAAAATGGCGCTCTGGATGGCCCAGGACGTCGAGCAGACCCTCGGTAGGGCCGAGACTCCATTTGATCCGGGCTGCTTGTCGTGCGAAAAGGTACTGGCAGGCGTCTTCGAAGTTCAGTCTGCAGCCTCGGCCGGCCAGGCGCCGGTCATGTGCCGAAGCAGCTGCGCCGCCGTATCCCGGAGCTCGCCGCGCGGGACCACTGCATCGATCATCCCGTGCTCGAGCAGGAACTCGGCCGTCTGGAAGCCTTCGGGCAGGTCCTGTCCGATCGTCTGTTTGATGACGCGCGGCCCGGCGAAACCGATCACCGCACCCGGCTCAGCCAGAATCACGTCGCCCTGCATGGCGTAGGACGCGGAAACACCGCCCGTCGTCGGGTTGGTCAGGATCGACATGAAGGGGACGCCGGCCGTCTGCAGCTCCGCGAGGACGACCGATGTCTTGGCCATCTGCATGAGCGAGAGCACGCCCTCCTGCATCCGGGCGCCTCCCGAAGCGGAGACGATGATCAGCGGAGTGCGCTTGTCGATGGCGTGACGCGTGAGCCGGGCAATCTTCTCGCCGACTACCGAGCCCATCGACCCGCCCATGAAGGTGAAGTCCATGACGCCGAGGCTCACCGACATCCCGTGGAGACGGGCGTACCCGGTGCGAATCGCATCGAGCGGCCCCGCCTTCTTCACGGCGGCCTGTACGCGATCGGCGTAGTTCTCGAACTTGAGGGGATCGGCAGACTTCAGGGCGGCGAACAACTCATGCCAGGAGCCTTCATCGACGAGCAGATCGATGTACTCCTGCGCGGTGATTCGGCGGTGATGACCACAGTTCGGGCAGACATTGAGCGCGCGCACAAAGCGCTCGCGAATGTCTACGTGGCCGCATTGGTCGCACTTGTCCCAGGCATCTGCGGGGATCTCGAGCCTTACGCGCTCGGAAGTGCGCGGCTTCCGTTCCTTTTTGAACCAGGCCATTCGAGCCATAAGGTGATGAAGCGCACAATTTGAGCCCGCGGCCCGGCAGGCGCCAGTCCCGATGAGCTAAGTCATTGCGCCGTCTCGCCGTAGCCGGACTGCCGGGATTCCCACGCAACGCGTAAGGCAATTCCGACTCCGATCGAGCAGGCGAGCAGGAAGGAGCCGCCATACGAGAAGAATGGAAGCGGAATGCCCGTGATCGGCATGAGGTTGATCGTCATCCCCACGTTTTCCACGATGTGCGTGAAGAACAGCCCCGCCACTCCGAACACGCACAGACTCGAGAACGGGTCGGTCGCCTTTCGGGAGACCCGCAACAGGCTGAACAGCAGCCACGCGAACAAGCTGAGCGCGAGCAGCACGCCGATGAAGCCGAGCTCTTCGCCGACGATCGAGAAGATGAAGTCGGTATGCTGCGCGGGCAGGAACGCGAGCCGTTTCTGAGGGCCGTCGGTGAACCCCTTGCCGATCAGCCCACCGGACCCCACCGCGACCTTTGACTGGATGACGTGCCAGCCGGCCGCCCTGGGATCGACGTCCGGATTCAGGAATGCGAGCAGCCGGTTTTGCTGGTAGGGAGCCAATCGGTTCCACATCGGCAGCGCCAGGACGCCGCCGAGCACATTGAGCCCCATGATCGCGAAGCTTTCCCACAGGTAGGGCCGCCACCAGAGCAGGAGCCCGGCGAGCACCGCGATCCAGATTCCCCACGCGACCGTCGAGAACGCCAGCACGAGCCCGATTACGGGCGACGCCGCGAGCAGCAGCAACGACGGCTTCGTGCCTGCCCAGAACAGCATGAGGAAGAGGATCGCCACGAACACGATCGCGCTTCCGAGGTCGGGCTGCTTGAGCACCAGGAGGCACGGAAGGCCGGCAATGATTCCGGGCACGATCAGATCGCGTAACGTGGAGGGAGGCTCGCGCAACGTGGCGAGCCACCGCGCGAGCATCAGAATGACCGCGATCTTCGCGAGCTCGGCCGGCTGCCCAAAGCGGTGGCCCGCGAGGGTGAGCCACGATTTACTCCCGGCTGCCGTCCCGGCGCCCGTCCCGATGAAGAGCGTGAGCACGAGCAGGAAGAGCGCGATTGCATACACCCAGGGCGTCGCCCACTCGAGCATGCGCGGCGAGGTCCGATAGGTGATCCAGGCGATGACCAAACCGAGGCCGAGCCATACGAGCTGGCGCTGCCAGATCGTCTCCACGAATGTGCGCACGTCCGTCTGACCGGCGGAGTAGAGCGTCGCCAGCCCGTACAGCGCCAGCAGCCCCACCGAGGCAACGAGACCCTTATCGAGCTGGCGGACGCGTGTCAGCACTGTCGACCGGCTCTCTGGGCACGGTATCCTGGGGAACCTCGGGGATGGCGAACGGCGCCGGCGCGGAATCGGCGGGGACCGTGACGCGCATTTGGCGGGCGCGGATTTCGTCGATACCGAGGTAGTGCGCGATTACGCGCGACACGAGCGGCGCTACCGCGCTGCCGTGGCGCGAGAACTCGATGATCGCGCCGACGACGATCTCCGGCTTTTCGGCCGGCGCGAAACCGATGAACCACCCGTGATCGGGGCCGTGCGAATTCTGCGAGGTCGCGGTCTTGCCGGCGATCGTGAGGCTCGCCAGCCGCGAGCCCCGCGCGGTGCCCTGCTCCACCACGGCGATCATCGCGCGCCGCAGCGTGGCGAGCTGCTCGGGGCTCAGGTCGAGGGAGACGTTCTCCGTCGTCGCCACCGCCGTGGGACGCACCACGAACGGCGTGCGCATCCGGCCGTCGCTGGCGAGCTGCTGGTACAGACGCACCATCTGCACCAGGGTCTGCGCATTCTCGCCCTGGCCGATCGCGAGGTTCAGCGCAACGGCGGAGGTCCAGCGCCGCGGTCCGTACAGCCGATCGTAGTACTCGGGGCCGGTCGGGAACTCCGAGGGGATCTCGCCCGGCAGATCGATTCCGGTGCGCCCGCGGAACCCCCACGCGTTGGCATCCTCGAGCAGCGACGAGACGCCGAGCTTCATGCCGAGCTGGTAAAAGTAGACGTCGCAGCTCTGCGCGATCGCTTCGGTGAGATTGAGATCGCCATGCCCATGCGCGTCCCAGCACCGGAAGAACCGGTTGCCGTACTGCATACCGCCCCGGCATGGAATCGGCATGTGACTGCGCGGTCCCACGATGCCGCGCTTCAGCCCCATGGCGGCCACCGCGAGCTTCCACGTCGAGCCTGGCGGGTACCGCGCTTGAATCGCGCGATCGAGCAGCGGGCGGGCGGCGCTTTCGTTGAGGCTGCGCCAGTAGGCGGCGGAGATTCCCCCGACGAACGCGTTGGGATCGAACGCCGGCGCGCTGTACAGCGCGAGCACTTCACCCGTGTTCGGATTCATCGCCATCACCGCGCCGCGTTGACCCGGCGGGAAAATCTGCGCCACGTAGCGTTGCAGATCGAGGTCGATCGTGGTGTGCAGGTCGGAGCCCGGGACGGGAGCGAGATTCGCCGCGGCCTCCGCCTCGCGCACCATCTGCCCGCGCGCGCTCACTTCCACGAAACGCACACCCTCTGAGCCCCGCAGCGTGTCATCGTACTCGCGCTCGAGGCCGTCCTTCCCCACCAAGCCGCCGAGCCGGACGTCGGCGAACCGCTTCGTGCCGCGCTCACTCTCCGTGACTTCGCCGACATAACCGACGAGATGCGCGATGACCGCGGTGTCGGGATAGAAGCGCTTCGGCTCCGCCTGAATCAAGAGCCCCGGGATCGCGACGCGCCGCTCTTCGAGGGCGGACACGACGCTGAAGGGCGCGTCTCCCAGAACGAGCGCCGGTTGGTACGGCGCGCGCCTGGCGCGCTGAATCACCCGCTCGATCTCGGCGCTGTCGATGTTGGCAATCGACGCGATGCGCGCGAGCGTGGACCGGAGATTGGCTTCGGGACCCGGGAGCAGCGACACGGTGTAGCCGGGGACGTTCTCAGCGAGCACGTGACCGTTGCGGTCGTAGATGATGCCGCGCGGCGCGGGCAGCGGAATCGGGCGCAGCCGGTTGGTTTCCGATTGCAGCTGATACTTGCCGTGCCCGAGAATCTGCGTGCGGAAGAACGACAGGATGAGGATACCGAGCACGATCCACACGCCCGTGCGCGCCATGCCGAGGCGCCGGTCGAGCAGGTGCGGATGGAACGCGTTCACGCGGACACCCCGAGCGGGCTCGCGCCCCCACTGCGCCGGGGCGACAGCCAGCCGCGGAAGAACCAAAGCACCGTGATCCCCACGATGGCGGTGGTCAGTCCCTGCAACGGCGACCAGACCAGCAGCTCCCACGCAACCTGCGAGCTCTGCAGCTTTCCCGACACGAGCAGCACGATCAGATTGCGCAGCCACGTCCCCGCAAAGAAGAGACATCCCTTCACGAAGACGTGCTCGGCGAAGAACACCGCCTTGGCCCAGGACGAGAAGAAGCCGACCAGCGTGTGCGCCAGAGCGCCCGCGCCAAAGCTCACCGGTGTCATCGCATCACGCAGCAGGCCGATGATGAACCCGGCCGCCGCGCTCTTTCCGGGCTCGGCGCGAATCGTGTAGATGAGCAGCGCGAGCAACAGGAAGTCCGGCGCGATGCGATCGCCCCCCAGATACTCGCGGGCGGTGAAATGGAGCACGACCAGCAGCGTCATGATGACCGGATAGCGATAGCGGTCGGTGCGTCTCATTGAGGCGGGGCCCCACCCGGGAGCAAGCTGTCCGGCGGCAACGTGAACGCGTTGCGGAGGTCGGAGCCGGCCGTCCGCGCCGACGAGAGGATCATCACGTGCGACAGCTCGGCGGGATGCACGGCGGGCCGGATCAGATAGGTGCGTCCCCAACCCACTTCCTCGCCGGCCGGGCCGACCACGACGCCGATCGGGATGCCGCGCGGAAACACGCCTCCCAGTCCCGAGGTCACGATGACCGTTCCCGCGGGCACTTGCTGGCGATACAGCACGCCCTGCAGCTCGAGCAGCCACACGCCGGGGCCTTCCGCACCGTGCGGCGCCGCGACACCGACGACGCTGCCGTCGGTCGCGATGGCACTGGCCCGGAACTCCGGGTTCGCCCAGCTCAGCACGATGCTGGTGTGCTCGTTCACGCTCGCGACGAGACCCACGAGTCCCTCGGGGCTGACCACGGCGGACAGCGGCCGGACTCCCTCACGGCGCCCCGCCGTCACGGAAAAGCTCAGGGGGCTGGTCGGCTCGGGCTGGTGCAGAATCTCGGCGGTGATGTAGCCGCCTCCGAGCCGCGCGCCGAGGCCCAGCAACCGGCGCAGGCGCGCGTTCTCGTTGCGCAGCTCGGGCATGAACGCCGACGCCAGGGCGAGTGAATCGCGCTGCTCCACGACCGCGTCGTAGCGGAGCCGCGCGGCGCCGAGCAGCTCCGTCTGGCGCTGGAGAAACGTGAACGGCGTCAGGACGCTTTGCAGGACATCGACCAGGCGGTAGCGCCACTGCTCGGGGAGGCTGAGGGCCGCAATCGAGAGACCCACGCATGCGAGAAACATCAGCGTGTCGGCGCGCGAAGCGTAGCGATCTGTGCCGATCGCCATACAGCTAGGTGGTCAGGACGTTGCGGTACTTTTCGGGAGCGTCGAGGATGCGGCCCGCCCCACGCACTACGCAGGTCATCGGGTCCTCGTCCAGGTGAATCGGCAGGCCGGTCTCCTGCTGCAGCAGCAGATCGAGTCCACGAATCAGCGCGCCGCCGCCCGTCATGACGATCCCGCGATCCACGATGTCCGAGGCCAGCTCGGGCGGCGTGATTTCGAGGGCGCGCCGCACCGCGTCGACGATCTGTTGAATCGGCTCCTGCACCGCCTCGCGAATCTCGCTCGAGTGCACGCGCACGATCTTCGGAATGCCCGACACGAGGTCGCGCCCCTTCACTTCCATTTCCCGCTCTTCCCCGATCGGGGCCGCGGATCCGATCTGAATCTTGATCTGCTCCGCCGTCGGCTCGCCGATGAGGAGGTTGTAATTCTTGCGCATGAATTGCACGATCGCCTGATCGAGCTCGTCGCCGCCGGTGCGGATCGACGTGTCGGACACGATGCCGGACAGCGCGATCACCGCGATCTCCGTCGTGCCGCCGCCGATGTCGATCACCATGTTGCCCGTCGGCGTCTCCACCGGCAGCCCCACACCGATCGCGGCCGCCATCGGCTCGGCCACCATGTAGACCTCTTTGGCGCCTGCCGATTGCGCCGAGTCGCGCACCGCGCGCTTTTCGACTTCCGTGATGCCGCTCGGAACGCACACGATCACTTTGGGACGAACGCGAAAGAGATGGCGATCGATGATGGTCTTGAGGAAAAACCGCAGCATCTTCTCGGTAACGTCGAAGTCGGCGATCACGCCGTCCTTCAGCGGTCGGACCGCGAGCACGCCATCGGGCGTCCGGCCGAGCATGCGCTTCGCTTCGAGCCCGATGCCTTTGACCTTGCCCGTCGCTTTTTCGATCGCGACGACCGAGGGCTCGTTCAACACGATGCCTTCGCCGCGCACGTAGACGAGTGTATTAGCGGTACCAAGATCAACGGCGATTTCGTTCGCCGGGCTCCAGGCACCCATTTTGAAATTCAACCAGCTTGGTGGCACGTAGTTGTCGGTAAAAGAGTTTGGCGGGCTAAAGCGAACGCGCACAAGGTAATGAAATGCGTAACCCCAAGCAAGGATGAAGCTTGACCGGTCTATTTCGCCGGACTAGTCTTTCGCCCATGCGTCGCGTGACGCCCGACACAATTGCCGTCGTCGACCTCGCGGTGTGTGACCGTTGCGGTCTGTGTCTGCCGCTTTGCCCCCCGGAAGCGATTCACCTCGAGCTGAATATCCTGACCGTCGATCGACAGGAATGCACCGGTTGCGAGAAATGCGTCGCGCCCTGTCCCGTCGGCGCCCTCTCGATGACCCCACTCGTTCCCGGTCCCGGTTCCCCCGTCCCGGCCGTTCATGCCTGACGTCGACGTCCTGATCGTCGGCGCGGGTCCCGCGGGTGCCGTCGCGGCCTGGGAGGCCAAGACCGTCTCGCGACAACTCGACGTCCTGCTGCTGGAGCGCGACCGGGCGGTCGGGTCCCCGGTGCGATGCGCCGAGGGTGTCGGCGATGCCGGGCTGCGGGAGTTCGCCAATCCCGACGGAGCCGACTGGGCGTCGCGCCGAATCACGCGCGTCATTTTCCAGGCGCCCGACGATACCGAAGTGCTCGTGGCCGAACGAGGGATCGGATGGGTTCTCGACCGGACGCGTTTCGATGCGCACCTCGCGGCCGAAGCGTCCCGCGCGGGGGCCGAGGTCCGGGTTGGCGCGGAAGCGACCGGAATGTCCCGCAACGGGGATGGGCGCTGGCATGTCCGCGTAAAGGAGCGGGGCCGTGAGGAGCTGTACCGCGCCCGCGTGGTGATCGGCGCCGACGGGGTCGAGACGATGGTTGGCCGCTGGGCGGGGCTCGATACCCGGGTCCCGTCGCGCGATATGGAGTCGTGCGCGCAGTACGTGTTGCAGGGAATCGATTTCGACCCGGATGCGATCTACCTCCAGTTCAGCGACGTCATCGCGCCCGGCGGATATGCCTGGATTTTCCCGAAGGCGGTGGGCATCGCGAACGTCGGACTGGGGCTCGTGGCGCTCAAGACCGACGGGCGCAACGCGCGGCAGTACCTCGACGCCTGGATCGCGCGCCGCTTCCCGAACGGCGCGAAGACCGGGTACACCGTGGGCGGCGTGATCGTCCACACCACCATCAAGAAGACCTACGCCGACGGCGTCATGGTGGCGGGCGACGCCGCGCACATGATCAATCCACTTTCGGGCGGCGGGATCAACAACGCGATGAAGGCGGGACGGCTCGCCGGCCGGACGGCGGCGGCCGCCATCGGAGAAAACGACACCAGCGAGCGGCGACTTGCGGCGTACCACCAGGCCTGGATGGAGCTACTCGGCGAGGATCACCTCAAGTACTACCGGATCAAGCAGGCGCTCGAGCACATGGATGACGCGTTTCTGAACTCGCTGGCGCGCACCGTGAACAGGATCCCGCAGCAGAAGCGGTCGATCGGCAGGATCTTTGCGCACGCGTTGATCAAGCATCCGCAACTGATTCCGGTTGCGGCGCGGTTCTTTGTCTAGCCAGCATCAAGCTGGTTCCCACCGCACAGCGGTTCGCCGCATGCGCGACAATCCTTCCAACCGTGCCGAGCGCATCCGCGCGCAATCCGAACGGGACGTCCCAACCGTCCCAGCAATAGACGGGTACGCGGGGCAGGTTCAGTCGCTCTCCTGAAGCCTTCACGCCGCCGAAACCGAGCTCGTACCCGGCCGCTTCGGCCTGTGCGGTGATCCGGGAATCGACGGCACCAAACGGATAGGCGACCGCCCGCCCCGCCTCGTGCCCGAGTCGCCGCACCAGCACGTCCCGCGAGCGCCGCAAATCGGCGAGCACTTGCGCGCTGTCGAGCCAGGTGAGCCGGCGGTGAGTGGCGCCGTGCGAGCCGAACGCAAACCCGCGCGCCTGCCAGTGCTCGATCTCCTTCCAGTCGAGATGCGCCAGTCGATTCCACGTGTACCGGACGTCCCAGTCGTTGGTCTTCCCCACGTAGTCGGTGATGAGAAACGTCGTGGCGCTGAAGCCGAGATCGGCAAGGATGGGATAGGCGTGATCGGCGAGTGAAGCGTAGCCGTCGTCGAAGGTCAACAGGAACGTGCGGTGCGCGGCGTGCGGCCTGCGTGCCGATTCATCGAGCGTCAGCGTACGCCAACCCGCCTTCGCCAAAGCGGTCATTTGCCGAGCGAAGACCGAGCGGCCCACTCGAGTGACACCGAGCTCGAGCGGGCCGCCGATCCGGTGATAACAGAGAACCGGGGCGAAGCTCACTTCGGCCAGAGCCACCCCATCACGAGACAGGTCACGGCAGCGTAGATGATGCCGTCCAGCGTGGACTTGAGCGTCATGCTCCAGGACCGCCGGTACCAGATCGAGTTCTGCCACAGCGCCACGCTGTAGCCGATGAATGCCGTGGTGCCCGCGAACTGACAGATGCGAATGCCGGTCGAGCCCGGCGGCAACGCCGCTCCGGCGATGTACGCCGCGAGAAAACTCACGACCAGGCAGTAGACGAACCACTGCGACAGATTTGCAGCCATCGAGCCGTTCCAGGGCGGAAACACCGTCATCATCACCGCCGGCCCCCGCTTCATCTTCTCCATGAATTCGGGCGAGCGCATTTCCGCGGTGTTGGCAGGACGCGGCATCATGTAGTCGCCTGGTGGGATGGCGAGCGGCCGCAACGCCTCCAGCACGCGATCCTCGTTCGCGTAACGCGGGAAGTCGCTCTTGTGCCACAGGGGAGTCATATGGATGATCGAGCTTACGACGAAGACCGCGACGGCCGACACGAGGATCGGCAGCCACAAGGCGGTCACTGCGGTCATTCAGCCTCCCGGTCTATAGGGGGGCGTCTATCGTAGCCTGCATCAGGGTTGCGAGCAATTCCCGCGCGCCGCCTGGAAAGCGCTCGCCGTTGACGAAGAATGTGGGAGTCCCGTTAACCCCGCTGCGCACGCCGCTCGCGAAGTCCTCGCGCACTTTGCGCTGGAACCGGCCTTCGATCAGAGCCAGCGCGGCCCACCTGGGGTCGATGCCGAGAGCGTCGGCGTAGGAGATGAGACTCTCGTCATCCAAAGCATCCTGATTCTCGAACAGCATGTCGTGCATCGGCCAGAATTTGCCGTGCTGCCCTGCCGCCTCGGCCATCTCGGCCGCATGCTCCGCGTGCGGGTGAGTCTTGGTCAGCGGGAAATGCCGGTAGACGAACCGCAGCTCGCGCCCGAACCGGCGCTGGATTTCCTTCACGATCGGGTAGGCCGCCCCGCAGTGGGGGCATTCAAAGTCACCGTATTCCACCAGAACGATCCGGGCGCGGTCAGGCCCCTGCGCGTGATCCCGCGCGCTAACGGGCGGCGTGAGGCTCATGCAGCTCCTCCAGCGCCTGCAGCACGCCGTCGGCCCCGGGGTTCTGATCGATCGGCGACAGGTAGCTCCAGCGGATCACGCCGTTGCCGTCGATCACGAACAATGCGCGCTCGGAGACGCCGTCCTTTTCCCGGTAGGCGCCGTACTTGCGAGACACCTCGCCTTTCGGCTCGAAGTCCGAAAGCAACGGGAACTCGATGTGGCGCTGCTCGGCGTACGCGCGGTGACACCAGAGACCGTCCACCGAGATCCCGACCACCTGCGCGTCGAATTTGCGGAATTCGTCGAGAATCTCGTTGTAGAGCGCGAGCTCGTCGCCACACACGGGACTCCAGTCGGCGGGATAGAACACGAGCACGACGGGATGTCCGCGGTGGTCTGACAGCGTGAACGTCCGGTCGGGGGCTTGTGGTAAGGTAAAATCGGGGGCTTCGGTGCCGGGCGACAGAATCATGACGATCTCCTTTGAACCGCAAGCTAGAAAACCGGGCGCGCGGGCCCATCCCCCCAAGGGGTTAACCCGGTCACCGCAGCACCTGCTCACCGTCGCGCGCGTGCGACTCCATCTGCCGCTTGACCATCTCGTAGTAGGTCCCTCGCGCCCGCATCAGCTCTTCATGCGTGCCGCGCTCGATCACTTTTCCTTCTTCCATAAGCAGGATCAGATCGGCACGGTGAATGGTGGACAGCCGGTGCGCGATGACGAACGTCGTGCGATCGGCGAGCAGATCGGCCATCGCGCCCTGGATCAGCTGCTCGCTTTCGGTGTCGAGGTTGCTCGTGGCCTCGTCCAGAATCAGGATCTGCGGCGACGCGAGAATCGCGCGGGCGATCGCGAGCCGCTGCTGCTGGCCGCCCGACAGCTTGACGCCGCGCTCGCCGATCGTCGTGTCGTAGCCCTGCGGCAACCGCACGATGAACTCGTGCGCGTTGGCGCGCCGGGCCGCGTCCTCCACCTCGGCATCGGTCGCGTCGTGGCGTCCATAGGCGATGTTCTCGCGCACCGAGCCGTCGAACAGGAAGACGTCCTGCTGCACGATCGCGAGCAGGTCGCGATAGCTGCGCAGGCGAAAGTCCCTGATGTCGGTCCCGTTGAGCAGCAGCCGGCCGCGCGTCGGGTCGTGAAACCGCGCCACGAGGTCGGTGACCGTCGTCTTCCCCGCTCCGCTCCGTCCTACCAGCGCCACGACCGACCCGCCCGGAACCGTCACGCTGAAATCCCGCACGACCGGCATCCCGGGCCTGTACTCGAACGAGACGTTCTCGAAACGCAGCTCGTGCACCGTGGTCGGCGCGTCGCGCGCGCCCGGCTTGTCCGGCTTGTCCTGCTCCATGCCGAGGACCTCGAAAACCCGCTCCATGGCGGCGAGCGAGCGCTGCATTTCGGAGAAGGAATTGACGATACTCCAGACGGGATTGAGCAGCAGAAACATGTACCACTGGAACGCCATGATGTCGCCGACGGACGCGCGGCCGATGATGTTGAGGTAACCGCCGAACCAGACGATGACGACGCTGATGCCGGCCTCGAGCAGACCCCACGAGGTCCAGAGCAGCAGCTCGCGCCGGTGCGCGAACAGCTCCTTGCGCAGGACTGTGTGACGGCCGAGCAGGAAGCTCAGCAGCTCCTGGATTTCCTGGCGGAAGGCGCGAACGACGCGGATTCCGGAAAACGTCTCGCCCACCCGCCCGTCGACCGCCTCCACGTCTTTGCGCACGGACCGGTAGATCGGCCGGATCCGGCGCGTGAAGATCAGGCTCAGTACCATAACGCCGGGGATGATCGCGAGCGCCGTCACCGCCAACTGCCAGTTCAGGGTGAGCAGGATCCCGATCGCGATGATCAACCGGATGACCGAAATCGCGGGCGAGATCACCGCCATCTGCAACAGCCCGGTGGTGGTTTCGACGTCGCCCGTGATCCGGGACAGGATCCCGCCGGTCTTCATCTCCCACAGCTTGGGAAGCGGAAGATGGAGCAGCCGCTCGTAGAGCGAGCGCCTGAGCGAGAGGATCACGCGCACGTTGAGCAGGCGCTGGCGGTAGTCCTTGAACCCGCCGCCCACGTGCGACAGGATGATCACGCCGAGGAACACCAGGCCGGTGACGTTCAGGCGGGTGAGCCGCGCCGCGGTGTCGAGATCGCGATTCAGGATGACGCGGTCCACGATGTAGCGCATGAACAACGGTTCGATCATCTGCAGGCCGGCGACGACCAGCGCGATGACGAACACGACGGCCAGCTCTTTGCGGTGCGGCTTCAGCCAGCGGAGATAATCGCGCAGGTAGGCTTTGCGCGCGCCGGGCTGCCCTGCAGCGGGCGCGGGGCCGCCGTCCTCGGACGCGGCGTCGAGGCGGCGGTGCTTATAGTCCTGGACGAACTCCTTGTAGCGCTGCCTGGAAGAGGGAGCGGGGCTCACGCGAGAACGTGAACCCCGCCACCGACGGGAGTCAATGTCCTACTTCGCGAGATCGCCGACGACAGCGATCAACAGCCGCAGCTTCGGCTGATCGCTCGACGTCGCAAGGTCGCTGTTCAGCTGGCTCGACACCTGGCTCAGCGCGTCGATGCGCGCCTGACCCGACGCCCGCTCCGCGCGGGACAGCGCGTCGCGCGTCGCGTTGATGCGGGCGATCGGCATCCCGCCCGAGCGCGCCAGCTGGTCGAGGTAGGCTCGCGCCACGACGAAGCTCGCCGGCCAGACCAGCTTCTGCTGGTCCTGCGCGTTCAGGTAATCGAACCGCAC
>DASSUS010000045.1:0-18398 GCA_035706765.1 Gemmatimonadales bacterium
CGGCCGCGCGCTGCACGTCTACGTCGACGAGACCCGCCCGCTCCTGCAGGGATCCCGGCTCACCGCCTGGGAGCTGATGCGCGCCGGGATTCCGTGCACGCTCATCACCGACGGCGCGGCGGCGACGTTGCTGCAGCAGAAAAAAGTCGATGCGGTGATCGTCGGGGCCGACCGGATCTGCGCCAACGGCGACTTCGCCAACAAGATCGGGACGTACGGCCTCGCCGTGCTCGCGCAGCATCACGGCGTGCCGTTCTACTGCGCGGCGCCCTGGTCGACGCTCGACACCACCCTGAGGAGCGGCGATCAGATTCCGATCGAGCAGCGTGCCGCCGCCGAGGTGACCGGGTTCAACGGCCAGATGAGCGCACCGGCCGGGACGGCCGCACTCAATCCGGCGTTCGACGTGACGCCCGCGCGTTATGTCACCGCCTTCGTCACAGATCGCGGAGTGGTGCAGCCCCCGTTCCCCACGCAAACCCCGGCGTGAACCGGTTCCTTAAGGAACGCGGCCACCCTGCCGAAAGCTGGGCGGGCTTACTCCAACGTGATATAATTGGATCATGAAGGCAGGCACGAAATTCGCGCTCGGCGCGGTGCTGATGGTGAGCGCCGTCGGCTACCTGATGGCGACGGGCATCAAGCAGACCGGCCAGTACTTCCTCACCCCCAGTGAGCTCGCGCAGCGCGTCTCCGCCGATCCGTCGTTCTACGACCTCGGCATGAAGATCGGCGCTCGTGTGGTCCCGGGCACGGTCGAGAAAGAAACCGCGACCCAGACGCTGCGCTTTCACATCACCGACGGCACCGTGAGCTACCCGGTCGTCTTCAAGGGCCTGCCGCCCGACACCTTCACCGACTCCGTCGAAGTCGTCGTCGAAGGACGACTTCAGAAGGACGGCATCATTCACGCGACCGACGTGCTGGCGAAGTGCGGGTCGCGCTACGAAGCAGTTCCGAAGGCCTAATGACGCTGCTCGGCCATCTGTCCCTCTGGCTTGCGTTCCTCGTGGGCCTGTGGGGAGCCATCACCGGTTTCGTGGGTGGGGCGCAGAAACGCCCCGACCTTCAGCAGAGCTCCCGCCACGCCGCGTTCGCGCTGTGCGTCGCGCTGCTGCTTGCGGTGATCGCGCTCGAAGTGGCGATCTTCCGTCACGATTTCAGCGTCGCCTACGTCGCGTCCCGCACCAGTCGCAATCTGCCCACGTTCTATCTCTGGTCGGCGCTGTACTCGGGGCAGGAGGGCAGCCTGCTGTTCTGGGCCGCGGTGCTGAGCATCTTCGGCGCGCTCGTGCAGGTCCTCACCGGCCGCCGCCATCGGGTGTATCTGCCCTACGTCGCCGCGGTCACGAGTCTCGTCGCCACGTTCTTCGTGAGCGTCATGCTGTTCGCGGCGAACCCGTTCCAGCGTTTGCCGTTCACGCCGCTCGATGGCAACGGGATGAATCCGCAGCTGCAGAATCCCGGAATGGTGTTCCACCCGCCGATGCTGTACCTCGGTTACATCTCGATCACCGTGCCGTTCGCGTTCGCGATCGGCGCGCTGCTCTCGAAAAAACTCGACGCCGAGTGGCTCGTCGCGGTCCGCAAGTGGACCATCGTCTCCTGGCTGTTCCTGAGCATCGGCCTCCTGATCGGGATGTGGTGGGCGTACGTCGAGCTGGGCTGGGGCGGGTACTGGGCGTGGGATCCGGTCGAAAACGCGGCGCTCCTGCCGTGGCTGGTCCTGACGGCGTTCCTGCACTCGGTGATGGTGCAGGAGAAGCGCGGGATGTTGAAGAAATGGAACCTCGCGCTAGTCCTCGGCGCGTTTGTCCTGTCGATTTTCGGGACGTTCATCACGCGCTCGGGCGTCATCGCGAGCGTGCACTCGTTCACGCAATCGAACGTGGGCTATTTCTTCCTCGGGTTCCTGATCTTCATCACGGTCGCGAGCTTTACGCTGTACGCGAAGCGGCTGCCGCTGCTCGAAGCGGACGCGCGACTCGAATCGATGGTCAGCCGCGAGGCCAGCTTCCTCTTCAATAATCTGCTGCTCATCGGGCTCGCGTTCTCGGTGCTGTGGGGCACCCTGTTCCCGATTCTGTCCGAGTGGGCGCGCGGCACCAAGATCACCGTGGGGCCGCCCTTCTTTAATCAGGTGAATATCCCGCTCGGACTCGCGCTGCTGCTGCTGACGGGAATCGGTCCGCTGATTGCGTGGCGCCGCGCGTCGGTGCCGAATCTGCAGCGCCAGTTCGCCGTGCCCGCCACGACCGGCGTGTTCGTCCTCCTGATCCTGCTCGTCGCCGGCATGCGCGACGTCGGCGCGCTGCTCGCGTTCGGCATCGGCGGATTCGTTTTGGCGACCGTGGTTCAGGAATTCGCCCGCGGCGCGCGCGCGCGGCACCGGCAGTACAACGAGCCCGTTCCCCTCGCGCTCGTGAACCTGCTGTCGCGCAACCGGCGCCGCTACGGCGGATACATCGTGCACGTCGCCATCGTGCTGCTGTTCGGCGCGTTCGCCGGCATGGCCTTCAAGACCGAGACCCAGGCGACGCTGCGGCCCGGAGAGACTGCGACGCTGAAAGGCCCGGACGGTCACGAATACGCGTTCACGCATCTCGGGATCTCACAGTACAACGCCTTGAATCGTCAGGTCACCGCGGCGCTCGTCGACGTGAAGCGCGACGGCAAGGCCATCGGCCGGATGCGGACCGAGAAGCGCCAGCACGTCGACGCCCTCGGCCGGCCGACCTTCGAGCCTTCCACGGAAGTCGGGATCAAGAGCGGGCTGCGCGTCGACCTGTATGTCGTGCTCGCGGGCCTCGTGAACGGCACCGAGCAGGCCGTGTTCCGGTTCACGATCAACCCGCTCGTCTGGTGGGTCTGGTTCGGCGGCTTCGTGCTCGTGCTCGGCGGCCTGATCGTGCTGTGGCCGGGCGGCGCACCGCTCGCGGTGAAGTCAGGCGGGCCGCGCGCGCAGGGCGGCTATGGCGTGAAGCTGGAACCGGAGACGGCGGGACGGTCTGAGGTTGGGTTGAGGCCATGATGTCTGATCGTCGCGAGTTCATCGCTGCTGTTGGTGCCTTCTTTCTCACCGGCCGGCCGGCCGGCCGGCCGTCCGGCCGTCTTCAGGAGCCCGACCGCGTCTACGACCCGAGTCGTGCGGGCCGGCCCCGCGAGGTGACCACCGCGGCGGATAATGACGCCGCGATTCAGGGCATCGAGAAGCAGCTGAAATGCAGCTGCGGCTGCGGGCTCGACATCTACACCTGCCGCACGACCGATTTCACCTGCACCTACAGTCCCGCGTTGCACAAGGAAGTCGTGCGGCTCGCGGAGCAGGGAAAGACCAGTCAGCAGATCATCGACGAATTCGTGGCGCAGTACGGTGAAGCGGTGCTGATGGCGCCGCCCCGCCGGGGGTTCAATCTCGCCGGCTACTTCGTGCCGTCGATCCTCATCATCATCGCGGCGATCTTCCTGGTACGCGTGCTGCAGCGCTGGACGCGCCAGGCCGAGCTCGCGCGCGCGAATGTGGCGCCCGACGCGCCGCCGCCGGCCGACGCCTCGCCCGCCGAGCTCGAACGGCTGCGCGACGAGCTCGACCGGCTCCCCGGCTAGTCCCATTCTCCAGATTCTCGAGCTGCTCGTCGGCATCCTGCTCGCGGCAGGGGCCACCTATTTCGTCATCCTCCCGATCCTGCGCCCGCCCGTCGACAGCGGCGACGAAGTGGTGGATGAAGGCGACGATCCCGAAGACGATCTGAGCCCGCAGGCGGTGGCGCTGCGCGCATTGAAGGAAATCGAGTTCGATCGAGCGACGGGGAAGCTGTCGGATGCCGATTACGACCACCTCAAGGCGAAGTACACGGCCGAGGCGCTGGCCGCGATGCGAGGAGAACGTACCCCGGACGTCGTGCGGCGCGCGCCGGACCTTCCTCAAGACGCGCGACGTCCGGCGCACGACGGGCGTTGTCCCGAGCACGGGCCTCGCCCCGAGCCAAGAGCTCAGTTCTGCTCCGAGTGCGGCCGGCGGCTCGGCACCGCACCCGGCTACTGCGTCCGCTGCGGGACCGGGCTCGAATCGGACTCCCGCTACTGCAACGCTTGCGGAGCCCGCGTCGCCGCCTGACTTGCATTTTCCAGCCGCGTTTCCTATCAGTCTGCATCCCTGAACTCTGGAGCTGGTCGTGAACCGATGGGCTTCGCGCATGCTGCTCGTGTTGCTGCTGCTGGTCATGATGGCTTCCACCGCGGACGCGCAGCGGCGGGCTCGGCGGCGCGCCATCGTGAATCAGGGTCCGACCTACGGCGCGCACCTTGGCTACAACTTCGACGTCGATGACCTGCTGCTCGGCGCGCAGCTGACCTATCCCATCACGCCGGACGTCGCGCTGTACCCCACGTTCGACTACTACTTCGTGAGCCCCGGTTCGCTCTGGTCTTTGAACTTCGACCTGAAGTACCGGCCACCCACACGGTACGGCGCCTGGTACGTCGGCGGCGGGCTGAACTACTCGCACGCGAGCAGCGGCGGGGTGAGTGGCAGCGATACCGGCCTGAACCTGCTGACTGGCTTGGAAGGGCGGCGCGGCCGCACTCGACCCTACGTCGAAGGGAAGTTCATCCTCTCCGGCGGCAGCTCGTTTCAGATTGTCGGAGGCGTGAGCTGGCGCTAGGCTAGAATTCGAAGCTTTCCATTTTTCGCAGCGCCATTCGAAGCGGAATCAGCGTGGCCGCCGCGCACAGCGCGGCGGCTACCGCAAACCAGCCCATCATCGCCGGCGTCACGCCCAACGACTGTCCTTCCCACGCCGCGCGCACGTACGAATACACGGCGGTCGACAGCGCGCCCAGCACCGCGGCGAGCAGCGCGATCGTCGCCATCATGAATACGAGCCCGCCGAACGATGTCGGAATCTGAGCCGCGTTCTCCGTTTCGAACTGCGGATACAGCGTCCCGAACGTCAGCGCGAGCGCGGAGATCGCGAGCGTCAATCCGGCCATGGTGGCGAGACTGACGATCATCATGAACGACGACACCTCGAGCAGCGCGTTCGTCAGCCCGGTCAGGATCAGGCCCAGCGCGAGCAGCGGCAGCGTCCCTACCCAGTATTTCGACCACAGGAGCGCCCGCAGATCGAGCGGGGACGAGCGCAGCAACCACATCTGGCGTCCTTCGAGCGACACCGCCGGAAAAATGAACCGGGCCGCGATCGACGCGAGGACGAATCCGGCCAGCCCCAGATTCAGGAACGAGACGAGATTGACATAGAAAAACCCGACCGGCTCGCCGCGCCGCAGCGGAAGCGCCTGGATGTTGAACAGGTACACGACGACGAGCACGGCGAGCAGGATCAGCTGGCTCCACTGCGTGGTGTCGCGAAAGAACAGCTTGATGTCCTTGAGGACGAACTCGCGCTTGGAGACGGGGAGCCACGCGAGCAGCGAGCCCACCGTCCAGCGCCACAGGCCGCCGCGAATGAACCGTTCCGCGCCCTCCTGCGCCTTCGTGTATCCCTGCGCGTACAGCCCTCGATGCAGAATCGCGCCGAGCGTGATGAAGGCGGCGGCGGTCGTCCACAACAGCACGAGCGGGAAGGGGTCGAGCTCGTTGCGCAGGTAGCCCATGATCGCCTGCGCGGCCCATTCGCTCGGCAGGAACGGCGACGTCGGACCGCGCAGCAGGATCACGAAGTCGAGCAGGTTGCGGAATCCTTCGGGTCGCGCGAGCTGCTCGGGGCGAATGACGCGAAACAGCAGAATCACCCCGCCCGCCGCGCCCAGCGCGATGATCGAGAGCAGATCGCGCGTGCGCCGCGCGGGGAAGATGTTGACGAGAATCAGCGTCACCGCGCATCCCACCACCGCCGGCAGGATCAGCATCGGCACGATCGCGAGCAGCGCGTAGACGGCGAACAGCACACCGCCTTTGTAGACCACGCCGTACGCCGTCAGAATCGGCACCGCCATCAGCGCGACCATCCAGGACGAGTGCAGCAGCGTTTCGCCCAGCTTGGCGAGATACAGGCGCAGCCAATCCACGGGCGCCGACACGAGCAGGTCGAGGTCTTTTGCCAGGAAGAAGCTCGACAGGGCCGTGATGACGTTGGACAGCACGAGGATCGAGATGAACGAGAGCAGGATCAGCCCCAGAATTTTTCCGGGGATCAACGGTCCAAGCTCTTCGACGCCGCGCAGGCTGCGCAGAATCCGGTACAGCACGCCGAACACGCCGGCCCAGAACGCGCTGCCGACCAGCGCGAGCAGGATCAACTTGCCGCTGCCGCCGCTCGCGCGCTCCTGGCGCAGCCGTTGCAGCGCGGTGCGCCATTTGGGCTGGAGCACGTGCACCAGCGAAGGCTGGCTCACCGGCCCAGCACCTCGGCGAGCTCCCGGATCTGCGCACCGCCGGTGAGCTTCAGGAACAGCTCCTCGAGACTCGCGTCGCCGGCCTTGTGCTGGCGGCGCACGTCGTCGACGGTGCCCGCCGCGATGATCTTCCCGTGCTGGATGATCGCGATCTGGTCGCACATCGCTTCCGCGATCTCGAGCGTGTGCGTGCTCATCAGTACGGTGCCGCCCTTCTCGACGAACTGGCGGAAGATGTCCTTGAGCAGCCGCGCCGCTTTGGGGTCGAGCCCCACCATCGGCTCGTCCACGACGATGCATTCGGGGCGATGAATCAGCGCGCTCGAGATGATCAGCTTCTGCCGCATGCCGTGACTGTACGCTTCGACCAGCTCGTCCTTCCAGCTGGTCAGCTCGAATACCTCCAGCAGCTCGGCGATCCGCCGTTCGACCGTGTCGCCCTCCTGGCCGTACAGGCCGGCGACGAACCGCAGAAACTCCGCGCCCGTGAGCTTGTCGTACACGAACGGGCGATCCGGAATGAACCCGAGCCGCATCTTGGCCGAGAGCGGATCGGTATGCACGTCGTCGCCGCCCAGCAGCACCCGCCCCTGGGACGGCCGCAGAATGCCCGCGATCATCCGCAGCGTCGTGGTCTTGCCCGCGCCGTTCGGGCCGAGGCAGCCGTACAGCACGCCCCGCGGCACGTGGAGCGAGATATCGTCGACGGCCACGAAACTGCCGTAGAGCTTCGTGAGGTTCTCCAGACGGATCATAGGACCTCGAGCCTCAGCCGGCCGATGAGGGGAACGAGCTCGACATGACGGGCCAGGCCGCCGGTCGCGAACGCGATGCGAGAGGCATCCGCCGGGAGCTGGTCGAATGCGGGATCGACGGCGACCCAATCGGCGAGGTACACCTCGGCCCAGGCGTGATAGTAGAAGCGATCATTCAGATAGATCAGCCCCGACACCGTCCGCGCCGGCAGCCCCACCGAGCGCGCGAGCGCAACGAACAACGTCGCCGCTTCGTTGCAGTCGCCGCGACGAGTCTGGAGGATGCGGGCCGCGCTGGGCACACCCGTGGCCGGTGCGGGCTCGCGCTGCAGCGCGCGCGCGACCCAGTGGGTCAGCAGCGCGGCCGCGCGAGCGGGGCTGCGCTCGCGTCCCACGATCTGCCGTGCCTGCGCCGCGATCCGGGGATCGCGACTTTGAATCAGCGGCTCGGGCGCGAGCCAGGCCGCGAGCGTCGTGTCCGCCGAGGGCAGCCGGTACGGCGCGGCACTTGCGCGGCTCACACTCGCCCGCACCACGTTCAGCGTGTCGCCGCGGCTCGTGCGCACGCCCATGCGCTCGCGGGTGTCTGGTGCGTTTCGGATCCCGGCCGCGAGCGCGGTGAGGGGCACGATCGTTCCGGCCGGCGGCGCGGCACTGGCGCGGGCCACGCGCGCCGTGTCGCGGCGGCGGAAATTCTCGTGCGCGATCTCGAACGCCACGCGCTCCATCGCGTAGCCGGTCGAGTCATGCGCGAACACCAGGCGGCCTTGCGCGTCGATCCAGTTGCTCGCCGGGATCCCGTGCGCGTCATGATCGATCCGAAACGCGCGCACGGTGTCGAAGTGCTCCGCTACCCAGGTCATCGTGGTGGAATCGAGGTCGGCGCTGTCGGACACGACGAAAGTCGATTCGCGGGAAATGCGCGCGGTTACATCGCGCTCGCTCAGCAGGAGAGGATCGAACAGCCGTGTCGTGTACGACCGGCCCGACTCCAGCTCCCCGCCGAACGCGAGTCGCAGCGGCAGCAGCGCCGGCAGCGTGATCGGGCTCTTGAGCCGGATGCGCGTCATCTGCGAATCGTTTTCGGCGATGACCGCGACCGCGAGGATCGAGTCTCCGAGCACGCGCGCGTGCGTCTCGAACTCGCCGAGGTCTCCCGCGAAGGACGCCTGGACGCTCTGCAGCCGGAGCGCTCGCGACAGCAGCGCGACGCTTCGGACATTGGTGCGGTACAGCCGGCCGAGGGCGGGGACGTCCAGCGTGTGCTGCGTTTCTACCCGCAGCGCGTTGGGCAGTGTGTCGATGGTCGTCGACGTCCACCCGACCTGCTGCCCCCCGACGTCCAGCCGGTAGAACAGCGCGCCCGGTGGGACGGCGAGCGCGGCGGCGGCGAGCCGCGCGCCGGTGGGCCGGAAGACTTCGCGTTTGACCAGCCACCCCAGCGACAGCAGCCACGCCGCCAGAATCGCGATCACCCAGTGACGGCGGCTCATGCGATCGCCCGTTGCAGCGCCGCTTCGAACACCTGCTGCTCGTCGGGCCGCTCCACCACGAACGTGACGTCGGCGGGGAACTGCGCGGTGCCGCGATGCGCGTGCAGCACCGTCGCCATGATTTCGGCCGCGTCCTCGAGCGTGAGGTTGCCGGCTCCCGTGCCGAGCGGTGGCGCGCTGAGGTGCGCGAACTGCCACTCCTGTGCCTGGTGCAGGGACGAGAGCCACGCCCGCGCCACGTTGCCGCGCGTCACCGGCTCGGTTTCGCTCCGGATCACGGCGTGGATGACGAATTCCGCCGGCAGGTCGCCGCCCGCCGCGGTGACGACGGCGGCGCCCACGGCGAGCTCGCGGTTCAAGCGGATCCGGTTTTGGAATTCCTGGCCGCCCACGACCTCGACGCGCCGGAGCGCGGCGGCCGTGGGATCGAGGCGTGTGGTGGCGGGGCGGACGAGCGCGTCAGCGGCGAACGATGCGAGATCGTCCACGACTACGCGAATCACCTCCCGGACATTTCCCGGGAGCGGCGGTACATCGCGGTCGCCTCGTCGGGGCGATTCAGGCGGTCGAGGATCTTGCCGATGCCGTACAGCGCCTTCGCGTTCGCGGGCTGCAGCTCGACCGCGCGCTCGTAGGCGGCGAGCGCCCCGTTGAGGTCGTCGATATGATTCAGCGCCTCGCCCAGGTAATACCAGGCCGGCGCGCGACCCGGCTCGATCTCCACGGCCCGCTTCAGCTGCTCGATCCCTTCGCGCCACATGCCGCGACGCGTCAGGACGATGCCGAGATTGAACAATGCCTCGACGTTGTTGGGGTCGGCGCGCAGCACCCGCTGCAGATCGCGCTGCGCGGCGGCGTAGCGAACCGTGGCCGCCAGCACCGCGGCGCGATTCAGGAGCAGCGCCGTGTTATCAGGGTCGTTTTCGAGCGCGCGGTCCAGCTCGGCGAGGGCGCCGTCGCGGTCACCGCGGGCATCGAGGATGAGCGCAAGATTGTTGCGAGCCTTCACGTGTTTCGGATCCCGGGCGAGTAAGTCACGATACGAGGCCGCCGCTCGCTCCATGTCGCCCCGCTCGCTCGCTTCGCGGGCGGCGAGGTACAACGGGTCATCGGAACTCGGAGCGGGCTCCGGAGCGCCGGCGGCCGAAGGAATGGAAGTGGGCGGCTGGGGCACGGCCGGAATATCATCAGGCGGCGCGCGCTTTTCCTCTTCATCCATGCTGGCAGTCGCGGGTATGGGAGTCGCCAAGCCCTGCGCGACGCGGAGGGGGGGCGGCTGCTGATCGCGCTGGACATCGCCCGGGGAGGCGATCGCCGCGGTCTGCGTCAGCGACTCGGCTTCCTCGATCAGCTCCGCCGCGACCCGCGCCCGCTCCTGCGACGTCTGCCAGCGCCGCTCGCGCTTGGGGCCACGATCCCTCGGGTTGTTCATCATGGGGGAGCTAACGTAGGAAACGGGCCTGGCTTAGGCAAGAGAAAAGGGGTCAGAGTTGACCTGCATGCCGGCACCTAAGTAGCCTCCGGTTCTATGCCTGGCGACGCCCTGATCGTCCGCGGAGCACGCGAACACAATCTCAAAAACATCGACGTCGAGCTGCCCCGCAACGCCCTCGTGGTAATCACGGGGCTCTCCGGGTCCGGCAAATCGTCGCTCGCGTTCGACACGATCTACGCCGAAGGTCAACGCCGCTACGTCGAGTCGCTGTCCGCCTACGCCCGGCAGTTTCTCGGTCTCATGGACAAGCCCGACGTCGATGCGATCGAAGGGCTGTCGCCGGCAATCTCGATCGAGCAGAAGACCGCGGGCGCAAATCCCCGCTCGACCGTCGGCACGATCACCGAAGTCTACGACTATCTCCGCCTGCTCTGGGCCCGGACCGGCACGCCCCATTGTCCCAACGATGGCACCCCGGTCGAGCGGCAGTCCGCGTCCCAGATCACCGATCTCGTGCTCGAGTGGCCGGAAGGGACCAAGATCGAGGTGCTCGCTCCGCTCGTGCGCGGACGCAAAGGCGAGTTTCGTGACGTGTTCGAGGCGATGCAGAAGCAAGGGTTCGTGCGCGCGCGCGTCAACGGCGAGACGTACGATCTCTCCAGCGTTCCCAAGCTGAATCGTCGTCAGAACCACGACATCGCGGTGGTGGTCGACCGGCTCGTGGTCCGCAAGTCGGATCGCGGCCGGCTCGCCGATTCGATCGAGACGGCGCTCAAGGCCGCCGAGGGCGTCGTCGAGGTCGTGCGGCAGACGGGATCCCCGCGCTCGCGGCTGTTCTCCGAGCGCTACGCCTGCCCCAAGTGCGGGCTGTCGATGCCGGAGCTCGAGCCGCGGCAATTCTCGTTCAACTCACCGTACGGAGCCTGTCCCGATTGCTCGGGACTCGGCACGCGGCGCGAGGTCAACGCCGACCTCGTGCTCGGCGATCACAGCCTGTCGATTCTTGAAGGCGTCGTGCTCCCCTGGGGTGAACCGAGCGGTTATCTCCGCAAGGTCGTGCTGCCGGCGCTCGCGAAAACGTACAAGTTCGATCTGAACACGCCGTGGCAGGATCTGTCGCCGGCGGTGCAGAAGATCCTGCTCAAGGGTGCGCCGGGCAAAACGATCACCTATCAGTACGACAGCGAGCGCTGGCACGGCTCGTACGAGTCGGGCTGGAAGGGCGTGCTCGATCACGTCGAGAAGCGCTATCGCGAGACCAGCTCCGACGCGGTGCGAGAGCAGCTGGAGCAGTACATGGTCGAGCAGGACTGCCCCACCTGCGGCGGGCGGCGCCTGAAGCCGGAGAGCTTGTCGGTCTTCGTGGGCGGCAAGAGCATCGGCGAAGCCGTCGCGCTGCCGGTGCGGGAAGCGCTCGATTTCTTCAGCAACCTCCGCGGGCTCAATCCAGACGTCGCGGGCCCGATTCTGAAAGAAGTCACCGACCGGCTTCGCTTTCTGGTCGACGTCGGACTCGATTATCTGACGCTGAATCGCTCGGCCGCCACGCTGTCGGGGGGGGAAGCGCAGCGCATCCGGCTGGCGACGCAGATCGGCAGCCGGCTGGTGGGTGTGCTCTACATCCTGGATGAGCCGTCCATCGGGTTGCATCAGCGCGACAACGCGCGGCTGCTCGCCACGCTGAAGGAGCTGCGCGATCTCGGCAACACCGTGCTGGTGGTCGAGCACGACGAAGAGACGATTCGCAGCGCCGATTACGTGGCCGACCTGGGGCCGCGCGCGGGCCGTCACGGCGGAGAGGTCGTCGCCGCCGGGCCGCTACCCGACGTCCTGCAACACCGCGATTCGTTGACCGCGCGCTACTTGCGCGGCGAGCTGCGGATTCCGGTGCCGCCGCGCCGGCGGATCGTGAGTGAGGATCGCACGCTGCGCATCGTGGGCGCGCGCCATCACAATCTCAAGGACCTCACGGTCGAATTTCCGCTCGGGACGTTCGTGGCGGTGACCGGGGTCTCGGGCTCGGGCAAATCGACCCTGGTCACGGACATTCTCTACCAGGCATTGGCCCGGCATTTCTACCGCGCCAAAGTGGTCCCGGGCGCGCACGACCGGATCGAAGGACTCGATCAGATCGACAAAGTGATCGACATCGATCAGAGTCCGATCGGCCGCACGCCGCGCTCGAACCCCGCCACCTACACCGGCCTGTTCACTCCGATTCGAGAGCTGTTCACGTATCTCCCCGAGTCCAAGATCCGGGGATACGGACCGGGACGGTTCTCGTTCAACGTGAAGGGCGGGCGCTGCGAGGCGTGTCAGGGCGACGGGCTCGTCAAAGTCGAGATGCATTTTCTGCCCGACGTCTACGTCCCGTGCGAGGTGTGCAAAGGCCGGCGGTACAATCGTGAAACGCTGGAAGTGCGATATAAAGGAAAGTCGATCGCCGACGTGCTCGATTTGACGGTCGCCGACGCGCTCGACTTTTTCGAGCATCAACCTCGTATCAAGACGAAACTCGAGTTGCTCAACGACGTAGGACTGGGATACATCCACCTCGGACAGTCGGCCACGACGCTTTCGGGCGGCGAGGCCCAGCGCGTCAAACTCGCGACGGAGCTCGCCAAGCGCGACACCGGTCGCACGCTGTATATCCTCGATGAGCCCACGACCGGCCTCCACTTCGAGGACGTGCGGCTCCTCCTGGAAGTGCTGCACCGTCTGGTGGACAAAGGGAACACGGTCGTCGTCATCGAGCACAATCTCGATGTGGTGAAAACGGCGGACTGGGTGATCGACCTTGGCCCCGAAGGCGGCGAGCGGGGCGGGCGGGTGGTGGCGGAGGGCCCGCCGGAGAAAGTGGCACAGATCAAAGCGTCGCATACGGGCCAGTTTCTGCGGAAGGTGTTGCAGGCCGGGGACTAGGGACTAGGTTGAACGCAGCGAGGAGGGATCACGGCGAATGGACATTGTCGGGCTGACGGCGGTGATTCTGCTGTTTGGCGGCTTGACGTTGTTCCTGCTGGCGATCTCGCCGATCGGGAAGGCGTTCGCGGCGCGCATTGGCGGTAAGAAGGTCATGCTGGAAGATGAAGAGATCGCGGTCCTGGTCCGGGACCTCCGCACCGAGCTGGATGAGATGCGTCATCTCCCCGAACAAATGAGCGAGCTCGGCGAGCGCGTGGACTTTCTCGAGCGCATGATCGCAAAGCAACGGGAAGCCGAGCGGCTTCCGCCAGTGAGGTAACGCGTGCCGGAGGAAATCCTCATTCTCTTCCTCTCGGTGTTCGCGATGGTCGGTGCCACGGTGCTGCTGTTCCCGGTGATGCGGGCGCTGGCCGAGCGCATCAAACCCCGCCTCACCGATGCCAACCTGAAGGAAGAGCTGCAGCTCTTGCGCGAGGACCTGCTGACCGAGATCCAGCAGGCACGACGCGAGATCGGCGACCTCGGCGAGCGCGTCGACTTCACCGAGCGCTTACTCGCCAAGAAGACGGAGCAGCGATGAGCGGACCGGAAGCGGTCGCCGCGGTCGTATTTTTCGGCGGCGTGTTCACCGTCCTGCGGCCGGTGGCCGCCGCCATCGCGAAGCGGATCTCCGGAGAGCACCGCCAGAACGCGGTCGATGCCGCCGAGCGTGACGAAATCCTGAGCGAGCTGCAGCAGGTACGGCAGGATCTCACCGAGCTTGCCGAGCGCGTCGACTTCACCGAGCGGCTTCTGGCGCGTCAGCAGCACGACGCGCTGCCGAAGCCGGGGAGCTGAGGAGCCACAGTCATGGAAGGCGTGCTGGCGCTCATGATTCCCATCGTGGCGGTGGGCGGGTTTTTCGGCTGGATGATCTCGCTCTCGCCCATGGGCAAAGCGATCGCCGACCGGCTCCGGCACGGGCCGATCCCGCGTCCGGGTGCCGGAACCCCTGAAGAGATGGCGGAGTTGGTCGATAGCGTGGACGCGCTGCGGCGGGAGGTGGCGGAACTGGCGGAGCGTGTAGATTTTACCGAACGGCTGCTCGGGCAACAGCAAGCCGGCGCGCAACTCGGAAGACCGAGAACGTGATGTTGCCCGCTGAAACGGGCGACAGGCGTGTGGCGTAGGAGAGCCAAGTGTTGATATGCAGGGGCAGATTACCGAGATGGCCGAGCGGCTGGATTTCGCAGAGCGGCTGCTCGCGCAGAAGCGCGAGCGCTCATTGCCAGGAGCATAGATGGGGATCATCGATCGTCTATCCACGCTGATCCGGTCGAACATCAACGACCTGATCTCGCGCGCGGAGAACCCGCAAAAGGTTCTCGAACAACTCATCGTCGACATGCGGAGCCAGCTCGCCAAGGCCAAGCAGCAGGTGGCCTCGGCGATTGCCGACGAGAAGCGCCTTTCGGCGCAGGCCGAGCAGGAAAAGAAGCTCTCCGAGGACTGGGAGAAGCGGGCCGTGCTGGCGGTCCAAGAAGGCCGCGACGATCTCGCCAAGCAGGCGCTGCTCCGCTACAACGAGCACGTCCAGAACGCGGTGCAGCTGCACGATACCTGGGTCAAGCATCGCGAAGAGACCGACAAGCTCAAGAACTCGCTGCGCTCGCTCAACGACAAGATCGAAGAAGCGAAGCGCAAGAAGAACATCCTGATCGCGCGCCAGAAGCGTGCCGAGGCACACAAGCGCATTCAGGAAACGATGGGCCAGATCTCGGACAAGAGCGCGTTCGAGACCTTCGAGCGCATGGCCGAGCAGATCGAGCATGAAGAGCGCAAGCTCATCGCGGCCGCCGAAGTCAACGAGGATCTGTCCGGCGATTCGCTCATCAAGCAGTTCCAGGGCCTCGAAGTGAAGGCCGACGCCGACCAGCAGCTGATCGCGCTGAAGCAGAAGATGGGATTGTTGCCGCGCGGCACGCAGGAGCAGGCGCGCGCGCTCGGCAAGGGCGCGAAAGAGGCCGAGCTGCTCGAGGATGACGAGACGGAGCAGAAGACCTGAACGGTTCCGGGACGCCTTCTCCGAGCAGGGTGTCGAGCGCCACGTTTGTGGCGCTCTTTGTTGCTGTCCTGTTCGTGTTGTTCATCGTACGCGTCGTCGAAGTCCTGCTGCTCGTTTTCATCGCGATCCTCCTGGCTGTCTATCTCTCGGCCATTACCGATTGGCTCGAGCGCCGCTTCGGGCTGCGGCGCTCCATCGGTCTCACGATCGCGATCGTCGCGTCGCTCGCCGGCGTCGTCGGCATCGGCGTGCTGCTCGTTCCACCCGTCCTCGATCAGACGCAGGCGCTGCTGGGCGGTCTGCCGCAGACGCTCACCAACATTCAGGACGTGCTGGCGCGCTGGGCGCGGCAGTACCCCGCGCTCGCGCGCACGGAGCTGGCCAACCCGTCCTCCGGGTTGGTGGCCGGTCTGATCGCCGACGCGATGGCGTTCGTCCGGGGCTCGTTCCTCGGCTACGTCCGCGGCGGCGGCAAGGTGTTCATCGAAGGCGCCTCGGTCCTGGTCATGGCGCTCTACCTCGCGCGCCAGCCTCGACTCTACACCGACGGGTTGATCTCGTTGATTCCGCCACGCTATCGCTCCATCGCCGCGCGCATCGCCCACGACGCGGGCGCGACGATGCGGGCCTGGGTCGTGGGCCAGCTGCTCGCGATGGCCGTGCTCGCGCTGCTCACCGCACTCGGACTCTGGATTCTCGGCGTTCCGTACTGGCTGGCATTCGGCATCTTCACCGGACTCGTGGCGATCGTGCCGTTCTTCGGCACCCTGGTCTCCACGCTGTTGCCGGCGCTGTTCGTCGTCGCCTCCGGGAATTGGGTGAAAGTCCTGCTGGTGATCATTCTGGGCGTGGTGGTCCACGTCTTTGAGGCCAACGTGGTCGTCCCGCGCATCATGCAGCACAAAGTCGATCTCCCCCCGGTGCTCACGATCGCCAGCGTGCTGATCATGGGCACGCTGCTCGGGCCGATCGGCCTCATCGTCGCGGTGCCGTTTCTCTGTGTCGTGATGGTTTTGGTGCGCCACATCCTGCATCGGGAGATTTACGGCGAGGTTACCGCCGAGCAGGCGGTGCTGCGACCCACCGAACCGTGGACCGGTCAGGAGCGGCGGAAGGCACCGGTGGGCGTGAAATGACGACGCCGCGGCATCGATTTCTCATCATCGCCGACGGCGAGTTCGGCCCGCTCACATCCAAGACCGCCAATTCCTGCATCCGTTATTTCCCCGAGCGAATCGTCGCGGTGCTCGACCGCAGGCAGGCCGGGAAAACGGTGCAGGACGTGCTCGGATTCGGCGGGGCGATTCCTGTGGTCCGCGATTTCGAGCGCGGCATCGCGAGCGGCAAGGGAGCCACGGCGGTATTGATCGGCATCGCGCCGGCGGGCGGCAAGCTGCCGGACGAATGGAAGGGCTGGCTGCGCACCGCGATCGAAAAGAACCTCGAGATCTGGAGCGGGCTCCACACCTTCATTAGTGACGATCCGGAGCTGGGGCCGCTGGCCAAAGCACGCGGCGTCCGCATCCTCGACGCGCGGCGGGCGCCGCCCAATCTGCCTATCGCCGACGGCCGCGCCGCGGAGGTCGATGCGCTCGTCGTCCTGGCGGTAGGCTCCGACTGCAACGTCGGCAAGATGACCGCGCAGCTGCAGCTGCGCGATGAGCTGGTCAAGCGCGGGCACAAGACGAGCTTCGTCGCTACCGGGCAGACCGGAATCTTTATCGAGGGGTGGGGAATCGCCGTCGACGCGGTGGTGGCCGACTTCATCGCCGGTGCCGCCGAACAGATCACGATTCAGGGAGCCCAGGGCAATGACATCGTCCTCGTCGAGGGACAGGGCTCGCTGATTCATCCGGGCTACTCCGGCGTGACGCTCGGCCTGCTGCACGGGAGCTGCCCCGACGCGCTGATCCTCTGCCATCAGGTCACTCGGACCCACATCGGCGACTATCACGGGCGCGAGCCGTGGGTGAAGATCCCGTCGTACGCTGAGATGATCGAGATCTACGAGCGCGCGGCCCAGCCGGTGCATCCCACCAAGGTGATCGGGATCTGTCTCAACACATACGACATGACGGAAGCGGCGGCGCGCGACGCCTGCGAGCAGGCCGCGGAAGAAACGGGTCTGCCCGCGACCGACCCGGTGCGGTTTGAATCGGATTCGTTGGTCGACGCCATCATCGGGGCACGCGCAACGATTTGATCTGGTTGGCGTGGAATCGGTACCGCGCGCCGCCCCCTGTCGTTTTATCCTGCCGCAATGCGATTCCTCCATTGCGTGCTCGCCGAGTGGGCGCTCGTCACTCCGCGTCTCATCCGCACGCGCCTCGGCTTCTCACTGCTCGCGCTCGCGCTCGTGCTCGTCTGGCTCGGGGCGCGCGGGCTGGAGCCGCTGTCGGTCACGCTGCTCGCCGGTTCACTGGGTGCGATCGTCGCCGCCGCCGGCATCACGGGAGCCGACAACGAACGCCGCGCGCTGACGACGGCGCTCGCGCACCCGACGACTCCCCTCGCGATCGCGACCGGACGCTGGCTCGGCCTGGCCGTCCCCGCCTTCGTGCTCGTGGTCGTTTGTGCCGTCGCCTCCGGGTGGACGCCCGTGGTCGCCGCAGCGGGAATCATGGCGGCAGCGGCGGTCGGAAGCTGCGCACTGGCGCTGATCATCCCGCTGGGCAACACCGCGGCGCTGGGCCTCTTCCTTCTTATGGCGATCGCCGGGGCCGTTCCCCCCGAGCGCCTGGTGGCGCTCGCGCACCCCGGATTCGCCCGAATCGCCGCGGCGAGCGCGCTCGAGCTCGGGCCCGCACTATGGCACTATCGCGACGTGGCGACGGGGGACTGGGGCGCGGTCGCGCACGCGCTCGCGTGGACCGGTCTGGGCATCGTGCTGAGCGGCGCGTTCGTCGCACGCCGACGTGGACCGGTGTCATGAGCGACTACGCGCTCACACTGTACGACGTAGCCGTGCGCGGAGTGCGAGGCGTTTCCCTGGCGTTGCTGCCGGGGGAGGTCGCCGGAGTCGTCGGGCCGGCGGGGGCCGGAAAAACCACGCTGCTCCAGGTGGCCGCGGGGTGCGTCCGGCCGGTGCGTGGCGACGCGTGGGTGTGGGGACAGCGCATTACGGAGGCGAGCGCGCATCGGCTCATCGGATACGTCCCGGATCACTGCACCTTCCCTCGCGCGGCCACAGTACGGGAGGTGCTGTCCTACTATGCGCGGCTGCACACCTCCACAACTGCCGAGCGCACACCCGCGGGCCGGGTGCGCGAAGCGCTGGAGCTCGCCGGTCTCGGTTCGTCCGCCACGCTGCTCGTGGAGGAGCTCGGGCACGCCGAGAGGCAACGTCTCGGGCTCGCCCAGGCGGTGATGGCCGGACGGCGCGTGCTGGT
>DASSUS010000046.1:0-4296 GCA_035706765.1 Gemmatimonadales bacterium
CGCGGATTCATTGCGTGGGTGATGTGGCTCGGAATTCACATCGTGCAGCTGATCGGCTTCCGCAACAAGCTGTTCGTGCTGCTGAACTGGGCGTGGGACTATTTCTTCTATGAGCGCGCGGGCCGGCTGATCACGCGCGACTGAGCGCCGGAGTCTACGCCGCTTTCTCCCGCACGAACGCGACGATCCGCTGCTCGAGCTCCGCCAGCTCGACCGGCTTCACCAGGACCCGGTCGCGCGGCACTTCGGCGAGCCCCCGGCCGGCGAGATGCGTGATGTCGCCCGAGAGAAACATGACCCGTTCCGCGAGCGCCGGCCGCTGCTCCTGCAACCGGATGTAGAACTCGGCGCCGTCCATCTTCGGCATGCGCAGATCGGCCAGGATCACGTGGGGCTCGTAGCTCTCCAGCAGCTCGAGCGCGGCGAGCCCGTCGCCGGCCTCCTTGATCTCGGCGCCGCGCTTGCTCAGAAAGCGCGACATGGGCCGCCGGATCAGCTCTTCGTCATCGACGAGCAGCACGCGGACGCCTGCCAGACTCTGGTTCGTCGTCGGCGCGGGTGACTGTCGCGGCGGCGCCGCCTGCGGGACGGCGGTGGGCGCCGTCGGGACCGAGCGCCGGGTGGTCGGCAGCCAGACCATGAATTGGGCGCCGGGCTCAGCGCGCTTGACGAGGTCGAGCTCGCCTTCAGCCTCGCGCACCAGCTGGCGCGAGATGTACAGGCCCAGCCCCGTACCTTTGGCGCCCTTCGTGCTGGCGAACGGCCGGAACAGCCGTTGCGCGATCTCGGGGGACACGCCGGGTCCGTTGTCGGTGACGGTCACGCACACGCGGCCGCCGGTATCGTCGATGAAGGTGTCGACGATGAGCCGGCGCGGCGGCTTCACGCCGCGCAGCGCGTCCAGCGCGTTGCTCAGCAGATTCACGATCACCTGCTCGAGTCGATTCGCGTCCCCGATGATGGTGGGCAGCTCGGGATCGAGCTTGCCTTCGATGGTGATCTCATCGATCAGAAAGCGATAGGACACCAGGTCGATCGCGCTGCGCACCACGTCGTTCATGTTCACGGCGGCCGCGCGCTTCTCGCCCGCCCGCACGAAGCGCAGCAGCCCGCGCAGCAGCTTGGCGGCGCGCTGAGCCTGACGCAGGATGTTCTGCATCTCGGTGCGCTGCTCGGCCGGGACGTTGGGATCGGCGAGGCGGAGCTCGGCGTGGCTCGCGATCGCCATGAGCGGATTGTTGACCTCGTGCGCCACGCCGCCCAGGAGCTCGCCCGCGGCCGCGAAGCGTCCCTGTTCCTCGGCGCGATCGCGCAGGATGCGCGTCATGTGGTTGAAATGCGTCGTGACGTTGCCCAGCTCGTCGTCGCGCTTGACGTCAACCTGCGTCGTCAGGTCGCCGTCGGAGACCTGCTGGATGCCGCGGTGCAGCGCGGTGAGCGGCTCCCACATCCGGCGCCGGACCAGCAGCCACATGACGGGCACGAGCGCCGCGCCGACGATCACCACGACCACGGCGGTGACGGAGCCCAGCGTGCTGGTGACGGCGAGCGTGACCGCCGCTCCGAAAATCATCGCCGCCAGCGCGACGATCACGATCAAAACGCGCAGACTCTTCATTGACGAAGCACCCGGTCTGGTCTAATCTCCCGGTTCCTCCATATCGAATCAGGGCATCCGACGATGCGTTCAATCAGCGTTCTTCTGGGTTTCGGCGTCCTCGCCTGTTCATCCGCCACATCCGCGACTCGGCAAAACCCGGCCCCTGCGCCCTCCCGCCAAGATACGTCACGAACGGGAAACCAGGGTGCCGCCGCCCGGCAAGCGCCCGGCGAGGGGGTTCCAAAACCCTACAACCAGGTGATCACAGCGGCGGCGGTGACCGATTCGGGCGTCTTCACGATTCATCGGATCAGCGACAAGCTGTTTTACGAAATCCCGAAGGTGATGTTCGGACGCGAGTTCCTGCTCGTCGCCGATCAGCGCGGCACCATGCGCGGCATCCGCTACGCCGGCGAAGAAATCAGCAACCGCATCGTGGTGTGGGAACGGATGGGGAACAAGGTGTTTCTGCGGATCGTGTCGTACGCGATGCGCGCCGACAGCGGCCAGCCGGTGTCCCGCGCCGTGCGCCTGTCGAATCTGTCGCCGATCATCATGAGCTTCGACGTGGCGGCGTGGCACCTGCCCGACAGCAACGCCGTAATCGAGACGACCCGGCTGTTCACGACCGACGTGCAGGAGCTGAACATTCGCCAGTCCGGCATCCGCGTGCGCCGCATGGATCCGGCGCGTTCGGTGGTGGAACGGGCGCGCGCCTTTCCGCGCAACGTCGAGGTGAGCGCGCTCCAGACGTTCGAAGTCGACTCCCTGCCGGGCGCGCCGGGAGGCCCGACGCAGCGCTCGATCAACTCGCTCACGATGCTGATGAATTACTCGATGGTGCTGCTGCCCGACCAGCCGATGATGGCGCGGCTGTGCGACACGCGCGTGGGCTACTTCAACCTGTCGTTCGAGAATTACAACGAGGACCGCGTCACCGGTCCGCGCCGCTGCTTCATTCAGCGCTACCGGCTCGAGCCCAAGGATCCGAACGCCGCCGTCTCCGATCCGGTCACGCCCATCACCTGGTGGATCGATCCGGCGACGCCGGCGAAGTGGGTCCCCTGGCTCGTCAAGGGCGTCGAGATGTGGGAGCCGGTGTTCCGCGCCGCGGGCTTCAGCAACGCGATCGTGGCCAAGGTCGCGCCCATGGACGACCCGGACTTCGATCTCGACGATGCCCAGAACTCGACGATCCGCTGGCTGCCGTCGGTGATCGAGAATGCCTACGGTCCGCGGCTCAGCGATCCGCGCTCGGGCGAGATCCTCAACGCCAACATCGGCTTCTATCACAACGTCACCAGCCTGGTCGAGGCATGGTACTGGACCCAGGCCGGCGCGTCCGATCCGCGCGCCCGCCGGCTGCCGTTCCCTGATTCGCTCATGGGCCTGCTGGTGGCCTACGTCGCGACGCACGAAGTGGGACACAGCCTGGGCCTGCGCCACAACATGATCGCGTCGACGTACTATCCGGTCGACTCGCTGCGCAGCCGCTCGTTCACCTGTCGCGTGCAAGGCACGAGCCCGTCGATCATGGACTACGCGCGCTACAACTACGTCGCGCAGCCCGGGGACAGCGCCTGTCTGATGCAGGGGATCGGCCCCTACGACTATTTCGCGATCAAGTGGGGATATGGCCGCGTGCCGACCGCGCCGTCGCCCGATGCCGAGCGACCCTTCCTCGATTCGCTCGCGCGCATGCAGGATGCGGATCCCTACACGCGCTGGATCGGTGACGGCGAGCCGGTGGACCCGCGCATCATCACCGAAGCGCTGGGCGACGACCCGGTGCGCGCGAGCGGGTACGGCGTGCGCAACATCAAGCGGCTCGTCCCGATGCTGATTCCGGCGACGACCTACGACCGGCTCGATAATTACGACCGGCTGAGCGACATGTACGGCGACCTGATCGCGCAATGGGCACGCGAGATGAATCACGTCGCCGTGGTCGTGGGCGGCGTGTACCAATTCACCAAGTACGCGAGCCAGTCGGGCACCGTCTATCAACCCGTGCCCCGCCCCAAACAGGCCGAAGCGGTGCGGTTCCTGAACGACAATGTGTTCACGACGCCGACATACTTCTTCGATCCGGAAATCCTGCGGCGCATCGAGCCGACGGGCTTCGTCGAGCGGATTCGGGTGCGCCAGAATGCGGTGCTCAGTCTCCTGTTCCAGGACGGGCGACTGTCGCGGCTGGCGGAGCAGGGACAGACGCAGCCTGGTGCGTATACCATCGCCGATCTGTTCGGCGACGTGCGGCGCGGCATCTTCTCCGAGCTGGCGGGAAGCGGGCGGGTGCAGGTCGACGCGTACCGCCGCAATCTCCAGCGCTCGTTCGTCGATCAGATGGAGCGCCTGATCAGCACGCCGCTGGTCACGCCGCCGCCGCCCGGGTTCACGACGTTCCCCGGTTTCCAGCTGCCGCCGCCGCGTCCCGCCGACGCGCGCGCCCAGGCCCGGCTCGAGCTCACGGATTTGCAGGGGACGCTGCGGGGCGCGCTGGCGCGCGCCGGTGATCGCACGACCCGCGCCCACATCGTCGATCTGCAGGCGCGCATCAACCAGATCTTGAACCCGCGCGGATGATTTCGACCTCGACGACGCGCAAGACGGTCGGGTTTGCCAAAAACCGGGTACTGCAGGTTTTGCTGGCCTGGTATGCGGCGGTCTGGCTTTGGGCGGCGTTGGCGCCGCTC
>DASSUS010000047.1:0-18019 GCA_035706765.1 Gemmatimonadales bacterium
GATCCCGCCGCGACGAACACCGTGGGCCGCCCGATCGACGTTTGCTACGAAGTGACCCTTGACGGGCGCCAGGTTCGCGGCACCGGATCGTGCTCGACCTCCACTGCGAACGGCACGATCCTCGGCGTCACGTTCGACAATCCACGCTCGGTGTTCGACGGCGTGCGCCGCAGCGTCGACATCAATTCGAATTTCATCGACAACGAGAACGGCCCCGAGGTCTGGTACACGAACCCGCTTGGCCGCAATGGCCGCAGGGAGCCGTTCCCCGGCTCGATTCGTCAGCAGATCGCGCGCATCAACAACGACCGCGGTGGACTCGATTTGGCGGGGCCGAGCATCGGGGGCGAGCGCGACTACGGCGGTCCGAGGGTGCACGCGCCCAACTAGACTGCGCAACGCGCGCTATTTCTTGCGGGCGACGGCGCCGATGGCGTTGATCAAATCGCCCAAATCGTAGGGCTTCATGACGGAAGGCTGGCCGCAGTTTTCGAGGAAGGTGCGCGTCTCTCCGCGCGCCTGATCCCCCGTGACAAAAACGAAGCGCTTGGCGACGAGCGGGCGACCGTTCGCCAGCTGCTCGTACATCGCGCGGCCGCCCAGGCGCGGCATCTGGAGGTCGGTGACGATCGCGTCGAACGAGGTGTCGCGATCGCCGATCCGCTCCATCGCTTCGAGTCCGTTCTCGACCGCCACCACCTGGTGTCCTTCGCGTTCCAGCAGCAGCACCATCGCCTGGCGGTTCACGGCGTCGTCGTCCACCACGAGTATGCGCATGCGCGGCAGCGATTCCGCGGGCGTGGCCTGCGGCGGCTGCGCGCCCAGCAGGCTGCGCGGCAGCGTGACCACGACCTCGGCGCCGGTGCTGCCACCGCGCGGGCGCAGCCGCAGGTTGCCGCCCGCCGACTGCGCGAGCGCGCGGGCCAGGGCAAACTCGACTTCGCCGCCGCCACCCGACTGCGTAAACCGGAACGGCGAGGTCAGGCGCTGCTCCGCTTCGACGGCCAGCGGCGTGCCCGAATCCCACAGCGAAGCCACGACCGATGGTCCCGTCGCGATCACGTCGAGCCGCAGCTCGCGCGGCGGCTGCGCCGCGCGCAGCCTGCGCAGCGAGAAATCGAGCAGCTTGGTCAGCATCTCGGTGAGTTGCGCCATCGGACAGGCGACCATGGGGAGGTCCGCGGGGATCTGGCGGTGCAGCTTCACGCCGAGCTCCCGGAACGTCGATTCGCGCTCCGCCAGGACTCCGTTGATCACGACCGCCGCGTCGCAGGGCTCCGCGGCGCCCGCCGGGTGCGCCGCGAGGTCGAGGTAGTGGCTGGTGATTTCGGCGGCGCGCCGCACTTCGCCATGCAGCAGCACGAGCGCGCGCGCGCGTTCAGGATCGAGGGGACTGCCGTGCAACAGATCGGCGAGGGCGCCGATCGCGGAGAGGCGATTGTTCAACGCATTGAGCACGTTTGCCGACCCGTCGTCGAGAACGACGTGCTTAACGTCCGAGATGGCCGAGGGTTTGGAGGGTAGTGGAGGTGGTGCGGGACGAGGTGGTGCGATACGCGTGCTCGGAGCGCGCGCCTGCGCTTGCCGGCCCAGCAGGTAGCCGACGAGCGCCCCGACTGCCGCGCCAAACCCGAACGCAACCCATAGCTCCATGCCGAAAAGCTATGCGCCGCGCTGGTTTGCGCGAGCAGTCCAGCGTCACTTCGGGGCGGGGAGCCTCGTCACCTTCACGGCAGCCCGTACACAACGACGCGCGCGGGCCCACCCTGGACGGGCCAAATCGGCGAATTGAGGCCCACGGCCGCCGCAATCCGCTGTTTGCCGCCGGCCTCGTACGTGATGACCCCGCCGCCGATCGCGCCGCCGGCGGATTTGCGCCACAGCACCTTTCCGGACGTCACGTCGTAGGCGAGCACCTGGCCGTCGAGATCACCGGTGAACACGAGGCCCCCGGCGGTCGACGTGATTCCCGCGACCATGGGCTTGGGAGTCTGCACCTGCCAGCGGACGGCGCCGTCTTCCGCACTGATCGCCGTCACCCATCCTTTCCAGGACGAGGGCGGATCCATCTTGCCGAATGCCATCTGCGCATCGTCCATCCCGGTCCACGATTGTCCCGGCGCTCCGCGCAGCGTGTCGAGACTCTGGAGCTTCACCGAGGTGCACCAGTCGATTGAATTGACGAACAACGTGCTCGACGCCCGATGGTACGACGGGCCGTTCCATTCGATACCGCCCTGCGATCCGGGGCAGAACCGCGTGAAGCGCTCCGACGAGAGCGCGGTGTTGACGTTTTCGCGAGTCGTCGTGGCGGTTGCATAGCGTACGCCGAGCGTGAGCGCCTGGGAGGGAGCGCCATCACCGGTCGGACGGGTGGGTCGACCGCGCTCGATGCCGTAGACCATGCCGTCCTTCCCGGCGGCGATGACCAGCGGCAACCCAGCCTTGGTCGTGATCAACGCCGGTCCCGCCGACACATCCCAATCGTGGAAGTCACGCCGGATCGGCTGTACGTATCCGAGGAGCGCTCCGGTGCGCGCATCGAGCGCGAGAACGGAGTTCGTGTACAGGTTGTCACCCGGCCTCAGCTCGATGACGAAATCGGGGGCGGGATTTCCCGTCGTCACATAGAGCGTGCCGGTCAGCTCGTCCAGCGCGTACGTCGTCCAGGTGGCGCCACCGCTGGGCGGATTCTCGGGCGACGCCTTGGGCCAGGTAGCGCGTGCGGGGCCGCTATCGGGGACGACATCGAACTGCCAGATCGTCTTGCCGCTCGCGGCGTCGAGCGCATAGATCCGCCCCGTGACGCCGAAGTAGTCGCCCCCGGCGTTCCCGACGAAGACGAGATCGTTCCAGGCGAGCGGCGCCATCGGCACCGATTCGCCCTTTTTCGGATCGGCGATCGTGACGTCCCAGCGCAGCCGGCCGGTGCCGGCATCGATCGCGAGCACGTGGCCGTCGGCGGTGCCCCGGAACACGACCCCACGCGCGTATCCCACGCCACGATTGACTTTCAGGCCGATCTTTGGCTCGGGCCGGTTGAATTTCCACTTCTGCTCACAGGTCGAGCCGTCGACGGCGTACGTGTTGTCGAACGCGGTGAAATAGAGCGTCCCCCCCACGGCGACGATCCCCGTCTGAAAGCTGACGGTGTCCGGCGTTTCAAAGGCGCAGACCTGCTCGAGTCGGGATACGTTCGACGTGTTGATCTGATTGAGGGTCGAGTAGCGCTCGCCGCTGAGCGAGCCGTTGTACATCACCCAGTCGCCGGTACCCGTCACGGGCTGCACGGCGGCTGTCTGCTGTTGCTGGCGCGTGCCGCACGCAGCGCCGGCGAGCGCGAGGATGACCGCTGCCTGTCTGTACATCATTGGGAAACCTCTCTATTTTTCGTCGCCCGCCCTGGTGGTGGAACTGGTAGACACGCTGTCTTGAGGGGGCAGTGCCGCGAGGCGTCTCGGTTCGAATCCGAGCCAGGGCATAAGTTCCTAATCGGTTGTTTGTACCTGTCCATTGCGCAGCAGCTTGCGAATCACGGCTGCCTGCTCTTCCAGATTTCCAGCCTGTTTCTCATACCGGAGACCGAGCGTCGGGATCGACGCCTCCAGCCGCTCGCTGAGGCGGCGGGCCGCCGCGCTTTGCTCCTCCAGCGCCCGCAGCGCCGACTCGAGCGCGAACTCGACCTCGCGCGACTGCGCCTCCTGGAGCGTTTCCGGTCCGAACGTGTGACCGATATGACAGCGATACACCTCGAGCTCCCCTTCGGTCAGCTCCCACAGCCCTCCGTGACAGGCGGGACACGAGAAGCCTGATGGTCTCCCGAGTTTTCGCATTCCCTCGACACCCATCTCGGCGCCCTCGGCAGCGGCGACCTCGAGCCCAAGTTCCGGCGGCCGCTGCGCCGGGCCCGGATCGAACTCCGTGCGGGCGAGCTCGTCGAGGAGGGTGGCGATCCGGTCGACGGGTGCGACGTGATCCACATTGAGCGCGACCAGCGCGCTCATTGGCATCCCGCTCTGGGCTGCTTCCTTCGGATCCTGCACGAGCGTGGTGCCACCACACGAGCGCACGGCCCATAATCCCGAGACGCCGTCGTCCAGCGTTCCGGAAAGGATCACGGCCGCCACGCGGGGACCATAGGCCCAGGCCGCCGAGCGGAATAACGGATCGACCGCCGGTCGATGCCGGTTCTCGCGCGGCCCGCGCACCACGCGCAGATACCCCTTCTCGACCAGCAGGTGACAATTGGGTGGGGCGAGCCGGATCTGGCCTCGAGTGATCGGTTCACCGTCCGTGGCAAACCGAACCGAAAGCGTCGTTGCGCGCTGTATGATTTCGTCCAGCACGGAAGGCGTGCGGGGATGGAGATGCTGCACGACCATGATCGACCCTGGAAAATCGTCCGGCAGTTTCGAAACCAGCCGTTGAATCGTGTCGATCCCGCCGGCGGAGGCGCCGAGCGTCACGATATCTCGAGTCGCCATCCCGGGACGCTAGGCGATGTGACGGGTTTTACATACTCACTCCCGGCGTTAACCCATTGGAATGAGTTCGCCTACCCGAAGCGCTTGGCCGAGCGCTCGCGAGCTTTGCGGGCCTCCACTTCACGATTGCGGGGCGGGGCCTTGATCGTCAGAGAATCGATCAGATGGCGCGCGACCCGCGTAACGTCGGCGACCGCGGCGTTGAAGACCGCCTCATTGGCCTGCGACGGATGCGTCGTGCCGCTCAGCTTGCGTACAAACTGCAACGCCGACGCTTCGATCTCGGCGTCGGTTGCGGGAGGCTCGAAGTTGGCGAGTGTCTTGATGTTTCTGCACATATCCGCTCCCGGGTGACAAGGCTTAGGCCCGTAACCGGGCCTACCACAATGATATTCGAATATGTCGATTTCGCGCAGTCCCGTTCGTCGCCTGAATGAGAGCGATTGGAACCCGGACTGCAAACCAAAAAGAAAGCGAGTGGGCCATGCGATTCATGGTGATGGTGAAGGCTTCGAAAGAATCGGAAGCTGGAGTGATGCCGACGCAGCAGGAGCTTGCCGACATGGGGAAGTTCAACGACGAGCTCGTAAAGGCCGGTATCATGCTGGCGGGCGAGGGGCTGCACCCGTCCTCGAAGGGCACGCGTATCGCCTACAATGGCGGCAAGCGCACGGTCCGGGACGGGCCGTTCACCGAAACGAAGGAGCTGGTCGCCGGCTTCTGGATCTGGCAGGTGAAATCGAAACAGGAAGCGCTCGAATGGGCGAAGCGGATTCCGTTCCAGGAGGGCGAGGTTGAAATCCGCCAGGTGTTCGAGGCAGAGGATTTCGGCCCGGAGTTCACCCCCGAGCTGCGCGAGCAGGAAGAGCGGCAGCGGGCGGCCATCGAGCGCAACAAGAGCCGTTAGCGGTGCTGGATGACGCGACCCAAGGCTGCTGAGGCCATCGATGCGGTCTGGCGGATCGAATCCGCCAGGCTCATCGCTGGGCTCGCGCGGCTCGTGGGCGATGTCGGGCTGGCCGAGGATCTGGCCCAGGACGCGCTGCTCGCGGCGTTGCAGCAGTGGCCCGAGTCCGGCATTCCGGACAATCCCGGCGCCTGGCTGATGGCGACCGCGAAGCACCGCGGGATCGATCTGCTGCGCCGGCGCAAGATGCAGGATACCAAGCACGCGCACCTGGGCCGGGAATTGGACGAACGACAGGCGAGCCCCGAGGACGCGCTCGCGCACGCGCTCGACGATCAGGTCGGCGACGACCTGTTGAGCCTCATCTTCACGGCCTGTCACCCCGTGCTGACCACGGAAGCGCGCGTCGCCCTGACGCTGCGCCTGCTGGGCGGTCTGACCACCGACGAAATTGCGCGCGCGTTCCTCTCGCCCCGGGCGACGATCCAGCAGCGCATCGTGCGCGCCAAGCGCACGCTCGCGGCGGCGCGCGTGCCGTTCGAAGTACCGCGTGGCGCAGACCTCGCCGCCCGGCTCGCATCGGTGTTGGAAGTCGTCTATCTGATCTTCAATGAGGGGTACTCGGCGACCGCCGGCGAGGACTGGGTGCGTCCGGCCTTGTGCGAGGACGCGCTGCGCCTCGGGCGAATTCTCGCCGAGCTGGTGAAGGATCAGCCCGAAGTCCACGGCCTGGTCGCACTGATGGAGCTACAGGCTTCCCGGCTCCGCGCCCGAATCGGTCCGACGGGCGAGCCGATTCTGCTTCTCGATCAGGATCGCGGCCGCTGGGACCATCTCCTCATCAATCGCGGGTTGGCGGCCCTTGCGCGGGCGGAATCGCCGGGAGGCGGTTACGGTCCCTATGGATTGCAGGCCGCGATCGCGGCGTGTCACGCCCGCGCGCGGAGCGCCGAGGAAACCGACTGGACGCAGATCGTGGCGCTCTATGACGCGCTCGCGCAGATCATGCCGTCCCCGGTCGTCGAGCTGAACCGCGCCGTCGCACTCGGCATGGCGTTCGGACCAGCCGCGGGGCTCGAGCTGGTGGATTCCCTCAGGTCCGATCCGGCGCTGGAAGGTTATCATCTTCTGCCCAGCGTGCGGGGAGACTTGCTGGCCAAGCTGGGCCGGTTCGAGGAGGCGCGCGCCGAGTTCGCGCGCGCCGCCGCGATGACGCAGAATGCTCGTGAGCGTGCCCTTTTACGGAAGCGGGGGGAGGCCCTGTGAAAAATGATTGGTCGCCGTATCTGCTCAGCATCCTCAGAATCATCGTCGCGTTTCTGTTCTTCCAGCACGGCGCGGCCAAGTGGTTCGCGTTTCCCGCGGCGGTCATGCCGGGGGGCGGAGTGGCGGCGCTTGGCTCGCTCGCCTGGTTCGCGGCCGTGATCGAGACGATCGGCGGCGCGCTGATGATGCTCGGGCTGTTCACCCGCCCGGTCGCGTTCATCCTGTCCGGCGAGATGGCGGTAGCCTATTTCATGGGGCACTCGGGAAACGGATTCTGGCCCACGCTGAACGGCGGGGAACCGGCCGTCTTCTTCTGCTTCACCTACCTCTATTTTTCCGCCGCGGGGCCGGGACCCTGGAGCCTCGACGCCCTGCTCGCGCGCCGGCGCAGCTCCACCATCCCGGTGAGCTGAGTGACGGAGACCGCGGCACGCTACGATCGCTCGATTGTCGAGGGACCGCTGCGTGCCGCGGTCTGGAAAATGGCCTGGCCCACGATGTTCGCGAATGTCGTGGGCGGAGCGCAGGGGATCGTCGACCACATCCTCGTCGGTAACCTCGTGGGTTCGCAGGCCAACGCGGCGATCGGCGCGAGCTGGCAGATCTTTCTCGTCGTCATCGTATTCATCTCGTCGCTGTTCACCGGGATGAGCGTGCTGGTGGCGCGCTTCGCCGGCGCCGGGGAGGTGGACAAGGTCGATCGCGTCGTCTATCAGGCGTTCCTGACCGCGATCGGGTTGTCGCTCGGCATCATGGCGCCGATCGGCTACTTCATCTCACCATGGCTGCTCGACCTGGTGAACGCCGCGCCCGCGGTCCAGGCGGAAGCGCTGCCGTTCCTCCGGATCATGTTCGTGTTCTCGAGCGGCATGCTCGTGTTCTTCATGCTCGGCGGCGCGCTGCGCTCGGCCGGGGACGCGCGTACCCCGATGAAGCTCGGCATCGCCATGACGGCGCTGAACCTCGTGCTGAACCTCGTCCTGATCCGCGGGCTGGGACCGATCCCGGAGTTCGGGACGCGCGGCTCCGCCATGGGTACCTGCATCACGGCCGGCCTGCTCGCGGTGTACGCGATCTGGAAGCTGTGGAGCGGAGGCTGGGTCGTGCGCTTTCCGCGCGGATCGGCGCTCGCGCCTGATTGGACCATCATCAAATCGCTGTTTCGATTCGGGCTTCCGACCGGGTTTCAGGGCATCGCCATGAATATCGGCGGTGTGTTCATGTTCTCGTTCATCGGTTCGCTCGGCCGGACGGAAGGCGCCGCGGCCCAGGCGGCCTATGCCGTCTCGTACACCGAGCTGTTCTCACTGATTACCTGGACCTCGGTGGGACTCATGGGCGCGGCGGCCGCGGTGGCGGGGCAAAACCTCGGCGCGGGTCACCCCGATCGTTCGAGGGAGGCGGTGAGCATCGCGGCGCGCTACGGCCTTTCGGTCGCGGCGGTGGTGGGATTGTTCTTCCTGTTTTTGCCCCGGCAGCTGCTGGGAGTCTTCGGGATGGATGACCCGATCGCGATCGACGTCGGCTCGCAGCTGCTGCGCGTCCTGAGCGTGTCGGGTCTTTTCATCACGACCGCGCTCGCGTACACGGGAGGGCTGCAGGGGACGGGGGACACGAAAAGCCCGCTCTACATCTCCATCGTTTCACAGATCGTCGTGCCGCTGGGAATCTGTTTCGTCGTCCAGCAGACTTCCACGCTCGACGCAATCGATATCTGGCTGGCGATCCTCGCGGGGCACGTGACCCGCTGCGTGCTCAGCGTGCTGCGGTTCAATCAGGGCAACTGGCGCCACATCGCCGTGAGCATCGGAGACTCATCCGGTCACTAGGTGCCCCGCCTTGCCGATCAACGCCCGCGCGTTGTCGACCTGACCCCAGGTGTTCCACAGTAGCACCCCTCGCACCGTGCCGTTCTTGAGGTAATAGACCACGCCCTCGCGGAACGGCACTTTCCAATCGGCTTCGATCTCGAGGCGCGGATCGAGCTCGCCCACCGCTTCGTAGCCGAGCTGAAAGAGATCGGAGTAGAAGAACGGCAGGTGCGTGTAGGGGGTGCCCTGTCCCGCCATCGAGCGACCGGCGGCCGCCCCCATCGTGTTGGCGTTGTCTTCGTGCTCCACGCGAATGCGCGTGCCGAGGGCCGGGTTGTAAAAGTTGGCGACGTCGCCCGCCGCGAAGATGTCCGGCACATTCGTTTTCAGCAGCTCATCGACGAGGATGCCGTTTTCCACCCGCACGCCGGCCTGCTCGGCGAGATCGACGTTGGGCAGGATGCCGAGACCCGCCACGATGACGTCGACCGGGATTTCATTGCCTGTCGTAGTCGTGACCACGACCTTGCCGGCGCTCGGCCTGAGGCTCGCGAGTCCCTCGCCGGTGCGCACATCCACGCCCTGCTCGCGATAGTAATCGACGAGGAAGCGGGACAGGTCCGCCGGGAAGACGCGGGCGCCAATGCCGTCTTCCGGGATGAGCATCGTGACTTCGCTACCCACCATGCGCAGCGCCGCGCCAATTTCCGACCCGATGAAGCCTCCACCCAGCACGAGGAATTTCAGTTTTCGATCGGCGAGCGCGCGCAGCCGGCGATAATCGTCGTAGGTGCGGTAGTAGATGATCTGATGGGTCTGCAGCGGCAGTTGTCGGGGCGTGCCGCCGGTAGCGAGCAGGAGTTTGTCGTAAGACACGGAGTTGCCGCGATCGTCGCCCAGGGTCTTCTTCTTCGGGTCGATCGCCGTCACCCGGCGATTGAGCGAGAGATCGACGTTCGCGGTTTCGGTGTGCTTCCAGATCGTGTCTTCGGATTCACCCTTCCATAAGGCTTTCGAGAGCGGCGGCCGGGCGTACGGTGGATGCGACTCCGAAGAAATGATGCCGATCGTGCCATCGGCGTCGATCTCGCGGATCGCTTTGGCGGCGGCGTCGGCGGTCATGCCTCCGCCGACGATCAGATAGCGATAACTCGTCATGTGGCGCTCGCGATTTCAAATCCACAGCGTGGACGCTCTCCGCGCTGGCAGCATTCCTTCACCTGCTCACCGACGACTTCTTCGACCAATGCCTTGCCCAGCTCGCACACCTCCGCGTGACCCGCGGTGACGGCGGAGAGTGGGCAACCGTATCCCTGCAGACGCCAGCCCTCGGTCGTTTTCTCGACGTCGGCGTCGGCGCCCAACGTGCGGAAGACCTCCGCGGCCGCTTCGAGCCGGCGCCTCGCGTTTGTACCCCGCGGTGCGCCGGCGGCCGCCTGCGCCCCGACCGAGCGCAGCAGCTCGATGGCCCGGTCTCGGCCCTGAGTTCGGACGATTTCGTCGATCAGCTTGGCAAGGACTAACGCGTATGCCTTAGGGAATAGCTCTTCACCCTCGCGGGTGAGGCCGTACAGGCGGGCGGGCTTGCCGCCGGTATCGCGTTGCAGACCGACCTGTTCGACGATCCCGTCGCGGTGCAGGGCGGCGATGTGCATGCGCACGGCGTTATCGGTGAGCCCCAGCCCCCCGGCGAGGTTGGTGATGCTCTGGCGGGAGCGGCGGAGCAGGGTGACCAGGCGGGCCTGGGTTTCGCCGAGCAGGCGTTCGAGCCAATTGGGCATGCCCCAGAATAGCCCGTAATTCCTCATTTGTCTAGTAATCACACAAAATACTTGACAAAGGTGGACAATGAGGCCAGCTTCCAGGCACCAACCTCTTCTTGGAGAAAGCCATGCTCGTCTCGTTAGCGCTCGTCTTCGCTACGGCTCTGCAGGGGCAGACACCGGCGCCCGCCGCGTCGCCCAATCTGTCGGATGCCGAAGTCGCGCATGTCGCCGTGACGGCGAATGCGGTGGACATCGACCTCGCGAAGTTCGCCCAGACGCGCACCGGCAATACGGCCGTGCGCCAGTTCGCGCAAACCATGATCAACGACCATAGCGCCGTGAACGCCCAGGCCGCGGCGCTGGCCAAGAAGCTCGGGGTGACGCCCGCCGACAACGCGGTCAGCCAGTCGTTGCAGGCCGGCGCGGCGGACGCGCGCAAGAGCCTCGAGCCGCTCCGCGGCGCGGCGTTCGATCGCGCGTACATGGATCGTGAAGTGGGCTATCACCAGGCCGTACTCGACGCGATCGACAAGGTGCTCGTCCCGACGACGGATAACGCCGAGCTCAAGAAACTGCTCGTCGACGTGCGTCCCGCGATTGCGGCCCATCTCGAGCACGCCAAGCAGTTGCGCGCCCAGCTGGGCGGAGCGAACGCCGGCCAGTGATCTGGCAGCTGGCAGTCCTGCTGTTCGCGGCATTCGGGGGAAGTGCAGCGCCGCGGACGCACACGGTCGAGATCCGCGGGATGCAGTTTCGGCCCGCGGCTCTCACCGTCGCCGTGGGCGATACGGTCGTGTGGATCAATCGCGACATCGTGCCGCACACCGCGACGGCGACGGGCAAATGGGATACTGGCACGATCGCGCAGGGGGCCAGCGGGCGGCTTGTGGCCGCACGACCGGGAGCGCTTGACTACATCTGCACGCTCCATCCGACCATGCGTGGCACGCTGATCATAAGGAAGCAACACTCATGAGCTCTTCAGGGTACGCCACTGTCGCTCTGTTGGCGGCCGCGCTGGTCGCGGCCGGCTGCGAGCAGCAGGACACCATCGTGGCCGCGCAGCGCTCGCGGCGACCGCTCGACCCCGCGCTGGTAGCACGCGGCCAGGAAATTTTCCGGCACAGCACGTTCGGCAACGAGGCGTTCTGGACCGATACCGCGCGCATGCACGAAGTGATCGCGAGTGCGGTGAGCCCGGCCGTGGCACTCGCGGTCGGTCTGCAGGTGGATGCGGAAGCGCTGCCGCAGTCGCTGAAAGACGCGCTTGCCGCAGGGCAGGTCGATCTCAATGACCCGGCGACTACAATCGCGCTCCTCAAGCTAAACGCCGTCGTCGGATTGCATGGGACGGTGGAGCGTGCCGGCGGCCGCGACACGCTGGTCGCGGTGGGGATCACGTGCGCCCTGTGCCACTCCCGCGTGGACAATTCATTCGCTCCAGGCATCGGCTCTCGGCTCGACGGCTGGGCCGCGACCGACCTCAACGTCGGCGCCATCGTGGCGCTGTCGCCCGCGATCGCGGACCCGTTGAAGGCGGTACTGCGCAGCTGGGGTCCGGGACGCTACGATCCGCGAATCAATCAGGATGGCCTCAATACACCCATCCGGATTCCGCCCGCGTACGGGCTCCGCCACGTTGCCAAGGAGACTTATACGGCCGAGGGGCCGGTGTCCTACTGGAACGCCTACGTGGCGGTCACGCAGATGCATGGGCAGGGCAATTTCAAGGACGCGCGCCTGGGTATCGATGTACGCGCGGACTCGGATCTCGTGACTCCGCAGTTGGGGGCGCTCGCGGAATATCAGTTCAGTCTCGAGACCCCGCCCGCGCCGAGAGCCGCCGACGGCGCCGCGGTGCGACGCGGCCGCGCGGTGTTCAACGGGCCGGCGCAGTGCAGCAGCTGTCACATTCCGGGGCTCCAGTTCAGCGATGTGAATCTGGGGCGGCTGCATCTGGCCGAAGAGACGGGAGTGGACGGCGCCTACGCGGCCCGGACCGCCACCAGGCGATACCGTACCACACCCCTGCGTGGCTTATGGCAGCACGCGCCCTACTTTCATGACGGCAGCGCGGCAACGCTCGAAGACGTCGTCGCCCATTACAACCGCGTGCGCGACCTGCGACTCAGCGCTCAGCAGCAGGCGGATTTGGCAGCGTACCTGAAGACGTTATAGCGACTGACTGCTGTGGGTGAGTCGTCGCGCACGCTCCCACAATCCAGGCATACCGAGGCGGCCCGCCACCTGCTCGAACGCAGGTGTCGGGCCGCTCCAGCGTAGCTCGTCGAGATCGCTGAAGACGGGCACGTCCGTTCGCAGCGTGGCCAGGGTTCGAAACAACATCGCGAGCTCGCGGTTCTCCTCGAGCGCGCTCGACAAGCGCGCGGCGCCGCGCACGGCGACATCCCAAGTGGCCGAGCTCGGCGGGATGCGCTCGAGGTGCTCGTAGCGCCCGAGCACCACGCCGCTCGCCTTCTCGCCCCAGCCCGCGATCCCCGGAAAGCCGTCCGCCGTATCGCCCACGAGCGCGAGGTAGTCGGGAATCGACCTGGGGCCTACGCCGAATCGCGCCACCACGCCCGGCTGGTTGCGCGTCTCGCGCTTGCGCCGGTCGAACTGGACGATCCGGTCGCCGACGACGCACTGGCTGAGGTCCTTGTCGGGCGTGCAGATGATGACCTGCTCGACGGCCGGCGTTTGCGCCGAGAGGTGCGCGGCTGCCGCGAGCGCATCATCCGCCTCGAACTCCACCATCGCCCAGACCTTCACGCCCATCGCCGTCAGAGCCTCCTCGAGCGGATGGAACTGCGCGAGCAGCTCCGGCTCGATCCCGGCGCCGGTCTTGTAACCGGGCCAGAGATCGTTGCGGAAGGACTCGATGACGTGATCGGTCGCGACACCGATGTGCGTCGCGCCGCCTTCGATCATCCCGAGCACCGAGCCCAAAACGCCGATGATCGCCGCCGACTCGCGGCCGTCCGCGTCGGCCTGCTTCGGCATCGCGTAGAAATGCCGGAACAGCTCGTAGGTGCCGTCGAGCAGGTGGACCTTCACCGCTGCACGTGCCCGAAGAGGTCTTCGCGCACGGCCGGGTCGCGCAGCTTCCACACGACACCGTCGGTGAAGTAATGATGAATGTTGAAGAACGCGCTGATGGCGAATCCGACGACCTCGCCCGGGCGCGATCCGATCCAGCCGGTCACGACCGCCATGGCGCCGAGCGGCAGCGCGATTCCGGCGAGCACCGACCCCGCCAGCAGCAGCACGAGGTAACCGCCCAGGTATACCGCGAACACCGGACCGCGGTCATTGCGCAATGCGCGCCTGGTGCGATTCACCTCGACGCGGACCGGGAAAATCAGATACTGGATCGCGTGGGCGATCTGCACGATGAACAGCGCGGCGAGTCCCACCCGCGCCATCGTCGCATACCATGCGAAGATCGCAATCCACGGAATCCAGGCTCGCAGTGGTGCAAACCGGCCGGTGCGCCGGCGATGCAGCCAGAACCCGGCGAGTCCCAATGCCAGCGCCAGCGCGGTCAACCCGCTCAGGCCGAGGTAGAGCGGGGTGAGATCGATGTACTGCGAGTAGCCAAGATGAAAGAACCAGACGACGTGCCAGGCGGTCAGAATGTAGAGCGAGGTGCGGACGAGACGGCGCTCCCGCTCGTTGAACGGGTTCCGATCGAGGTACGTGAACGTCGCCACCATTCCCCACGCCTGGGCCGTGTAATGCCACGCCAGGTACGCGCTCGAAATCGTGAGCAACGCGGAGATCGGGGCATCAGTCGAGCGGCTGGCTACGACGGCGGCGATGCAGGCGCCGAGCAGCAGCGTGGGCACATAGACCGCGGCCCAGGGGTGCCGGCGGATGCTCTCGCGCGAGCGATACACCATGCGATACGAGGCGAGAAAGTGCGGCATGTTGACCAGCGCGCCCACCCATGCCTGCACGCCCAGGCTCACCACGAGCATGTCGGTGCGGCCCATGATGAGCAGCGGGACCAGTACCAGCAGTGAGAGGCCGCCGGTGCACAACGTATCGATGAACGGCGAAATGATCGCGGCGGACGGGGCGGGCGCGACCGCGGCTGCTCTGGGCGGCGCGAGGGTCTGCGCTTTCACCGCGCCTGATAGCGCTTCAGGTCGAGAACCAGTTGGTCGCGCAGCGCGTTGATGGCGCGCCCGCGGATGTTGAGAATCCCGCCCGGCAGGTTATCGAACCGAAACCGGCGTAGCACGAGCAGGTAGATGCCCGGTCCCCGATCGACCGCCGCCGTGAGATCGAGCGCCGTCTCGAAGTAGTGATTCGCATAGATCTGCTTCGAGGCGATGATCGTGACGATCGGCAGCTCGGCCGGCGCGTACACGATGTGATGCGTCAGGCTGAGTATCGGCCGCAGCCGAGGCAGCGCGTCCTCGGACCAGTACACGATCTCCGCCGCGTCCGGCAGCCATCCCCGCGGGTAACCGGCGAGATAGCTCTGGAGCGAGGGCACGGTCGTGTAGACGTAGGGCGACTCGGCGAGCTGGGCGGCGAATGCTTCACTCGAGCGCACGTGGAGTTGGCCGCGGTCGTCGTACACCACCATCGCGGAGTCGCCGCGCGCGCGATAGTCGTTGACGTACTCCACCAGGCGGCGCCGTCCGTACGCGCTGAGCTGCGCGGCGAGATCGGGCGCCGACCAGTTGACGTCGGCGCGAATGCGCTGGATCGCCTCGTCGGGCATTTTCATGACGCAGTCGCCCGGCTTGCAGTCCTTCATTTCCCGGGCATCACGCTCGCTCACCGTGAAGCCCGCCATGTCCGATTCGACCGCCGGCGTGCTGAAGATGCCGAGCTGCGTCCGGTTCGGCGTCCGCAGCGCGGCGGGGAAGTCGCGCGCGGCCTGAGTGAACGCGGCCCGCGACGTGGGCAGCGTGATGATCCCGAACAGCGCGACGTCGCGCCGATCGCGAGCGTCCAGCACCTTGGCCACAGGCTCACCGCGCTCGACGGCGGCGAGCTGCGCCGCGTCCAACCCGATGCTCTGCTCCAGGAAGCGCGTCAGTTGCGAAGGCCGCTGCGGCACGGCCTGGAGGAGCAGCAAGAGTGCGAGCATAGCTCCGAAACTGGCGTAGAGCCTTGCATCGCGGAAGATGTGGCGCGTCGGCTAGCGCTCGCGAAGGGTGCGCATCGTGATCGAGTACCTGAGCGTCTCGACCGGCGGGATGCTGTGTTCCCATTCGTCGCGTGCGGGCCCGCGCAGCAGGTAGATCGAGCGCGGCTCGACGGTCAGCGCCGCGCGTTCCCATCCGGCGCCCGCCTTGCGGCGAAAGCGAAATCGTGTGGGCGAGACGAGCGATACGCCCACGACATCGCCGAACATGGGCCGGTCCTTGTGCCACCCGATCGGCGAGCCGGGGCTGTACTCGATCACCGTGACCTGCTCGAGCGCTTCGGGAGCCAGGCCGGCAAAGCGAGCGCCGATCGCACGGACCGGAATCAGAAATGGCGGGATCGGATCGGCCTGCTGCAGCTTCTGCACGTTGAAATCGTAGCGCCAGCCGTAGGAGACGGTCCGCCGCTTCCCTTCGAAACCGCGAAACTCAAAGGCCTTGAACGGCAACGTGGAAATCCGCTGGACCAGGGCCTGCTCCTCCTCGGGGCTGATCACCGCGGGGCGGTACTGAAAGCCCTCGGGAAACGCCGCAGCCTGGCCAAACGCGTCGAGTTGAGTTTTCGAGCTCACGAGCATGGTACCCGGCCCCCTGGAGGTCGATCTAGTCAGCGCGGCGAGAAGGGCGCAGTATGTCAGAATGAGAACGAACCTGCGGCGCCCGGCACTCGCGGCGGTGCTGATGTTGCTGGCGAGCGCGACCTACCTGCTCGCGCACGATCTGTTTCTCAAACTCGACAGCTATTTCGTTCCACCCAACAGCAGCGTGCGGATCGCGGTGCTGAACGGCACTTTCGCCAAGAGCGAAGGCGCGGTCTCCGCCGATCGCCTGCTCGATCTGAGCCTCGTCGGCCCGGCGGCGGGGGGGCGGCGCGCCATTCCTCGCGCTTCCTGGAAGCCGTTCGGCGACACCACCTGGCTCAGCGTGCAAACGGAGGCGAGCGGCACCTACGTGATCGGCGCGTCGACGAGTCCGCGGCAGATCGCGCTCTCGGGGGACGATTTCAACAGCTACCTGAAGGAAGACGGCATTCCCGACGTGCTGAACGCGCGCACCCTGAACGGGGAGCTCGGCACCCCGGTGCGCGAGCGCTACCACAAACATGTGAAGGCGATACTCCAGGTTGGAGACGCGCGCAGCGAGGCCTACGGCACCGTGCTCGGTTATCCGGCGGAGATCGTGCCGATCACGAATCCGTACGCGCTGCGGAGCGGCGATACACTCGCGGTTCGCGCGCTGGTCGACGGCAAGCCCGCGGCCAATCAGCTCGTGATCGCCGGGGGCGAGCGGGACGGCCGTCCGATCGAGGAAACGCGCGCGCGCAGCGACACGGCGGGTGTGGCGCGGTTCGCGCTCAGCGGCGCGGGGAGGTGGTACATCAAGTTCATCCACATGGTCCCGGTCAGGGGAGACAGCGTGGACTACGAGTCGAAGTGGGCGACGCTCACATTTCAGGTGCGATGATGGAGAACGCGCACGCCCTGCTGACGGAGTGGGAAGCCTTCTACGTGATCGTCGGCTCCTCGGCGGGGGCGCTCACGGGGTTGATGTTCGTCGTGATCACGCTCGCGGCCGATTCCAACCTCCCGCGCACGCCGGAGTCGGTGAACGCGTTCGCCACTCCCAACGTGATTCACTTCGCGGCCGTACTGCTGCTCTCGGCGGTCCTCAGCGCGCCGTGGCGCAATCTGCCCGACCCCGCCCATTTCGTCGGCGCCACGGCGATCGCGGGCATCGTCTACGTGCTCGTGGTGGCGCGGCGCATGCTGCGCCAGCACGGCTACAAGCCGGTGCTCGAGGATTGGGTTTGGCACCTCATCCTGCCGATGGCGGCTTATGCCGCGTTGTTCGTCGCCGCGGCCGGGCTCTCGCACGATCAGCACTGGGCGCCGTTCCTGATCGGGGGCGTCAACCTGCTGTTGATCTGCATCGGCATTCACAACGCCTGGGATACCGTCACCTACATCGTGGCCAATCGAAACAAGGCGGGTTGACGCGGGCTCCAGTTGTCGGAAGCTTGGTCAGAAACCGAGGAGGAATCGTGCAGTCTCAAAGTTATGACGCGATCGTCGTGGGCTCCGGAATTTCCGGCGGGTGGGCGGCCAAGGAGCTGACCGAGAAAGGGCTCCGGGTGCTGCTGCTCGAGCGCGGCAAGAATATCGAGCACGTCACCGACTACGTGAACGCGACCAAAGGACCGTGGGAGTACCCGCATCGTGGCGGGCGCACGCGGGCCATGGAAGCGGCGTACCCCGTCCTGAAACGCGACTATCCGCTCAACGAAAAAAATCTCGACTGGTGGGCCTCCGATCAGGAGTCGCCGTACACCGAGGTGAAGCGGTTCGACTGGTATCGCGGCTACCACGTGGGCGGGCGTTCGCTGATGTGGGGACGCCAGAGCTACCGCTGGAGCGACTTCGACTTCGAGGCCAACAAGAAGGAAGGCATTGCCGTCGACTGGCCGATCCGCTACGCCGAGATCTCACCCTGGTACGATTACGTCGAACGCCACGCCGGAATCGCCGGATCGAAGGAAGGAATGGCGCAGCTCCCCGACGGGCAGTTCCAGCCGGCGATGCCGCTCAACTGCGGCGAGGAGCTGATCGCGGGCCGGTTGCGC
>DASSUS010000048.1:0-5045 GCA_035706765.1 Gemmatimonadales bacterium
TGCTGCTCGCGACTCACATCGCGGACCATCAGCAGCTGCCGCTGCGCCACGCCGGTGCGCACGACGTAGAACGAGAACCAGCGGCTCACGTCGTTCGTGTCGGGCACCACGACGCCCTCCACAGCGTCGCCGCTGCGCAGGTATGCGACGAAGTCCGGATGCCGCACCAGGTTTTCGATGCGCATGCCCAAGTCGCGCTTGCGTCGCAGCCCGAGCCATTGTGCCGCGCGGTGATTGAACCAGAGAATTTCGTGCTCTGGGCCGAGCAGCACGGCGCCTTCCGGCATCGCGGCCGTCAAGCGGCGAAATTCACGCAACAAGGCGGTGACGCGCGCCCGATGGAACTGCTTGCGGCGATAGATGCGGCTGACGATCGCCACGACTTCGCCCCACAACCCGCCGATATCGGGCGGCTGCTCGATGCGGCGGCGGCGTAGCCAGTGCTCCAGCCGTAGCAGGTTCCACAGCTGCACGCCAGCGTAGATCGCGAGAATCACGGCAAATGTGAGCGCAATACGGCCGATTGCGAGCCCCACCAGCAGCGCCGCCAGCAGCGTCATGCCGAACCGCAAAATGCTTTGCCAGCCCGCCGGAGACATCGCACCGAGGAGCTTCGAGCCGGGGAGCTTCAACGTCTACTCCGCCCTGGTGGAGAAGCGGTATCCCGAGCCGCGCACGGTCTGGACGAATCGATCGTAGGCGAATGCTTCGAGCGCCTTACGCAGTCGCCGGATGTGCACATCCACCGTGCGTTCGTCGACATAGACGTTGCCGCCCCATACTCGGTCCAACAATTGGGCGCGACTGTACACCCGCTCCGCGTGCGTCATGAAGAAGTGCAGCAACCTGTATTCCGTCGGGCCGAGCTGCACGGTGCGGTCGCCGACCATCACGCGATGGCCGGCTTTGTCCAGCACCAGGCCGTCGGCTTCGACCAGATCCTCGCCGCCGATACTGGAACGGCGCAGAACTGCATTGATGCGCGCGAGCAGCTCGCGCGGCGAAAACGGCTTGGTGACGTAGTCGTCGGCACCGCCCTCCAGGCCCATCACTTTGTCCTGCTCCTCGGCGCGGGCCGTTAGCATGATGATCGGAATTTCCTGCGTTTCCTTGTCCCGCTTCAGCGCACGCGTGAGCTCGAGCCCGCTCATGTCCGGCAGCATCCAGTCGATCAGCACCAGATCGGGACGGCGGTCTGCCACGCTGGCCCGTGCACTGCCCGCATCGGACGCTTCCCGAACTTCGAAGCCGCCGCGCCGCAGCCCAAAAGCAATCATTTCACGGATGGGCCGCTCGTCTTCGACGATCAGGATCTGCTTGGCAGTCATCGTGACGGCAATTTAGCAGCTAGGAAGCTGCTTCATTACAGCAACGGATTATTACAGCCAAATGAAGGCTCGCGCGCCGGGGCGGTGCGACTTTACCGCGGCTGGAGCGCATCCACGCCGAACCCGAAGCTGGCGTCGGGAAATATCGAGTGCCGGGCCTCGCGGGCGACGGGCTGAAGGCGGTTCGCAAGCTCGTGAATGGCGGCACTCACGGCTTCGAGCGCTTCCACGACGCGCACGAGCGCGGTCGGATTGCCCGCCTGATAGGCGATTTCAGCGAAACCGCTCACTGCTCGGTGAAACGCCGCGCCGCCTCGCGATCGCATACCTCGAGAGCAAGCTCGAGGTCCGGCCGGTAGGCCCACTCCGCATTGCCGGTGACCGGTGCGGCGAGGAACTCCGGGTCGCTGAGCTCGAACTGGTAGGCGATCCGCGTTCCGTCCGCATTGAGGGTGAGCCGTTCGACGAGATGCTTGTGGACCCCCGACGGCACTCCGTACGCGTGAGCCGACGCGTGCGGCGCGAAGTGCGTGGTGTCGACGACCAGCGTGCCACCCTCCCACCGGCCGATGGAGTGACCGTGCACGGACGGCGTCGCGCCCGCGTGATCGGCTGCGTTCAGGTGGATCGTCCGCTCGCCGCCGTCGTAGTCGCCCACGATCGAAATCGCGTCTTTGCCGGTTGTGATCCGCTTGGCATCGAGAATGAACATGAAGTAGGGCGCTGGCGACTGCACGCATTCCAAGGCCGGCAGCATGGTCTGCTCATTAAACGCCGCGGCGGCGGCGGCACCGGCCGCCGTCAACGGCGGCTTCGGCCCGGTTGGCAGGAACGGCCCGATGAGGGCGAAGTTCGCGAGCACCGCCCAGGTGCCGTCGAGGCTGGTGGCGCGCGTCGTCGGTGGCACGGTGACGCTCGTGTATTCGCGGACGAGCGCCATCACGTTGATCGTGCGATAGCCGTTTTGCAGGGACCCGAGATTGAGGCTGCGGGCTCCGCCGCGCGCCGGGTTGCCGCGGAGCGAGACGCGATCGCCCACCGCAACGCTGTCCCGCGTCCAGCCGAGGCGCTGCAACGCCGAGGGGCCGACGGTCTCGATCTCCCACTCGATCGTCTCGCCGGCGTCGGTGGTCTGCTGGACGCCGAGATATACGTGCGGATTTGCCCATCGTACATTCGTCACCACGCCGTCGACGGCGACGGTCCGAGCCACGTCGAAGCGGGACTGGCTGTGGTGAGCCCAAGCCGAGTCGGCGCCCAACACGAACACGAGCGTGATTGCCGCTACGCCGGGCGCGACACGTCTGGAAACGATCCGCATACGATTCTCCTCATGCCGCGCGCGCAGCGCGCTGCGGTCACCGGAGATGTCGTCGCCCGACCCCCGTACGGATGCAGGAGAGCTAATTTTTTCCGGAGGGGCCCCCGAAGCGCAGAAAAAGCTGCGTGACGGGTGCAACGACGAAGTACACGGCGATCAGCGCCGCGGCTACGAGCAGCACGCGAACCCCTTCGCGTGTCGAACCGCCGGCCTCGGCGCCGATCAGGGCGATCGCGGTAAAGACCGCGGCGGCGGCGAGCGCCGCGTACAGCCGCCGCCGGTACCGCACGCGCTCGAGGCGCTCGAGCACTCGCACCCGGAACAGGGGATCGCGCTCAGCGGGAGCGTCCTTGCGCAAGAGCTCCGCGATTGCTTTGTCGAGACGGTCCGTCATGGTTGCTCTCCTAGTATGCCGCGTAGCCGCTCGCGACCGCGCAGGACGTGCGATTTCACGGTTCCGAGCGGGAGCCCGAGCACCTCTGCCGCTTCCTGGTGGGTGAAGCCGGCGCCGAGGCACAGCACGATCGCCGCGCGCTGGTCGATCGGCAGCTCCGCGAGAGCTTGCTCGAGTGCGATCCCGTCCTCCGCCGGCGTGGCGCGCCGGTCCTCGGCGGCGGTGTCACGATAGGCGGCGTCTCGGCGCCAAAGCCGGAAACGGCGGCGATGATCGTCCTTGGCCTTCCGCCAGGCGATCGCGAACAGCCAGGAGCGCACGCCGCCGCTTGCGCCCTTGTACGACCCGGCCTGCATCCATGCGGCAAGAAAAGTCTCTTGAGCGATGTCGTCCGCGTCGGCTGGGCGCGTCAGGCGACGGACGAAAGCCCGCACCGCCTGCTGGTGGCGATCGATCAGCGTGTTGAAGGCTCGCGCGGAGCCGTCCCGCACCGCCGCGAGCAGCGCTGCGTCGTCCTCGTCCATCTACTTGTCGGGGGTGAAGAGAGCCGCGATCAGCAATCCCAGCGCGCTGATGCCCCAGAACACGGTGGCCGCGCCGAAGATGTAGATCAGCGCCTGGGGACCGCCTTCGTCGAGCCGCCACCAGAAGATGCCGCCCGCTACGCATGCGGTGAACAGCATGCCCGTGAAATTCTTCAGGAGCGCACCACGCCGCGGCTTCGAAGCGCCGCCGCCGCTCAATCTCGCGAGCAGCTCGTCCAGCACCGGCGGCGGATGGATTCCCTTTTCCGCGTAGAGCCGGAGGAGCTCCAGCGTCTTCATGTGCGCCCGGTGGAGCAGCGTCATCATGGCGGTCGCAAAAACGATGATCCACGCCAGAACGGCAACCCAAAACAGGTACCAATAGATCTCGGGAACGTCGCCGTTCATTTCAGCCTCTCTTCGTCGCGGGGCTTCGCAAGCAGCTCTGCGAGCGTGGGCGGCGGATCGATCCCCTTTTGCGCGTAGAGCGTGAGGAGCGCCAGCGCCCGACTGTTCGCGCGGGAGCTGAGAACCATCATCGCAGTGGCGAATGCGATCGCGAAGATCAGCACGCCGACGCAGAACAGAAACCAGTAGATTTCGGGCAGCTCGCCGTTCATTGCGGTTCTCCATGGCCCGCGCGGCGCGGGTGGTTTCATGGTTTAGTCGCCGCCGGAACGGCTTTCGGATGCAGTGCCGGCGTGGCCAACGAGCATCCTCAGCTGTGGGCCGACGAAGAGCTACAGCGCGGTCTTCAACGTCCTCGATATCCAGTGCAAATGAGCCCAAGTGCGAGCGTCTATGGCGCCGGCGATCCTGGTGCTAGCTTCGTTCATGCCGAGCCGCTAACGAACGGCGCTGCGAGACGCGGGTCTCGTTTCGAGCAGCATCTTTTTGGCGACGGGGAAACGTCCCGTGCGGGCTCTCGTGACTTTTGGTTTTGCTTTTCGCTATCGAGGGCTGGGGGTGGAGTCTCGGAATTGAGGCAGCGCCTTCAAATTCTCGTCGGTCGTGCACAACTCTAGCGGCCCGTAATGCGACCAGTGCACCTCGGGCCCGTTCTTCGTCAACAACAACCTGGCGGTGATGACTCGGTCGGCGCCATCGAGCCAGTGGGGCGCCGGCCTTGCGCCGTCTTCGCCGGTGGCAGGCGCCACGCGCGGAGCATATTGCCGCTTCGGCGCAAAGCCGCACGCCTCGATGGGGTCACCCACCTTGAAGGAGTCGCGCGTGTAGCCCATGCGCTCAAGCATGTCGAGCCGCCCCGAGTTCTCCAGGGCCCAGCGGACTTTCGTGCCGTCTTTCTCCACTTGCTCGACGATGATGGCGGTATGCGGATTGCCCCAATTGAATCCGACGACCGTTCCTTTCACCCAGATTGGGACGGTGGTTTCGAACACACCCACGGAGTGATGGGCTGCCAAGGGAGTGCACAGGGCAAGGGACGCCGCCAGTACCGCGCAGCGAGTTGCAAGATG
>DASSUS010000049.1:0-6699 GCA_035706765.1 Gemmatimonadales bacterium
GTCAGTGCTGATGGAGCGGCGGTTGCGGCGGGCCGCCAGAATGGCAGCCTCGTTTACCAGGTTCTCGATATCCGCGCCGGCAAAACCGGGGGTCTGCTTGGCGATAATGTCAAGGTCCACGTCGGCGGCCAGCGGCTTACCGCGCACGTGCACATCCAGAATGGCACGGCGGCCTTTGATATCGGGCATGTCCATCGTCACGCGGCGGTCAAAACGGCCGGGCCGCAGCAGCGCCGGATCGAGAATGTCGGGCCGGTTCGTGGCCGCGAGCAGAATGACGCCGTCGTTCGACTCGAACCCGTCCATCTCGACGAGCAGCTGGTTCAACGTCTGCTCGCGCTCGTCGTGACCGCCGCCCAGGCCGGCGCCGCGGTGGCGACCGACGGCGTCGATCTCGTCGATGAAGATGATGCAGGGCGCATGCGCTTTCCCCTGCTCGAACAGATCGCGCACGCGCGAGGCACCGACGCCGACGAACATTTCTACGAAATCGGAGCCCGACATCGAGAAGAAGGGCCGGCCGGCCTCACCGGCGACTGCCTTGGCGAGCAGCGTCTTGCCGGTTCCCGGCGGACCCACGAGCAGCGCGCCCTTCGGCAGGCGGCCGCCGAGCCGCTGGAATTTCTGCGGGTCTTTCAGGAAGTCGATGATCTCTTCCAGCTCCTGCTTCGCTTCATCGCAGCCCGCGACGTCGCCGAACGTCACCTTGGGCGTGTCGCCCGCGAGCAGCTTCGCCTTCGACTTGCCGAACGCGAACGCGCGGTTTCCGCCCTGCTGCATCTGGCGCAGCATGAAGATGACGAGTCCGAAAATCAGCAGATACGGCAGGAACGTGAGCAGCACGACGCCGAACGACTGGCCGGCTTCGCGCGCGCGCACGTCCACACCCTTGGCGGAGAGCTGCGCGACGAAGTTGTTGTCGGCTTCGAACGGCAAGAGGACGTTGAAGCGCTCCACCGTCTGGCGCTTCACGACGACGGGACGCTGAAAGGTGCCGCGGATCTTCTGTCGTTCGGCGATTTCCACCGATGCGACGTTGCCGGCGGCCAGCTCTTCGTTGAACTGGGTGTAGGTGATCTCGGCTTCTTCGCGACGGCGGCTCGAGGCGAGCTGCACCAGCGCGATCGTACCGACGATGAGCAGCGCCCAGAACGAGAGCGTGCGCAGCATCCGGGCCCAATTGAATTCCCGCGGAGGCGGGGGCAGTCGATTAGCCATCTACGTCAGACTCGCGATATAAGGAAGGTGCCGGAAGTTCTCCGCGTGATCCAGGCCGTACCCCACCAGGAACAGCGTTGGCGCATCGAAACCCACGAACTTCGCTTCCAGCTCCAAATGTTCGGCCACATGCTTGTGCAGCAACGCGCAGATCTCCAGACTCTTGGGCCGCCGCTCGCGCAGCAGCGCCACCAGCTTGTTCAACGTCTTGCCCGTGTCGATGATGTCCTCGACCAGCAGGATGTGCTTCCCTTCCAGCTCGGTCTCAGGATCATACACCAGCCGGACGTTACCGCTCGACACGGTGCTGTCCCCGTAGCTCGAGGCCACGAGGAAATCCACCTGCAGCGGCCGGTCGATCTTGCGAACGAGATCGCTCAGGAAGATGAAGCTGCCCTTGAGCAGCCCCAGCACGAGCAACTCACCGTCCGGGTATGCGGCGGTGATCTCCTGCCCCAGCTCCTGCACCCGCGCGGCAATCGTCTCTTCGTCGAAAACGATCCGCTTGAGCTCAGCGACACTCGATAACATCCAGCCTCACCGCTCGAGTTCCGGGGGCCGGCACGCCTTCAGCACTGCGGCAGATGCCCGGCACCCACAGAATGGTTTCCCCTCTACTCACTACGGGATAGCCGGACCGCGCGCTGCGCGGAACCCGCGCTTCCATTAAGAGACGTCGCAGCGGCCGGTGCCCCACGCCACCGAGCGGCACCAGCGAGTCGCCGCGGGCGGGGACGCGAACCTCCCACGCCGCATCGTCGACCCAGGTCGTCCACGTCGCGCGCTCGATCTGCCGCGGTGCGGCGCCGGTCGACCACGTAATCTCGAACTCCCCGAACCGTGCTGAACCCTGCTCACTGCTCGGCGCCAGCGTCTCGGGCGTCGTGCCGTGCTCTGTCTCGGAGCTTACGCGCAGCCTGTCGAACGCGACTTCAGCCCACCAGCCACCGCCCAGCGAGAGCCGCCGCCCCGAGGGGCGCTGCGCGAGCGCGATGATTCGCCGTGCCCGCGTGGGCCCCAGAGCCAGCCCTGCTCTCCGGGCCGCCGCGCGCAAAAGCGCCACAGACAATGCGTTATCATAGCCGCACAGCACCCCCCGGGCAACGGCGAAGCCCTTGGCCTGCACTTCGAGCCCAAGGCCCGGGACCAGATCGAGCATGCGATCCCAGGCCCTCGCGTCGCTAGCCGCATGACGACCCTTCGCAAGCAGGTCGCTTCGCAGCCGAGCGCCAAACCGTTCGTGCAGCAGCGGGAGCAGTGTGGTTCGCACCCACGAGCGGGCGTGGCGCGGATCGCGATTCGCCGGGTCGTCATGGATCGGGAGGCCACGCGCCCTCGCGTACTCGGCGAGCTCGCGTCGCGCAAACGGCAGCAGCGGCCGCACCAATCCCCCGCGCGATTTCGCGCGGATCCCCGCGAGCCCGGCCGGCGCGCTGCCGCGCAACGCGCGCAGCACGATCGTTTCCACCTGATCGTCTTCGTGATGCGCGGTGACGATGTATTTCGAGCCGCGCTGACCCTGCACGGCGCGAAGCCACGCATAGCGCGCGCGCCGCGCTTCGGTCTCCGAGGTCTCCGGCCCGAGCTTCAGCTCGACGGTTTCGAACGGAAGTCCATACTGCCCGGCAAGCTCTGCGACCGTCCGTGCGACAGCCCGTGCGGTCGGCGAAATGCCGTGATCCACGTGCGCGACGACGAGCGAGAGTCCCAGGTCGTCGCGCGCGCGCTGCAGCAGATCGAGCAGTGCGACGGAATCGGCTCCGCCCGATACGGCGACGAGCGCCTCCCCCGGTTCGGGGAAGAGCCGATGGCGCCTGATGTGCGCCAGCACGCGCGCCGGAAGCGACCGCACAGTGGACATGTATCTTGAAGTATGCTCCAACCAGACCCGACCTACCAACTCCTGCGCAATCTGACCTCGCCCGTCGTGGCGATCACGGCGGAGCGCAAGGGCAAGCGGAACGGGATGATTTCGGACGCCGCCGTGCGGGCCTCGATCGCTCCCACCGTGCCGCGGCTATCGGTGTACATCCACAAGTTCAACTACAGTCACGACATGATTTTCGAGACGGGGCGTTTCGGGCTCCATCTATTGCACACCAAGCAGTTCGACATCGTGCGCCGGCTGGGATTTTTCAGCGGCCGCGATCAGGACAAGCTGGCCGGGGTGCCGCACCACATCGGCGTGAGCGGCGTGCCGGTGCTGGATGAGTGCTTTGCGCACTTCGAATGCGCCGTCGTGAACGTGATGGATACCGGCAGCTCCACCCTGTTTCTGGGCGATGTGATCGCGGTCGGGTGCGGCGCGGCGGCAGGGCTCGAGCCGAAGGGCGAGCTGCTCACCGCGAGCTACTTCCGCAACAACATGCCGGCGGAGTGGCGGATCGAGTACGAAGTGAAGCTCGGCGAGGCACAGAAAATCGCGGCCGAGCTTTCCCGCAACATTGAGCCCGTGGTCTGGAAGAAAAGGAGCTGACATGCGCCTGTTCATTCCTGGGTTGATCATGCTGCTCGCCGCCTGCCGGGTGGCGCCCCCCGCGCTGAGCGAAGCCGATCGTACCGCGATCCGCGCGGCGACGGATAGCTTCGTCGCGAACGCGCGCGCGCGCCGCGATTCCGCGAACGCGATGCTGTATACCGAGACCGCGGCATTCATGCCGCCGAACTCCGGGATCGCGGAGGGCCGCGCCGCGATCCGCGCCTGGCTCGCCTCGTTCCCGCCGATGTCGGACTTCACGCTGACGCCGATCGAGATCGACGGGCGCGGCGATCTCGCGTATGTCCGGGGGACCTATTCCATGACGATCGTTGGGCCGAACGGACAACCGGCGGGCGAGGACCACGGCAAGTATCTCGAGATTCGGCGCCGCCAGCCCGATGGGAAATGGCTGATCTCGGCCGATATTTTCAACTCGGATTTAGACGACAAAACTGCGCCGAGATAACAACGTCGACGCCTCTTGCTTCCATAGCAGGGGTGGGATTCGAACCCACGACCCCGGCATTATGAGTGCCGTGCTCTCACCAGGCTGAGCTACCCTGCCCCACTGCGCTTAGTTGACGCCCACCCTGCCCTGAACCGAGGCGATCAACTTGGCAGAATCGTAGCCGACCCCATCCTTAAAAACAATTGTCGGCGTGCGAATCGCCGCCGGATTCGCCGTCAGATCGCCCTGCAGCACGACGAGATCGGCCAGTTTGCCGGGCTCGATCGTGCCGAGCGTATTCGCGACGCCGAGGATCTTGGCGCCGTTGGCCGACATGATCTGGATCGCCTGCGCCGGCGTGAACCCGGCCTCGATGAACAGCTCGTAGTTGCGCTGATCGCCGAACCCGGCGAGCGCCCCGCCGATACCCGTCGGATCGACGCCCGCGGCCAGCGTGCCTCCCGCGGCGACGAACGCACGATCGAACGCCATCGCGCTCTTGAACGCCGAGAGCGGGACCCAGCCCGTGCCGCTCGAGTCGATCTGATCGCGCTGCTTCAGGTAGGCGGCGCGCACCTCGGGATCCATCGCGTTCAGCGTGCGCTCGTCCTTGGTGGGCCGATTGGCGACGAACGGCTCGTACACCGCGAGCGTCGACGTCATCGAGACGCCCTTCTGGATCATCGTTCGGATCGTCTGCTGCGCCACACTCCCGTTGGCGTCGGCCGAGCCGAGCGCGTCCATCAGCGACATCGGACACGCGTCCTGCTTCTTGGACGCGTCGAAGTCGGATGCGGTGAGCATCCCGTGCTCGAGGTTGTCGATGCCGAGCGCGACCGCTTCCTGGAAGCTGACCGAGCAGAGATGGCCGGTGACCTTCATCCCGCGCTTGTGCGCTTCCTGAATCGCCGCGCCGAGCTCGGAGCGCCGGATGTCGGTGTAGGCCTTGATCCACGTCGCGCCCTCGGCGCCCCAATACGACACGAACCGCCGCGCGGCGTCCGGCGTCGCCACGATCGCCATCGAGCCGCCGCCCGGCGTGCCGGTGATGTACGGCGCGGTGATGTGAATGCGCGGGCCGGGCGCGAACCCATGATCGATCGCGTCTTTGAGATTGATCTCGGCGTAGGTCGACCGGCTTCCCGTCGTGCGAATCGTCGTCACCCCTGAGCCCAAATACAGCCTCGGCCCCGTGTACGACATCTGCACCGCTCGACCTCCGGCCGCGGTATAGAACAGGTGATCGTGCATGCCGATCAGCCCGGGGATCACGGTCGAGCCGTTCAGATCCATCACCTTCGCGCCGGCAGGCACCTGCACCGATCCGACGGGGCCCACCGTTTCGATCTTGCCGTTGCGAATGACGACGGTCTGATGCGCTTTCGGCGCCGCCCCGGTCCCGTCGATGACGAGCACGTGGGTGAGCGCGACGAGCGACGTATCGACCGTGATGTACTCACGGACGTTGGCGGAGAACGAATCGGGACGCTGCGCGACGAGCGCGAGCAGCAGAGTCAACGCGTGCATGACGAACCCTCTCCTAGTCGACGGTCAGGTGCATCATCATCCCGGCCGACAGATGCTCGGCGATGTGGCAGTGGAGCATCCAGTGTCCGGGGTTGGATGTGTCGAACAGAATATCCACCGTGGATCCGGCGGGCACCAGAACCGTGTCTTTCCACACGAGATCGCGCACCGGCACGCCGTTCACTGCCAGGACCACGAAGCGCTGGCCGTGCAGGTGAATCGGGTGTTGCATGCCGTGGAACGCGCGGCGCTCGTTCACGAGCCGCAGCTGCACGGGCCGGCCGCGCGCGAAATGCCAGTCGATATCCATGTTCTCCCGGCCGGTTTCGGGATCGCGCAGGATCCAGCGCACCTGCTCGCCCGTCGACGCCCAATTCATCATCGGCATCGATCCCGTCCATTCGACCGGCTGGAAGAAGATCGAATCGAGGGTCATCAAGCGCTCCGTCACGTACGGCAAGTTTCTGGTGTCGAGGGTGAGAATCAGCGTCTTGTCCGGGGCGCGGGTTGCGGCCGACTCGAACGAGCCTTCGTGAAGCTCGCCAGCAGTGGGGCGGCGAGGTGAGGCGGCGGCGAGAGGCGGCGCTTGGTCGCGGGAAACGGTGATGATACCCAACGTGTCGACTTCCGGATAGAACCGGCCGAAGAGGTGATCGAGTCCCTGGACTCGGTTCACCAGCGCGTACTGTCCAGGACGATCGAACCGCACATTCACGATGTAGCGCTCGGCGGGCGCGATCACGACGCTCTGCACCGCTCGGGGCACGGCGTACGACCCGGCATCGGCGCCAACCAACCGCAGCTCGGCGCCGGGGACCGAGAGGTTCAGCGTCCGGGCGTTCGACGCATTCGTGAAATAGAAGCGTACGACTTCGCCGCGCCGCACCTCGAGCCGATAATCGCGGCGCGCGTTGACCAGAAAGACATTCCCGAACCGCCCCATGAGCGCGTGCGTCGGCGACTCGCTTCCCGGTGGGATCGTCCCCTCCTCGCTCACGAGGACGTCGTCCAGCATCAGCACTTCCTC
>DASSUS010000050.1:0-18738 GCA_035706765.1 Gemmatimonadales bacterium
CGCGGGGGCGAGCTCCCCGGTCGCCGCGTCGAACGGCGTCGGAATCGGCGGAAAGATTCCCGCGAGCCGGCGCTGGCTCACGGCGGCAGCATGCTCGACAAGTCGTCCGTGAATCCCGCCGGCTTGTCCGCGGGCGGCGTCGGCTGCGTGGGGGACGGGGATGGGGAGGGGGACGGGGGGACCGACCGCGTGCGACGCCGCAACGTCTTCACTTGCAGCTGAAAGTCGGACGGATTCGACGCCGCGGCGAGCGCGGTCTCGTAGGTGACGATATCCTCCGCCACCAGATCCTGAAGATGCTGGTCGAAGGTCTGCATCCCGTACTGCTCGCGCGACTCCTTGATGTAATCGTGCAGCGAGGCCGTCCGCTCCTTGTCGCGGATCATGTCGCGGGCGGTCCCGGTCGCGAGCAGGACCTCGAGCGCGGCCGCGCGGCCGTGCCCGTCGGCGCGCGGCAACAGCCGCTGCGACACGACGGCGTGCAGCGCCTCGGCCAGCCGCAACCGGGCGATCTCCTGCTCCTCGGCCGGAAACATCGAGATGATGCGGCTCACCGTCGTGACCGCGTCGGGCGTGTGCAGCGTGGAGACGAGGAGGTGCCCCGTCTCCGCCGCCTTCATGGCGGTGTCGATCGTCTCGGCGTCGCGCATCTCGCCGATCAGGACCACGTCGGGATCCTGGCGCAGCGCCGCGCGCAGCCCGGTGCGAAAATCGTCCGTATCGACCCCGATCTCGCGCTGCGTCACGGAGCAGTTGATGTCGCGATGCAGGAACTCGATCGGGTTCTCGAGCGTGAGGATGTGCCGGTGCTGGTTCTGGTTGATGGAGTTGATGATCGCGGCCATCGTCGAGCTCTTGCCCGACCCGGTGACGCCGGTGACCAGGATCATCCCGCGCTCGGCGTTCGCGACCTCCGACAGCACCGCCGGCAGCTTCAGCGACTCGAACGTGGGCACGTCGAACGGAATCACGCGCATCACGATCATGAAGGAAGAGCGCTGGCGCAGGATGTTGACCCGAAACCGGCCGATTCCCGGCATGCCCCAGGAGCAATCGTAGTCGCGCAGCTTGTCGAGACGCGCGCGGTCGTCCTCGTTGCTGATCAGCCGCTGCGCGATCGCCCTGGTCTGGTCGGGCGTCAGGCGCTGCTTGGTGAGGGGAACGAGTTTTCCGTCGATCCGCGCCCGGAATACATCGCCCGCCTTGATGTGCAGATCGGACGCCCCGCGGTCGACCGCGGCCTTGATGATCTTTTCCATTCAGTACCCGGCCTCGAGATCGACGACGTTCGTGAGGGGCGCACCTTCAAGATAGCGCTTGATGTTCTCGACGATGAGTGCCGTTTCGCGCTCCCAAAACCCCGTGGTTACGGCGCTTACGTGCGGCGACACGAGCACGCGCGCGTGCCGCCAGAACGGATGATCGGCCGGGAGCGGCTCGGTGCCGAACACGTCGAGCGCCGCGCCCCGCAGCCGCCGTTTCTCGAGCAGATCCAGCAGCGCCGTCTCATCCAGCAACGAGCCGCGCGACACATTCACGACGATGGCGTGCAGCGGCAGCCGCTCGAGCACCGTCCGGTCCACCGCTCCGGCCGTTTCAGTCGTGTGGGGCGCCGCGATCAACAGCACATCACTGCCGGACGCGAGCTTCGGAAGGTCGCTCAGCTTGCCGACCCAGCTCATCCGCGGCGGGCCGCCCTTTTCAGGACGACGTCGTACCCCCGCCACCGACATGCCCAGCGCCATCGCCCGGCGCGCCACCGCGTTGCCGATTCCGCCCAGGCCGAATACGCCGAGCCGCAGGTCGCGGAATTCCCGCATCGGGATCGCGCCGTCGGTGAAGTCCTCCTTGGCCCAGCGGCCCTGGCGCTGCGCCGATACCATGCGGTCGATACCGCGAACGAAGTAGCCGACCGCCGCGATGACCCAGTCGGCCATCGGCTCCGCGTGGATCCCGGCTGAATTGGTGAGCACGATCTTCGTGCCGGCAACATGGGGAATGCTGCCGCCGACCCCCGCCGTTCCGCTGTGCACCCATCGCAGCGTCTCGCGCCCGGCTTCGGCGACGCCCTTGGGCAAACCAAAGCCGACGTAGATCTCGGCACCACGGGCCGCGGCGATCGACTCGGGGGAGCCGCTGCCGTAGGCGCCGTCGCCGTCGGAGACCGCGGGTGCGGTTATCTCCGTGACCTCCCAATCCGCGCCCAACGCATTGCGAATCTCGATCACCTTGGGCTTGGGAATCCGCCACGCGGCGCGCGGGGAAGCCAGATCGATTACGAGACGCCTGCTCACCCGTCCCCTACTCGCCCGTAGAGACGGTGCGGACGTGATTGTGATGCAGCAACGTCACCATGACCTGGTCGTGCAGCCGCTTGGAGCCGCGAATTTCGAATTCAATGACGAAATCGACGTTCTCCTGGCGGCTGGACACGCCGATGACCTCGAGTCCGGCACGGCGCACCAGTGATTCGAGATCCTCCAGCACCGTCGGGCCCGGGCGCGCGTGCACCTTGATCGACGATCGCATCGACTGCCGCTCGACCAGCTTCTCGGCCCGTCCCAGCCCCGCGAGCACCAGCAGGACGATCAGCGTCGTGCCGATTCCTTCGAGGTAGAAGCCGCTCCCCAGCGCCACGCCGATCGCGGCCACCACCCAGATCGTCGCCGCGCTTGTGAGTCCCACGACGGCGCCGCGCGCGTGCAGAATCGTCCCCGCGCCGATGAACCCGACGCCCGTCACGATCTGGCCGGCAACGCGGGTCGGATCATTCGCCGAATCGCCGATGATCGCGATCGACAGGTGCGTGTACAGGACCGAGCCGATGCAGATCAGGATGTTGGTGCGCAGTCCGGCCGGCTTGCCGCCCAGCTCGCGCTCGAGCCCGATGGCACCGCCCAGGAGCGACGCGAGGCCGAGCTGCAGCATCAGGTCGAGCCTGAAGATGTCGACGATGTTTTTCAGCATCTCGCTCATGCGTCACCCGGCTTCAGGAAGCCCATCCGGTCCCGCACCTCTACGATCGTGCGCTGCGCAAGCGCCCGCGCCTTGTCGGCGCCGGTGCGGAGCTTCCGCATGACGCCGTCCGGGTCACGTCTCAGGGCTTCGGCTTTCTCGCGCATCGGCTTGAGCGTCGCGATCATGTTGTCGGCGAGCTTGCGTTTACAGTCGAGGCAACCCCATCCCGCCGTCCGGCACTTCACCGCGACTTCTTCCACCACCTCGGGCGGCGAGAAGCCCTGGTGCAGTGTGTAGATGTTGCAGATTTCGGGCGTTCCCGGATCCTTGCGGGTGACCCGGGCGGGGTCGGTCGCCGCGGGCTTGAGCTTCTCCCAGATCGATTCGGGCGATTCGAACAGTCCAATGGTATTCCCCAGGCTCTTGGACATCTTGGCCTTGCCGTCCAGGCCCAGAACCCGCTTCGTCCTGGTCAGGAGCGGCTGCGGCTCCGGGAAATAGCCCTCGCCGTACCTCGCGTTCCAGCGCCGCGCGATTTCGCGCATCAACTCGAGGTGTTGTACCTGATCCTCTCCGACGGGGACCAGGCTAGCTTTATAGAGGAGTACGTCGGCCGCCTGCAACACGGGGTAGGCAAGCAGTCCCATCGCCACGCTTTCCTGGCGCTGTGCCTTGTCCTTGAATTGCGTCTGGCGCTCCAGCTCACCGAGCGGCGCCACGCTGGTGAGGAACCAGTTGAGCTCCGTGTGCTCGGCGACGTGCGATTGCACGAACACGATGCACTGGTCGGGATCGAGCCCGGCGGCGTACAGGCTCACGGCCATGTCGAGCGTGAGCTGCGGCAGCGCCGCGGCGTCGTACGGCTGTGTGATCGCGTGCAGATCGACGACGCAGAACAGACATTCGTACTGAGTCTGCAGCCGGACCCAGTTCTGGACGGCGCCGAGGTAGTTGCCGATGTGGAGTTCGCCGGAAGGCTGAATGCCGCTGAAAACGCGAGTCATGGAGGCCACGGGCCCACAAGGTGCGTGAATACAACGACTTAGTCAAGCTCGCGGAGCGCGCGGCGGTACGCGCGGGCGACTATATCCGTGGCGCGATTCGCCCCGCGGTGAACACCTGGACCGAGAAAGGCCAGCGTGATTTCGCGACGGAGGTGGACCGCGCCGCGGAGGCGCTCATCGCCGAAACATTGACCCGCGATGAGCCGGACTCGGTGATCGTCGGCGAGGAGTTGTCCCCCGGGTCGGCGCTCAAGGGGCAGCTCGTGTGGATCGTCGATCCGCTCGATGGTACGGCGAATTTTCTTCACGGCTATCCGCAGTTCGGCGTCAGCATCGGCGCACTCGTCGACGGACGGCTGGCCGCCGGCGTCGTTCACGACGTCTGCCGCAGGCGCACGTACACCGCCTGGCGCGGCGGCGGCGCGTACGAAGAAGGGGCACGCATCGGCGTTTCGACGGTGAGCGAACCGCGGCTCGCGCTCATGGGAACCGGGTTCCCGTTCAAGGCGCTGCACCTGTTGCCGCAATATCTCTCGCAGTTCGCGGCCGTACTCGGGGCGACGAGCGGCATCCGGCGCGCGGGGTCGGCCGCGCTCGACCTGGCCGATGTCGCCGCGGGACGGCTCGACGCATTTTGGGAGCTGCACCTCTCTCCGTGGGACACCGCAGCCGGAGCGCTGCTGATCCGCGAAGCGGGCGGCGTGATTACCCGGCCCGACGGGAGCGCCGACGTGCTGTCCGGCGCCGACAACGGGGCGGTGGTCGCCGGCAATGCGACCATGCACCGCTGGCTACTCAATCTCCTGAGGACTCGCTGATGCCTGCGTTCGTCGAGTGCGTTCCCAATTTTTCCGAGGGCAAGGACAAGACGGTCATCGAAGCGCTGCGCCAGGCGATTCTGAGCGTTCCGGCCGCGCAGCTTCTCGATGTCCAGACCGACGCGTCTCACAACCGCTCCGTGTTCACCATCGTGGCCCCGCCGCCGGCGGCGGTGGAGGCCGCGTTCGCGGCCATGCGCGTCGCCGCGCAGCGCATCGATCTCACAAAACACACCGGCGAGCACCCGCGGATGGGCGCGACCGACGTGGTTCCGTTCGTTCCGGTCGAGGGCGTCACCATGGAGGAGTGCGCCGCCCTGGCGCGCCGGCTCGGCGAACGGGTCGGCAAAGAGCTGGAGATTCCCGTGTTCCTGTATGCCCGGGCCGCGACGCGGCCCGACCGCGTGCTGTTGCCGGAGGTCCGCAAGGGCGAGTTCGAGGGGATGCGCGGGCGCGTGCTCGAGCCCGACTTTGGGCCCAACCGCGTGCATCCGACCGCGGGCGCGACGGCGATCGGCGCGCGTCCGTTTCTCGTCGCCTTCAATGTGTATCTGGACACGCAGGACATCACGATCGCCAAAGAGATCGCGAAGCAGATCCGCACATCGAGCGGCGGGCTCCCGGGCGTGCAGGCGAGCGGGTTCATCGTCGACGGCCTCGCGCAGGTCTCGATGAACCTGCTGGACATCGATATCACCTCGCCCGCGGTAGTGTTCAACGCGGTCAAGCACCGGGCGGAGAAGCGCGGTGTGGGGATCCAGAAGAGCGAGATCGTGGGGCTGCTGCCGGAGCGGGCCCTCATCGGCGCGGCGGAAACGGCGTTGCACCTTTCCAACGCGCGCGCGCACGTTTTGGAGAGCAAGATCCGGGGCCGGAGAGCGACCGATGCGGCGCCGGGCGCCCCCGCCCCCTCCCCCGCCCCCGCGGCAGGGCCCTCACTCGACGGCTGGATCGAGCAGCTTGCGGGCGGCGCGCCCACGCCCGGAGGCGGGAGCGCGGCGGCGCTCGCCGGTACTCTCGCGGCGGCGCTCGTCGCGATGGTGGCCCGGCTGACCGTGGGGCGGAAGGCGTATGCGGAGGTCGACGCGCGGGCGCGCGAGATCCTGGATGAAGCCGAGCAGCTGCGTGCCGAGCTGCGCCGCCTTGTTGACGAGGATGCCGCGGCCTACGAAGGCGTCAGCCGCGCTTACAAGATTCCGAAGACCGACCCCGGGCGCGTGCAGGCGATCGATGACGCGCTGCTCGCCGCGGCACGCCCCCCAGCGGAGGTCGTGAAGCGCGCCCGCCGGCTGCTCGCGCTCGCGCAGACGATCGAGCAGATCGGCAACAAGAACGCGGTGAGCGACGCGCGCGTCGCGGGAATGCTGGCGAAAACGGCGATCGACGGCGCGACCGAGAACGTCAATGCGAATCTGGCGGGAATGTCCGATCGCGCGCGGGCAAAGCAAGCCGGCGCAGGTTGACCGTCAGGCCGTCAGGCCGTCGTCAAGATCCTGGGCCCGTTCTCGGTAACGGCGACCGTGTGCTCGAAGTGCGCCGAGAGCGATCCGTCCTGCGTCACCACCGTCCACTTGTCGTCCAGCGTGCGGATCGACGGACCGCCCATGTTGATCATCGGCTCGATCGCGATCGTCATCCCCGGCACGAGCCGCGGTCCGCGCTTCGGCTTGCCGTAATTCGGCACTTGCGGCTCCTCGTGGAAGGACGCCCCGATGCCGTGGCCCACCAGCTCGCGCACCACGGAGTAGCCGGCGGCTTCCGCCACTTTCTGCACGGCATGCCCGATGTCGCCCACGTGATTCCCGGCGCGTGCCTGTGCCACTCCCGCCGCCAGCGCCTGCTGCGTGACCTCGAGCAGATGCGCCGTCCGCGGCTTGATCTCCCCTACCGGGAAGGTCGCCGCCGAGTCGGCATGTAACCCTTCCAGCCAGACGCCGACGTCGATGCTCACGATGTCGCCGTCGTGCAACACCCGTTTGTGCGAGGGAATCCCGTGTACGATTTCCTGATTGATCGACGTGCACAGCGTGGCGGGAAAATCGTACAGCCCCTTGAACGACGGTTGCGCTCCCGGGTGACTGCGGATGAACGTTTCGGCGATCTGATCCAGCTCTTCGGTGGTGATGTCGGGCCGGATGCTGCGCCCCACCAGGGCCAGCGTTTCGGCGACGATCCGGCCGGCGGCCGCCATCGTCTCGATTTCCCGGCCCGACTTGATCGTGATCATCGCCCGATGATCCGCTTGATCTCTCCGGCGATATCCTCGACCGTCCCGGTGCCGGGGACCCGGTGCACGATGCCGCGCTGGGCATAGTGCGCGATGAGGGGAGCGGTGTCGCGCTGGTACACCTGGAGGCGCGTGGCGATGGCCTCGGGCGTATCGTCGCTCCGGCCCTCGGTCTGGGCACGCGCGCGCATCCGGCGCACCAGCTCATCTTCGGTGACGTCCATCAGCAGGATGTGATTCAGGCGCTGGCCGCGCTGGGCCAGCGTCTTGTCGACGAGCTCCGCCTGCGCCGCGGTGCGCGGAAAGCCGTCGAGGATCGCGCCGTTCTTCGCCTCGGGCCGGTCGAGCTCTTCCTTGATCATGCCGAGGATGACGCTGTCGGGGACCAGCTTGCCTTCATCGTAATACTTCTTGGCCTCGAGGCCGAGCGGCGTGCCTTCCTTCATCGCGGAGCGAATCAGGTCGCCGGTGGTGATCTTGGGCAGGCCCAGACGCTCGGCGAGGATCTTGCCTTGCGTCCCCTTCCCCGAGCCAGGCGCCCCCAGGATGAGGATGAACACGAACTAGCGGCGGAACCGAACCCGCGACGTTCCGGCGCCCCCTCCCGAGCCACCGCCCTTCATGAAGCCGTCATACTGGCGCAGCAGGAGGTGCTGCTGCACCTGCTGGACGGTATCGAGCGCCACGCCCACGACGATCAGCAGCGCGGTGCCGCCGAATCCGAACGGCATGTTGAGCGTGTTCGACACGACGATAGGCAGCAGCGCGACGAACGTCAGGAACAGCGCGCCCGGCAGCGTGATCCGGGTCAGGACTTCGTCGATGTAGTCGGCGGTCGGCGCGCCCGGCTTCACGCCGGGAATGAACGCACCCTGCTTCTTCAGGTTCTCCGCGAGGTCCACCGGATTGAAGATGATGGACGTGTAGAAGTAGGCGAAGAACACGATCAGGACCGCGCTCGCGAAGATGTACCAGACCGAATTCGTGTTGAAGACCTCGGCCACGCCCTTGAGCCACGGCGTGCCCAGGAAGGTCGCGACGGTGCCCGGGACGATGATCAAGGACTGCGCGAAGATGATCGGCATCACGCCCGCGGAGTTGATGCGCAGCGGGATGAACGTCTTCTGCCCTTCCCGGATCCGACCTCGGCCCATCACCTTGCGTGGGATTTGCACCGGAATGCGCCGCGCCGCGACCGTGATCGCAACCGTCCCCGCCACCACCAGCACCATCATCACCAGGACGATCAGCAGCTTCGGGAACGTCAGGGTGCCGGTCTTGAGCGCTTCGAACGTCCGCAGCGTCTCCGGAAGAATCCGCTCGATGATCGAGAAGAAGATCAGCAGGCTCATGCCGTTGCCGATGCCCCGCTCCGTGATCTGCTCGCCGAGCCACATCACGAACACGCCGCCGGTCGTCAGGGTCAGCACCGTCGTTAACCGGAAGCCCCAGCCGCCCGCGGCGACCGCGCCCGGCAGCTGCTCGGTGAAAATCGCGAAGCCGTATGCCTGGAACAGGCACAGCACGACGGTGAGATAGCGCGTCCACTGCGTCAGCTTTTTCTTGCCCTCTTCATCGCGCTGCATCTTCTCGATGATCGGGAACACGGGTCCCGCCAGCTGGAAGACGATGCTGGCGGAGATGTAGGGCATGATGCCGAGCGCGAACACGGTGGCGCGCGAGAACCCGCCGCCGGCGAACAGGTCGTACAGCTGGAACAGCGTGCCCTGGCCCGCATTCTGGAGGAAGTCGGCCAGCGCGTCGACGTTGACGCCCGGTGTCGCGATGTGCGCCCCGACGCGATAGATCACGAGGCACAGGAACGTGAACAGGAGCTTTTCCTTGAGCTCCGGTACCTTGAACAGATTGGGAATCGGATTGCTCACGCGATCGTACCGCCCGCCTGCTCGATCTTGGTCTTCGCGCTCGCCGATACCGCGACGCCCTTCACGACGAACTTCCGCCCGCCCACCTCACCGGTTCCGAGCAGCTTGATCGGATGATCGGGACGACGCACCAGCCCGGCGCCGAACAACGTCTCCGGCGTCACCTCCACCCCTTCGGCGAGCAGCACCAGATGGCGCACGTTCACGACCTGCGCCGGCTGCTTGAACGGATTGGTGAAGCCGCGCTTGGGAATGCGCCGGATGAGCGGCATCTGACCGCCCTCGAATCCGGGACGCACCTTGCCGCCCTGGCGCGCGGTCTGGCCTTTGCCGCCGCGCCCGGCGGTCTTGCCGATTCCGGAGCCGGGTCCGCGGCCCTTGCGGATCCGCGCGCGGTGCGATCCCACGGGCGGCTGCAGGTCATGCAGCGCCAGCCGCGAAAATTGTGATTCGGTGCTCGCGGCGCGGGACTTGGCCCGCGGCCGGCGCGCCGATTTCGGTTTTGCCTTAGGCATCTTGCTTCTTCCCTCTGGTCTTCTTGACCGGCGCTTCCGATTCGGTTGCCGCCGTCACCTGGACCAGGTGACGCACCTGGTTGAGCATGCCGCGCAGCGCCGGATGATCCGCGTGCACGACTTCATCCTGATGATGCTTGAGGCCCAGCGCCGCGAGCGTGCGTTTCAAGCGCGCGGGATGGCCGCTGCCGGAGCGCACCTGCCTGATGCGCAGGCTGCCCTTGCCCGCCGCCGGCATCACCCGATCGCGGCCCGGTTTACGCTTCCGGTACTTCCGTGTCGGGGGCAGCCTACCCATGAGTGACCACGCTTTCCTGGCGCGCCTTGTAGGCGATCGCGTCCGGCTCGACACCGCGCTCGCGCGCGACGCGCCGTGCCGTCGTGAGCCGCTTCAGACCGTCCATCGTGGCGCGGACCATGTTGTGCGGGTTGGTCGAGCCCAGGCTCTTGGTCAGGATGTCGCGGATCCCCGCGCACTCGAGCACCGCGCGCACCGGTCCGCCCGCGATCACGCCCGTTCCGGACGCGGCCGGCTTGAGCAGCACCCGGCCGGCGCCGTGGTTGCCGACGATCTCGTGCGGAATCGTCCCGCCGGTCAGCGGCACCTCGTTCATGCGACGGCGCGCGGCTTCGACCGCCTTGCGCACCGCTTCGCTGACCTCGTTGGCCTTCCCCGTCGCGATTCCGACGTTGCCTTTGCCGTCGCCGACGGCGACCAGGGCGTTGAAGCTGAAGCGCCGGCCGCCCTTCACGACCTTCGCGACGCGATTGATCGCGACGACGTTTTCGACCATGCCGTCGCTCTCGCGGCCCTGACCACCGCGATCGCCGCCGTCACGCCGCTCGCCGCCACGACCACGGCCTCCACCCCCGCCCCCCGGGCCACCGCGACCGCGGCCGCGAGGCCCGCGCGGACCGCGCGGCTGCTGGGTCTGCGGCTCGATCGACGCCGCCGGCACATCAGCGGCCGGGACGTTCGTGGATGCCGCCGTTCCTTCGGCGGAAGGAACTGTCTCGTCTTTTGGATCAGCCATTAGAACTCCAAGCCTCCCTTGCGCGCGCCGTCCGCGACGGCCTTCACGCGCCCGTGATACTGATAGCCACCGCGATCGAACACGACTTGCGCGATGCCCTTCTCCTTGGCCTTGGCCGCGATGAAACGGCCGAGGGCGAAGCTCCGCGCCACCTTGCCCTTGCCGTCGACCTGGACGCCCTCGGACGTATCCGCGCCCCCCACGATCGTGACGCCGTGCTGATCGTCCACGATCTGGGCGTAGATGTGTTTCGAGGAGCGGAATACGACGAGGCGCGGCCGCTCCGGCGTCCCCTCGATCTTCTTGCGGACGCGGAGGTGCCGGCGCATCCGGCTGTCATTGGCGCTTCGGACTTTTCTGATCGATCGCATGGCTTATTTCGCCGCCTGGGCCGTCTTGCCCGCCTTGCGCCGGACCTGTTCGCCGGCGTAGCGGATGCCTTTGCCCTTGTAGGGCTCGGGCGGCCGGACATTGCGAATCTCCGACGCCACCTGGCCCACGAGTTCCTTGTCGACGCCCTCGATCTTCACCTGGACGTTGTTCGTCACCGTGATCTTGATGCCCTTGGGCGCGTGGTAGGGCACGGGATGCGAAAACCCGACCACGAGCTGGATCCCGAACGGCTTGGGCTCGGCCTTGTAGCCGACGCCCTGGATCTCGAGCGACTTCACGAATCCGTTCGTGACGCCCTCGACCATGTTCGCGACGAGCGTGCGCGTGAGCCCGTGCAGCGCCTTGTGGCGCGCCTCATCCGACGGGCGCTTCACGACCACCGTGCCGTCCTCGAGCGCGATCGCCATCTCTTCGTGGAGCGTGCGGCTGATCTCGCCCTTCGGCCCCTTCACCGTGACCTTGTGCCCATCGATCTGGGCCGTGACGCCCTTCGGCAGCGCGACCGGTCTCTTTCCGATTCGTGACATACGTCTCCCGTCCCTCGTCCCTTACCAGACGACCGCGAGCACTTCGCCGCCCACCCGGGCGGTCCGCGCCTCGCGGTCCGTCATGAGTCCCTGCGGCGTGCTGAGAATCGCCATGCCGAGGCCGTTCTTGACGCGCGGGATCTCGCGGGCCTTCACGTAGCGCCGCAGCCCGGGCGACGACACGCGCTGCAGCTCGCGAATCACCGGCGCGTCGTTGTGGTACTTGAGGTAGAGCCGCAGCAGCCCGTGCTGGCCGTCATCGAGGACCTTGTAGTCCTGGATGTAGTGGTTGTCACGGAGGATCGTTGCGATCGCCACCTTCAGCTTCGACACCGGCATGTCGACCCGGCGGTGGCCCGCGAGACACGCGTTGCGCACCCTGGTGAGCATATCGGCGACGGGATCAATCACGCTCATGCGTCTCCCCTCTTACCAGCTGGCTTTACGCACGCCGGGAATCTCCCCGCGCAGCGCCAGCTCACGGAAACAGATGCGGCACAGCTCGAACTTGCGCAGCGTGCCCCGGCTGCGGCCGCAGCGGCGGCACCGGTAATAGCGCCGCACCTTGAACTTCGGCGCCTTCTTGATCTTCTCGATCCAAGCCTTCTTCGCCATGAACTCTCCCTAGGCTGCGGCGCCCGCGGCGCTCGCCCCCGTGTCCGTCCGGAACGGCATGCCCAGCTCCCTGAGCAAGGCCAGCGCTGTGTCGTCGCGCCCGGCGCTCGTCACGAACGTGATGTCCATCCCGTGGATGCGCTCGACCTTGTCGTAGTCGATCTCCGGGAAGATCATCTGCTCCTTGATACCCAGCGTGTAGTTGCCGCGCCCGTCGAAGCTCTTGGTCGGGAGCCCGCGGAAGTCGCGCATCCGCGGCACCGCCACGCTGATGAACCGGTCCAGGAACTCGAACATGCGGCCGCCGCGCAGCGTCACGGCGCAGCCGATCGCCTGCCCTTCGCGCAGGTTGAAGTTCGCGATCGCCTTCTTGGCGCGTGTCGTCACCGGATGCTGCCCGGTGATCGCCGCCAGCTCCGCGATCGCCGCGTCCAGTCCCTTCGGGTTCTTGGGCGCGTCGCCCATGCCGACGTTCAGCACGATCTTCTTGAGCTTCGGAATCTCGTGCGGGTTCTTGAACCCGAACTGCTGCTGCAGCCTGGCGCGCACCTGCTGCTCGTAGAAGTCCATGAGCCGCGCGCGCGGCGCCGGCTCGACCGGCTCCTCGGGCTGGGCTTCGGCCTTGGACTGCTGCTCCTCCCTGGGAGCGCCGCCCTTCTGCTTCTTGGCCTGCTTCTCGCCCTTGGGCTGCTGCTGTTTGGGCTGCTGCTCTGGTTTCTCTTTCTCGTCCGCCATTAGTCGTCCCCGCGGCACGGCCGCGGGGCCCCCTGGTTGTTACCGAACTCGCGGAATCGGCTGGCCGGACCGCACCGCGATCCGCTCCACCGTTCCGTCCTTGTCCAGACGCCGGCGCACGCGCGTCGGCTCACCCGACTTCGGGTCCAGCAGCATCACGTTCGACGCGGCGATCGGCGCGGGAAACTCGATGATCCCGCTCTCGCCCTGCGGCGTCGTCGCGCGCTTGTGCTTCTTGACGACGTTCACGCCCTCCACGACCACCCGGAACTTCTTGGGATAGACGTGGAGCACGCGGCCTTCCTTGCCCTTGTGCTCGCCGCTGATCACGCGCACGGTGTCGCCCTTGGCGACGTGCATCTTGTGGCGCTCCGGCACGCGGCCGCGCACCCGGCGCGACTTCTTGTAAACGAGCGGCTTCATTTAGATGACCTCCGGCGCCAGCGACACGATTTTCATGAACTTCTTCTCGCGCAGCTCGCGGCCCACCGGGCCGAAGATGCGGGTCGCGCGCGGCTCGCCTTCGTCGTTGATCAGCACCGCGGCGTTCTCGTCGAAGCGGATGTAGGAGCCGTCCTTGCGCTTGGTCTCCTTGGCCGTCCGCACGATCACCGCCTTCACGACCTCGCCCTTTTTGACCTGGCCGGTCGGGATCGCGTCCTTGATCGTCACCACGACGACGTCGCCCAGCCCCGCGTAGCGGCGCTTGGACCCGCCGAGCACGCGGATCACCAGGGCGCGCCGGGCGCCCGAGTTGTCCGCGATCTTGACCTGCGATTCTTGCTGCACCATGGCTATTTCGCTCTCTCGATGATCTCGACAACCCGCCAGCGCTTCCGCTTCGACAAGGGCCGAGTCTCCACGATGCGCACCGTATCGCCCGCCTTGGCGCCGTGCTCATCGTGCGCGGCGACCGTCTTGGTCCGGTTGACCTGTTTGCCGTAGAAGCCGTGCGCGAAGCGACGCTGCATCGAGACGGTCACCGTCTTCTGCATCTTGTCGCTCACCACGACCCCGGTTCTCACCTTCCGCCGTCCGCGCTCGTTCATGCGCCTGCCCGTTCCTTGAGAATGGTCTTGATCCGCGCGATGTCGCGCCGCAGCGTTCGCAGCTGCAGCGGATTCGTCAGCGCCTCGGTGGCGCGCCGGAACTCGAGCCGGAACTTCTCTTCCGTCAGCACCGCCAGCTTTTGCGTCAGCTCGTCGGTCTTGAGCTCCCGCAGCGTGTCGGGCCGGTGCTCCTTCTTCGTCGCCATCTTACCGCTCCTCGCGCTTCACGAACTTCGACTTGACCGGCAGCTTGGCGGACGCGAGCGCCAGCGCCTCGCGCGCCGACTTCTCGTCGATCCCTTCCACCTCGAACATGATCCGGCCCGGCTTCACCACCGCCACCCAGCCCTCCGGATTCCCCTTGCCTTTTCCCATCCGGGTCTCGGCGGGCTTCTTGGTGATCGGCTTGTCCGGAAACAGCCGGATCCAGACCTTGCCGCCGCGCTTCATCTCGCGCGTGAGCGCGACGCGCGCGGCCTCGATCTGCCGGTTGGAGATCCAGCCGGGGTCGAGCGACATGAGCCCGTAGTGGCCGAACGCGACCGTGTTGCCGCGCGTGGCCATCCCCGCGGTGCGGCCCTTGAACCGCTTGCGAAACTTGACTCGCTTCGGTGCCAGCATGGTTTATACGCCCGTCGAATAAGTGCGACCGTGGAGGTCCTCGGTCACTTCGCCCTTGAAGATCCAGACTTTCACGCCGATGGTGCCGAACGTCGTCTTCGCCGTCGACGTCGCGTAGTCGATGTTCGCCCGGAGCGTGTGCAGCGGCACGCGACCTTCGTGATAGCCCTCGGTGCGCGCGATTTCGGCGCCGCCCAGGCGCCCCGCCGTCTTGATCTTGATGCCCTGCGCGCCCATCCGCATCGCGCTCTGCACCGCCCGCTTCATCGCGCGCCGGAACGAGATCCGCTGCGTCAGCTGATGCGCGACGCTGTCGCCGACGAGCTGCGCGTCCAGCTCCGGACGCTTGATCTCCTCGACGTTGATCCCGACCTCCTTGCCGGTCAGCTGCGCCAGCTCATCGCGCAGCTTGTCGACTTCCGCGCCGCGCTTGCCGATCACGACGCCCGGCCGGCCGGTGTGCACCGTGACGGTCACCTTGCCGGGCTTGCGCTCGATATGCACGTCGGCGATCGCCGCGTGGCTCAAGCGCGTCTTGAGATACTTCCGGATCAGCTCGTCTTCCTTGAGCAGCTCCGGGAAATTGCGCTTGGCGAAGTAGCGGGAGCGCCACTGTTTGACGACGCCCAGCCGGAACCCGTAGGGATGTGTTTTCTGGCCCACTTTACTTGCTCTCCTTCTTCTTTTTCTTGGCCGGTGCCTTCCTGGCCTTCGCTTTCGGCGCGGCCGTTTTCCGGGCGCGCGGCTTTTTCTCTTCCTTTACTTCGGCCTTCGGCGCGTGCGCCGGCGGGGCTTCGGCCCCCGCCCCCGCGACCCGGATCTCCACGTGGCTGGTCCGCTTCAAAATCGGCGTGCCCCGCCCCATCGCCGCCGCGGTGAACCGCTTCAGCGTCTGGCCCTCGTTCACGACCGCGTACGTGACGCGCAACGCGTCGGCGTCGAACGGCGTGTTCTGGCGCTGCGCCGCCTGCTGGGCGTTCGCCACCGCGCTCTTGAGCACCTTATGGATCTGGTGCGCGGCCCGCTTCTTGGAAAAGCGCAGGATCGCGTCGGCTTCCGGCACGGCGCGGCCGCGGATCAGGTCGATCACGAGGCGCATCTTGCGCGCCGACTGGCGCACGCCGCTCTGAATCGCTCGAGATTCCATCGGCTACTCCTTGCCCTTGCCCTTCGGGGCCGCGGCTTCGCCGCCGCCCGGGGCGCCGGCCTCGGCGGCCTCACCCTCACGCTCGGCCGCGGAGCCCTTGGCGCCGTGCCCGCGGAACAGCCGCGTCGCGGCGAACTCGCCCAGCTTGTGGCCCACCATGTTCTCGGTGATGTAGACCGGGATGAACTTGTTCCCGTTGTGCACCGCGAGCGTATGGCCCACGAAGTCGGGCGTGATGGTGCTGCGCCGCGACCACGTCTTGAACACCTTCTTCTCGTTGCGCTCGTTGAGGCCCCGGATCTTGATCATCAGGGATTCCTCGACGTACGGACCCTTTTTGACGCTGCGTCCCATTTAGAACCCTCTCGTGCTGCGCGCGGCGTGCGGCGTGCGGCGTTGCCGGGAGCGGTCGACTGCCAAGACGCTCGCCGTGCTACGCCGCACGCGCCACGCCGCACGCGTCATTGAGTTGCCCGGCCCCGTTTCCGTCCCCGAACGATGAGTTTCGTGGACTTCTTCTTCTTATGCCGCGTCTTCTTCCCCTCGACCTTGCCCCACGGGTTCGTGGGCGGCCGGCCGCCGGACGATTTGCCTTCACCACCGCCCAGCGGGTGATCGACCGGGTTCATCGCGATGCCGCGGACGCGCGGGCTGCGGCCCAGCCAGCGCGTCTTGCCCGCCTTGCCGATCGACAGCAGCTCGTGTTCGGCGTTGCCGACCTCGCCGATCGTCGCGAGGCACTCGCCGCGCACCATCCGCATCTCGGTCGAGCGCAGCCGCAGCGTGACGTAGTTGCCTTCCTTCGCCACGACCTGCGCGCTCGTGCCCGCGCCGCGGCACAGCTGCCCGCCGCGGCCGATCTTCAGCTCGACGTTGTGGACCGCGGTGCCGAGCGGAATCTCGAACAGCGGCATCGCGTTGCCGATGCGGATGTCCGAACCCGGGCCGGAGACCACCTGGTCGCCCACGTTCAGGCCCTTGGGCGCGAGGATGTAGCGCTTCTCGCCGTCCGAGTAATGCAGGAGCGCGATGCGCGCCGTGCGGTTCGGATCGTATTCCACGGCCGCCACGCGCGCCGGAATCGCGGTCTTGTCGCGCCGGAAATCGATCCGGCGGTACTGCCGCTTGTGGCCGCCGCCCTGCCAGCGCGTCGTGATGTGGCCCTTGTTGTTGCGCCCGCCGGTCCGCTTGAGCGGCTCGAGCAGCGACTTCTCCGGCTCCGTCTTGGTGACTTCGGAAAAGTCGGAGACCGAGCGAAACCGCGTCGCCGGCGTCATCGGCCGAAACTGTCGAATGCCCATTTAGCCCTCGAATACCTCGATCGCGTCGCCCTCTTTGAGGGTCACGATCGCTTTCTTCCACGATGGCCGCCGGCCCTGGTAGCGGCCGTAGGTGCGCCGCTTGGCCCGCATCACCATCGTGCGGACGCCGGTGACCGACACTTTGAACAGCGCCTCGATCGCCGCCTTGATCTGCGGCTTGGTCGCGTCGTTGTGGACCCGGAACGCGTACTCCTTGCGCGCGCCGTACGCCGCGGACGACTTCTCCGTCACGACCGGGCGGACGATGGTCTCGTGCAGCTCAGGCATCGCTTTCGCCCTCCTTCTGCTCCGACCCCCGGGGCCGTGCCCCGGGGTTCAGCGCGCCGATTTCCATCACGACCGTCTCCGACCACATGATGTCGTACGCCGACGCGTCCGCGAACCGCATGACCTGCACGTCCGGGATGTTGCGACCCGAGAGGTACACGTTCTGCGAATCGCCGGCCGTCAGGACCAGCACCTTTTTGCCCTTGCCGCCGAGCTTGCCCAGCAGCGCCGCGAAATCCTTGGTCTTCGGCTTCTCGTATTCGAGCGCGTCGACCACGACCAGCGCGCCTTCACGCGCGCGCGCGTTGAGCGCCGACTTCTTGGCCAGCTGGCGCATCTTCTTCGGAATGCCGAGCCGGTAGCTGCGCGGGTGCGGCCCGTGCGCGATCCCGCCGTGCCGCCAGTGCGGCGCGCGGGTCGAGCCCTGACGGGCGCGGCCGGTGCCCTTCTGACGCCACGGCTTCTGATTGCCGCCCGAGATCTCGCTGCGGGTTTTCGTGTCGCTCGTGCCCTGGCGCTGGTTGGCCAGGAACGTGATCACCGCGCGGTGCAGGACGTCCTGATTCACCGTCCCGTCGAACAGCGTCTCGGGCAGACTCACCGACTTCTTGCTGGCGCCGGCGGCCGAGTAGTGTGGAGCCTCAATCATGGCGGCTCGCGCCTCCCTGCTTGCGGACGGTGACCAGGCCGTTCATCGGTCCCGGCACGGAGCCGCGCACGAACAGGAGATTCCGCTCCGCGTCGATCTTCACGACGCGCAAGCCGATCTCGGTGAAATTGCGGGCGCCCATATGCCCGGGCATCCGCTTGCCTTTGATGATGCGCGACGGATCGGTACCCGGCGCGATCGAGCCGGGCTTGCGGTGCCGCGTATTGCCGTGCGTCTGGGGCCCGCCGCCGAAGTGATGGCGGTGCACGACGCCCTGGAAGCCGCGGCCTTTCGAGACGCCGCTCACCTTCACCCGATCGCCTTCGGCGAAGATCGCGACCGTGACCGCGCTGCCCGCGGCCGGCGCGTCGCCGCTGACGGCGAAGCGGCGGATCACGCGCGGCGCGACCTCGAGGCCCGCCTTCTTCACGTGGCCCACGACCGCCTTCGCGCTGCGCTTCGCCTTCCGCGCGCCGAAAGCGAGCTCGGCGCTCCCGTCGGCGACCGAAATCACGGGGCACGGCCCCGCCTCGATCACCGTCACCGGCACGTGCGTGCCCGTGGCGTCGAAAAGCCTGGTCATTCCGAGTTTTCTGCCGATCAGTCCGTTCATGTCTCTACTCGACTTTGATTTCGACGTCGACGCCCGCCGGGAGATCCAGCTTCGTCAGCGCATCGACCGTCTGCGACCGCGAATCGAGAATGTCGATCAGCCGCTTGTGCGTCTTGAGCTCGAACTGCTCGCGGCTCTTCTTGTCGATGTGGGGGCTGCGGAGCACGGTCCAGCGCTGCGTCTTGGTCGGCAGCGGAATCGGGCCCGAAACCTTTCCACCGGTTTTTTCGACCGTGCGCACGATGTCCGCCGCGGCCTGGTCCAGCACCGCGTGGTCGAATGCCTTGAGCCGAATCCTGATCTGTCCAGCCATGTGTTCTTTCCCGGTTGTGGGCTGCGGGGGACGGGTGGTGGTTCC
>DASSUS010000051.1:0-4546 GCA_035706765.1 Gemmatimonadales bacterium
ACGTCGATCAAGACCGGAATCGGATTTCTCGATCATCTGCTCGATGCACTCGCCCGGCACGCGCGCTTCGATCTGTCGCTGATCTGCGAAGGCGATCTGAACGTCGACGATCACCACAGTGCCGAAGACTGCGCGCTCGCGCTCGGCGAAGCGCTCGACCGGGCCCTCGGCGAGCGCCGCGGCGTCAACCGGTTCGGCTGGGCGTTCGCGCCGCTGGACGAGGCGCTGGCGCGCGCGGTCGTCGATCTCTCAGGGCGCCCGTACGCCGATGTGTCGCTCGCGCTCGAGCGCGACGCGATCGGTGGACTTTCGTGTGAGAACATTCCCCATCTGCTCCGCTCATTCGCGACGACGGCGCGGCTGACGCTGCACGTCGATGTGCTGAAGGGCGAAAACGACCACCACCGCGCGGAGGCGGCGTTCAAGGCCACCGCGCTCGCGCTGCGACAGGCCGTTGCCCGCTCGGGATTCGACGATGTGCCGTCCACCAAGGGAACGCTGCGGAGCGCGGCTCATGACTGATGTCGTCATCGTCGATTCGGGGGTCGCGAACCTCGCGTCGATCGCGAGCGCGCTTCGGCGCCTTGGGGCCACGCCGCTGATCACCGCCGATCCAGCTGTCGTCCGGGGCGCCCGGAGAGTCGTCGTACCGGGTGTCGGGTCATTTGGCGCCGGGATGAACGCGCTGCGCGGCAACGGGCTCGATCGGGCGATTCTGGACGCGGTCGGCGCAAACGCTGCGCTGCTCGGCGTCTGTCTCGGCATGCAGCTGCTGTGTGAGGCGAGCGAGGAGTCTCCGGGCATCGCCGGACTCGGATTGCTCGATGGAATCTGCCGCCGGCTCCCCGACACCGTGCGCATCCCCCACCTCGGTTGGAATAGCGTCAGAGTGGAACGCGGCGCGCGATTGCTGAACGGCGGCGTCGCCGCGTTCGCGAACTCGTATGCGCTGCGCGCCGCGCCCTCCGGGTGGACGGGCGCCTGGACGACACACGGTGTTTCGTTTGTTGCGGGCCTCGAGCGTGGATCGACGCTCCTGTGCCAATTCCATCCTGAGCTCTCGGGCGCTTATGGCGCCGCGCTACTGGAGCGCTGGCTCACGGGAGACACAGTGCCGGCGGTGCCGGCGAGCGACCGCCGATCGGCTGGACTGCGCCGGCGGCTGATTCCATGTCTCGATCTGTGGGACGGTCGCGTCGTAAAGGGCATTCAGTTCCAAAACCTCCGCGACGCGGGCGACCCGGCCGAGCAGGCGGCGCGCTATGAGGCGCAGGGCGCCGACGAGATCGTGATTCTCGACATCGGAGCGTCACCGGAAGGACGCGCCACACAAATCGAGACCGTTCGCCGCGTGCGCGACGCGATTCGAATTCCGCTCACCGTCGGCGGCGGCATACGGTCGGTGGAAAACGCCAGGCAGCTGCTCGCTGCCGGCGGGGACAAGATCAGCGTCAACACCGCCGCCGTTGGAAAACCCGATCTGATTAGCGAGCTGGCGCAAAGCTTCGGCTGCCAGTGTGTCGTGCTAGCGATCGACGCGCGCCGAGCCGGCGACGGTTGGGAGGTTCTCGTGCGCGGAGGTCGCGATGTCGCCCTGCACGACGCGGTCGCCTGGGCGCGTCAGGGCGAACACCTCGGCGCCGGTGAAATCCTGCTCACGAGCTGGGACCGCGATGGGACGAGAACAGGACACGATCTCGAGCTGCTGCGCGCCGTGGCGGACGCGGTGCGCGTCCCCGTGATCGCCTCGGGCGGTGTCGGAACACGCGATCACGTCGCCGCCGCGTTCGCCGCGGGGGCGGATGCCGTGCTCGCTGCTTCGGTCTTGCATGACGGTGACGACACCGTCGAGGGAATCATGGCGGACCTGGCCGTCCGCGGAATTCGAGTTCGCCAATGATCGTCCCCAGTATCGACATCATGAATGGGCGCGCGGTCCAGCTGCGCCACGGCCGCGAGTTCGTGCTCGACGGCGGCGATCCCATGGAGCGGCTCGAGGAGTTCTCGATCGCCGGCGCCGTGGCCGTGGTGGACCTGGACGCCGCCCTCGGCCGCGGCTCGAACGCCGATCTGATTCGCCGGCTCGTGCGTCGAGCGCCATGCCGCGTCGGCGGTGGCATTCGCGATCTCGATTCCGCGCGGCGCTGGCTCGATGCCGGCGCGACGCACGTGATGATCGGCACGGCCGCGACGCCCGAGTTCTGCGGCGCGCTGCCGCGCGAGCGCGTGATTGCAGCCGTCGACGCGCAGCGCGGCGAAGTCGTGGTCGACGGGTGGCGCGCAAAGACGGGGGCGAATGTGGTCGACAGGGTACGCGAGCTCGCGTCGCTCGTTGCAGGCTTCCTGTTCACGCAAGTAGAGAAGGAAGGAGCGATGGGTGGCTTCGACTTCGCGGCTGTGGAGAAGGTCGTCGACGCCGCCGCGTTCGATGGCGCCCGTGTGACCGCCGCTGGAGGAATCACCCGTGCTTCCGATATTGCCGCGCTCGATCGGATCGGCGCGGATGCGCAGGTCGGCATGGCGCTGTACACCGGCTCGCTCTCGCTCGGAGACGCGATTGCGGCCCCGCTCGCCAAGCCGCTGCCCGGCGATCTCTGGCCCACCGTCGTTTGCGACGAAGCGGGGCGCGCACTCGGCCTCGTGTGGAGCACGCGCGAATCGTTGGCACGCGCTCTCGCGGAGCGGCGCGGGATCTATTGGTCCCGCTCGCGTCAGTCGCTCTGGGAAAAAGGCGCGACGTCCGGAAACACGCAGGAGCTGCTGCGCGTGGACCTGGACTGCGACCGCGACGCACTGCGCTTTACCGTGCGACAGCATGGCGCCGGGTTTTGCCACCTCGATCGGCGTTCCTGCTGGCCGTCGGAGTTCGATCTGGGTGACCTGGAGCGAACGCTTACAGACCGTATCGAGCATCCAGTCGCGGAATCCGGCACGACACGGCTGCTCACGGACGCTTCATTGCTCGCGGCAAAGCTTTCGGAAGAGGCGGACGAGCTGGCCTGCGCCGCGACGCCGGAGGACGTCGTGCACGAGACGGCAGATCTGCTGTACATGGCGTGTGTGGCGCTGGCACGCGGAGGCGGCACGCTGGCCGATGTGCGCGCCGAGCTGGCGCGGCGGTACGGTTCGGTCACTCGTCGCCCGATGGTCAGGAAGCAATGAGCGGCCGCCTGTTGCCGCCTCGCCGGGTCGCCGAGCTCGTGCAGCGGCGCGGCGGAGCCGTTTCTGAAGCGGCGATGTCCGCCGCCGGGCCGATCGTCAGAGACGTAGCGGCCCGAGGTGAGACCGCACTTCGCGAATACGCCGAGCGCTTCAATGAGATTAAAGAAGGCGCGTCGTTGTTTTTCGATCGCGCCGCTCTGGTTCGCGCGCTTCAACACATGGCCGCCACGGACCGCGAACGGCTGAAGCGGATTGGCGATCGGATTCGGAGCTTCGCAGAGGCGCAGCTGCGCGCGCTCGCTCCCGTCGATGTCGCGGTTCCGGGCGGCCGCGCCGGCCATTGGATCGCTCCGGTAGAGCGGGCCGGCTGCTATGCGCCGGGCGGACGTTACCCGCTGCTGTCGTCCGCGCTGATGACGGTCGTGACGGCTCGCACGGCCGGCGTGAAGCAGGTTTGGCTTGCCACTCCCAGGCCTGGGCCGATGATGCTCGGGGCCGCGGCGCTCGCCGGAGCCGACGGGGTACTCGCGGCGGGCGGCGCGCACGCGATCGCCGCGCTCGCGTTCGGCGCGGGTCCCGTGCCTCCAAGCGATGTCATCGCGGGTCCCGGCAACCGGTACGTCAGCGCGGCAAAGCAGATCGTGAGCACCCAGGTCCGGATCGATATGCGGGCCGGTCCCACCGAGGTCGTCATCTTCGCGGACCAATCGGCCTCGGCGAGCGCCGTAGCGGCCGACCTGCTCGCGCAGGCGGAGCATGACCCGGATGCGCGGCCCATTCTCGTTACGCTCGACCGCGGTCTAGCCGAACGAGTCGAGCTGGAGCTCGGCCGGCAGCTTGCAACACTTCCAACGGCAGCTGTAGCGCATCAAAGTCTGGCGAATGGTGGTGTGGTGTTGGTGAACAGTGTAGAGGAAGGAATCGCCGCGTGTGACGCGCTGGCACCAGAGCATCTCGAGCTGTTCCTGGAAGATGCGACAGCGATCGCGCCTCGCCTGAATCACTTCGGCGCGCTGTTCATCGGAGGCGCGTCAGCCGAAGTGCTCGGCGACTACGGCGCGGGGCCAAACCATGTCCTGCCGACGGCCGGAACTGCGCGCGCCACCGGCGGGCTATCGGTCTTCACGTTCCTGCGCGTTCGGACCTGGCTGCGCATCGACGACGGCGCCGCCGCCCGGCCACTGATCGAAGACGCAGCATGGCTGGGTCGCGTCGAGGGGCTCGAGGCGCACGCGCGCTCAGCCGAGCAGCGGTTGGACTAGCTCTTTCTTCTGCGGCTCGCGCTTGCCCAGCGAGCGCTCGATCTCGCGCGTGATGTGCATCGAGCAGAATTTCGGCCCGCACATCGCGCAGAACTCGGCGCTCTTGAAGTACTCCGCCGGCA
>DASSUS010000052.1:0-5638 GCA_035706765.1 Gemmatimonadales bacterium
ACCATGATCGCGCTGCTCGTCGCCGTCGCGCTGATGTTGTTGACGACCAGCATGCGCAAGGTCACGGCCGAGCTGCTCGCCGCGGTCGAGAGCATCCGCACCGCCGAGGAAGCCGAGGTCACGCTGCTGTTGCTCGACCGGGCGAGCGACCCGCTCACGCGCGGGCGTCTCACGGGGCAGCTGCGCGATCTCGTGGCCGCCGCCGGCGATCACGTGACGACGCCCGAGGAGCGCGCGCTGCAGGGTGAGGCGAGTGAGATCGTCGATCGCATGGTCCTGCTCCCGCTCACCCATCCGGAGCTGCCGGCGGAACGCGAGCAGGCGTTCAACGCGCTGCAACGGCTGGTCATGGTGAACGTGGCGCAGGCTCACATGCTGCAGCAGCGCACGATGGCGTGGGACCGGCTCGCCGATATCCTGGCCATCACGGGCGGTGTCCTGATCCTGATCCTCGCCGTGACCACGATCTGGTGGCTGCGCTCGCGCGCGTTCAAGCCGATCTTCTCGCTCGCCAAGGCGATGGAGCAGTTCGGGCGCGGCGAACGAAACACGCGCGCCCGCGTCGAGGGCCCGGCCGAGATTCGCGTGATGATTCAGCGCTTCAACGACATGGCGGCGGCGCTCGCGGCGCAGCAGGATGCCGAAGCGGCGTTCATCGGCAGCGTGGCGCACGATCTGCGCACGCCGCTCGGCGTCCTGCTCACGCAGTTCCACATCACCTCACCCGACCGACCACTCCCGCCCGAGCCGATGCTGCGGCATTCGCTCGAGATGGTGCGCCGCCAGGTGCACCGCATGGACCGGATGCTGCAGGACCTCGTTACCGCGACGACGATTGGCTCGCGCGCGAAGCCGTTCCGGCTCGAGCTCGGCGAGCACGACCTGGTCGAGATCGTGCGCCACGTCGCGGAGATGTTCGACGGCTTTTCGAGCCGGCATCGAGTCGCGCTCGATCTGCCCGCCGAGCCGGTGGTGCTGCAGATCGACCGGATGCGGATCGAGCAGGTGCTCACGAACCTGCTCAGCAACGCGATCAAGTATTCTCCGGACGGCGGCGAGGTGAAGGTGCGCCTGGAGCGCGGTCCGGACGATGTGGTGCTGAGCGTGACCGATAGTGGCGTCGGGATCTCACCCGAGGATCAGCGGCGCCTGTTCGAGCCGTTCAGCCGGCTGCCGAGCGTCGGCCGCATTCCCGGGTCGGGGCTGGGTCTCTACGTGGTCCGGCAGATCGTGGAAGCGCACGGCGGCAGCGTCGACGTCGACAGCGCGCCGGGCGCGGGCGCGACGTTCAGAGTAATCCTTCGCGTCTGAGCTTCCCGAGCTGATCGTAGTAGGCCTCGTGCATCGTGAGCACCTCGGCGCCCGACACGGTGGCGACGCCCGCTTTCCCCACTTCGATTCCGGCGGCGAAGTTCGCGATGTGCGCCGCCTCGCGCACCGTCGCGCCCGCCGCGAGCGCCGTGCCCACCCACGCCGTCACCGTGTCGCCCGCGCCCGACACGTCGAACACTTCGCGCGCCATCGTGGGGATGCGCGTGATCGAGCCGTCCCGGGTCGCGAGCAGCATCCCTTCGGCGCCGAGCGTGAGCAGGAGATTGTCGACGTGGAGCTTGTCGAGTGTTTCGGGCAGCGCGTCGGGGTGCGCGAGGTCGAGCGCGGCGCCCATCGCCAGCTCGAGCTCGCGGCGGTTCGGCTTGAACACCGTCGCGCCGCGGTACGCGAAGAAGTTCTTGAACTTGGGATCGACCACGACCGGCAGGCTCTTCTTCTTGGCGATCGCCATCGCGCGCTCGATCACCTGCGGCACCAGCGCGCCCTTGTTGTAATCCTCGATCAGCAGCGCGTCGGCGTCCTGGAGCGCGCGCTCCAGCGCGGCGCCGAGCTGCTCCATGACGCGGGCCGAGATCGGATCTTCGATCTCCTCGTCGATGCGCAGCATCTGCTGGCCGCGCGCGACCACGCGGGTCTTCGACGTCGTGGGGCGCGACGCGTCGATCACGAGGTATTCGGTTTTGAGGCGCGCATCGTCCAGCTCGGCGCGGACCGAGGTAGCGCGCGCGTCGTCGCCGACGACCGCGACCAGCCGGCATTCGGCGCCGAGCGCGGCGACGTTCGCGGCGACGTTGGCGGCGCCGCCGAGCCCGTGCCGGCTCGCGTGCACGGAGACGACGGGCACCGGCGCTTCGGGTGAGACGCGGTCGACCTCACCGACGAGGTAGACGTCGAGCATCGCGTCGCCGACCACCACGACCTTGGTCGTCGACATCTTCTGCAGGAGTGTTTCGAGGCGGTCGCGAGTCATCATAGAGGCGTGTGGCGTGAAGGCGTGTGGCGTGAAAGCGTGCGGCGTGAAAGCGTGCGGCGTGAAGACGTGCGGCGTATCGGCGTGTGGCGTGCGGCGTGGCGCACGAACCCATCCGTGCTACGCCGCACGCCGCACGCGCCACGCTGATCTGTCATGGAATTCTGCCCTCTTTCTTTGTGCGCCACTCTAGGGCAATCCGTCCGACCCACCGAGTTCGGTTTGCGCCGGTGACATGGTCGGCGTTCGAGATCAAATGCACGCCCCCGTCACCCGAAAGCACCCAGCGCCCCCGCGCCGCCCGGGCCGCGACCGCGAGTCGCAGCGTGCGCTCGACCACGCCGGCGAACAGCGTTGGCGTCGAGTCGAACTGCGCCACGGAGGGGTAGGGCAGCCGGAAATCGCCCTGGCCCTGGCGCAGCAGCGTGATCTCCGGCTCGAGCAACACCGCCGGTCCCGCGATCATGCTGCCGCGCAATGTGAGCTGATCGTAGTCGGCAAAGTTACGGGCGAGCCCGACGTTTCGCCGCATCAGCGCTTCGGCGGGATTGGGCGTGCGATAGGTGAGGTTCGAGACCTGCGTGTAGAAGCCGGTCCAGCCGAAGCGTCCTCCCGCGATACCGCCCTGCGCGCCGAGCGTGAAGCCGTAGGAGGGCGGCTCGTTGTCGCCCGCGGTTTCGTTGTCGACCTGGATGTCGTCCACCAGCACCGACGCGAACAGCTGCGTGCGCTTGACGCGCGCGGTGACGTCGAGCCCGAGCAGGTTGTTCGCCTGCGAGTTCTGATCGTACTGCTGCAGGATGCCGAGCGTGAAGATGTTGGTGAACCAGGGCTCGAGCTGCCGATCGGGCCCCGCGACGACGGTCCCTTCCCAAAGCGAGACGGTGAAGTTCCACGGTGGCCGGATCGTGAACCGGTGCGCGATCAGATAGCGATGGTTGGGAACGCCCGCGGTATCGGCCACGTCGTCGAGCTGCGTGATCAGTCCCTCTAAGTAAATCCCGTCGGTGCCGAGTCGCACGTCGAGGTGATCGTAGCTGTAGGGGCTCGGCGAGACGAGCAGCCCTTCGGTGAACCGCGGTCCCCAGTTGCGATCGACGCTGCCGAAGAACAGCTCGCCGAAGCGCCACTGCGCGCTGGCGTACGCTTCGGCGGCGCGACCCGCGATCACGCGGTCCTTCTTGCCGAAGTAGTCGGGATCCCATTTGAGGCGTGTGTCGAAATAGGGATGCGTGACGAGGACCGCGGGACCGAAGTAGAAGGTGAGCCCCGCGCCGCCCGCGAACGTGGCGTGGCCTGGGCCCCCCCCGGCCTCGCGCAGCGGATCGCGGCGCGCGTGCGAGCCGGCGGCGATGCTCGCGTGCAGGTCGATGCGCGCCGAGGGGCCGCGGAATTTGCGCGTCAGCTCGGAGCGGACCCGCCTGACCACGCCCCATTCGGCGCCGGTGACGACGGTGCTGTCGACCGCTTCGAGCGCGCGCACGACCTGGTCGACGCGGAACGGGCGCGTCAGCGGCGCCGGATCGACGATGCGGCCCGCGGCGATGAGATGCTCGAGAAACGGCTGCGCCCAGTGATTGACGGGGAGATACGGCGAGGCCTCCTGGACGGCAGCGGCGGCTACGCCGGCCGGCAGGAGCAGGAGCAGGAACAGGAGCGCGAGCAGAGCGGTGCGCGCGGTGCGCATGGCGGGGCAATATAAGCGTTATCATTCGGGCCCATGCACGTCGAAAATGTTCGCGGGACGGTCGTCGAGTCACGCCACGAGGTGCACGTGGCCGTCGTCGACAGCACGGGCAAGCTCGTCGCGAGTGCCGGCGATCCCGACTACAACACCTTTTGGCGCTCGGCGGCGAAGCCGTTCCAGGCCCAGCCGCTGGTGGAGGACGGCGTCGTCGAGCGTTTCGGCCTGCGCCGTGAGGACCTCGCGCTGGCGTGCGCGTCGCACTCGAGCGAGCCGGGCCAGGTCGCGCTGGTACGCGAGTTCCTGCAGCGCATCGGCTGCACCGAGCGCGACCTGATGTGCGGGCCGCACCGGCCGCTGTCGGACGCGGTCGCCAAAGACTACGAAACGCGGGGCATGCGGCTCACCGCGGTGTACTCGAACTGCTCGGGCAAGCACACGGGGATGCTCGCGCTCGCGAAACATCACGGCTGGCCGACGGAGTTCTACGCGCGGATCGAGCATCCGGTGCAGCAGCGCTGTTTGAAGTCGGTATCGGAGTACACCGACCTTGCTGCGGCCGATATCGCCGTTGCGGTCGATGGCTGCGGCGTGGCGTGCTTCGCGCTGCCGTTGCGCAACATGGCGTTGGCCTACGCTCGCCTCCACGCAGGCCACACGCCGCACTCCGCACGCATTGTCGAAGCGATGCTACATCATCCGGAGCTGGTCGCCGGGACGGGCCGCCCGTGCACGGAGATGATGCGCGGCCATCCGGGGCGCGTGGTGACCAAGGTCGGCGCCGAGGGGGTGTACAGCGCGCTGCTGGTGCGCGAAGGGCTGGGCGTCGCGCTCAAGGTGGTGGACGGCCACAGTCTGGCTTCGGCGCTCGCGATCGCCGCCGTGCTCAGCGAGCTCGGGCTCCGGCCGCAGCCGTCCTCCTTAATAAGGAAGCCGATCACGAACTCCCGGGGCGAAACGGTGGGTGAGATGCGTGTAAATGGGGGACTCGCGCGATGAAATGCGTGCGGCGTGCGGCGCCCGGCGCATTACAATGAGCCTCGATCAGCAAACGCTGGCGCTGGTGCGAATCGCGGTGGCGACCGCGACGGGTGACGAAGCGAAGCTGCGCGAGCGCATGGTCGCCGCGCGCGCGCTGCACGTGCCGCCGCAATGGGTAGACGAGCTGTTGCTGCAGAGCTTCCTGAACGTCGGATATCCGCTCGCGCTGGTGGCATTCGGCGTGTGGCGCAGCGTGGCGGGGCCGGTGCTCGAAAGCGAGCAGGGCGAGCCGATCGCGCATTCCGAATGGGAGCGCTGGACCGAGCGCGGCGTGGAGGCGTGCGGCGAGGTGTACGGCCGGACGTTTCACAAGCTGATGCTGAATCTGCGAGCGCTCCATCCGGCGATCGAGCCGCTGGTCGTCGTGGACGCCTACGGCAAGATCCTGGGCCGTCCCGGGCTCGATTCGAGGAAGCGCGAGCTGTGCACGCTGGCGGCGATCGCGATGCAGAACGCGCCCCGTCAATTGCACGCGCACCTGCGCGGTGCGCTGAATACGGGGTCGACGCGAGACGAGGTGGACGAAGTGATTGCGATTGTGGAAGAGGATCTTACCAAAGAACGAGCCCTGATGATGTGGGAATTGTGGAGCGACGTGCGCTCGCGAGATC